>JAYZBF010000178.1:0-14657 GCA_036338835.1 Planctomycetota bacterium
GAGTAATTATTGAGGTATCTGACGAGCTGCTGGATCGGGATTGAAAACAGCCGGTTCATCTGGGTCTTTAACTTCTTCATCCGGTTCATCCACTGACCCGTCAGCGGGGGTATAAGCCGCCGGCAGAACTAGTGAAGAGGATGTATTGCCGAACTTAAACTTATTGAAGTAGATCGCGTGTTCAGCATCAAGTGGTTGTTCCTTCGGGCGAAGCCATTTGGCTACATTAAAGTCACCAAAATTAATGGGTGTACCGGCGAATTTGGTTTGCCCATGAACCGTTCCCCATTGCAGTGGACCTGCACCAAAAATCCACATATCGTTAGACGTACTTCGTGCGTATTCAACGCCTGATTGCCAAATAGGCATCTTGGTTTTACTTTCATAAATAAAGACCGATATCTTTGCAATGCCCGCAGTGTCATCTCGCTTGGCAATCGAAATCTCGGGAATGACCGGAACGGCGGGAGCATTGGGAAGCAATGACACCATGTTGCCAATGGTATTGTTACCCGGAATTCCATATGTAATCGTTTGACTATCCGTACCAAGTGCACCGACACGAGCCTCTATGATATAGTCCACTTCACTCTTGGAATCGAGTAATTCGCAACCATGCGCAATTAACTGCTGGCGCAGCGAACTAACTATATATTGAGAATTGACAAATCCATATCCTTTGACATTTATGAACTGCGTGTCCAAGAATACTTTTTCACCAGCAACAGTGCTAAAATCCAAATCACCTACTGTTAAATCAACCGCGTTCGACATCAACAGCTGATCTGTTCCTGTCTTGGTCTTGGTCGTTCCACAACCCAACAAAAACAGGGTTGCAATAATGAGTACAAGGAATTGAAAGGGGAGGGTGTGCGACACAACCTTTGCGCAACGGGGAATCATCGTAATTTGCCTTTATTGCAACGTACTTCCCCCTTCATTTTCTTAGTCGCAAAAGTATACGGAATTCAGAATCTGGGTTCTATACCGATTGTTTAATATATGGACCAGTAGGGGGGTATCCTGCTGCGTATATAAATATTTCTATCGACGGGGTCTCATTTTCGGAGCAAAAAAGAGTTTTTATGCTCTTACTAGCGATAAGAGACTTTCGACAGCGCCGCCGATATCAGCTTGACGCATTAAACTTTCACCCACAAGCATTGCATCGACACCTTGTCCGGCAAGCATAGCAACATCTTCCGGAGTGCCAATGCCACTTTCGGCCACTAACAAACACTCAGCTGGCAATTCTGCCTGCATCGCAATCGTATGCTGTAAATCCGTTTCGAAGGTATGTAGATTGCGATTATTTACGCCCACCACGGTTGCCCCTACATCCAGCACTCGTTGGCGATTCTCAGCTGTGTAGAACTCAACCAAAGGAGTCATTTTCAATTCAACGACAAAATCATAAAGTTGCTTCAATTCAACGTCTGTGAGGCATTCGGCAATGAGCAAAACTGCGTCAGCTCCCGCCACACGTGCTTCGAGCACTTGATATACGTCAATAATGAAATCTTTACGAAGAACAGGCAGTGAAACGGCCTCACGAATCTGCGTCAAATAACCGAGCTTTCCTTGAAAATACTCTTCATCGGTCAAGCAACTAATGCATGTTGCGCCATGGTTTGCATAGGCAAGTGCTATTTCCACCGGATCAAAATCCTTGCGTATCAACCCAGCGGAAGGCGATGCTTTCTTCACTTCTGCAATCAGCTTGATAACACCCGGAGCCGCCAGAGCAGCAAAGAAATCCCGTACTGGTGGTGCATCTGCGACTCGAACAAGCAATTCCGCCTCAGGTAGAGTCGCTTTTGCGCGCACAATTTCATCGCGTTTAGTTGCGACAATATTGTCTAATACACTTTCGGATTTCGACACGTTATCTGCCTTCACGTTGGCGATATTGTTCTAAAAACAACGCCGCCTGTTGTTCGCCCAAAAACTGGCTCAATTTCCCGTAGGGCCTTTTGCCTTGAACAAACCCTTGATGTCGTTTATTGGGTTGACCTTGATACTTACAAATTTGACAGCTTGGCATACTTTTCCGCAAGTCTGGTTTCCAAGGTGCATGACAGCGGCAGCAATGTTCCGGAACTGTCCAATTTACATTGTCACGTACACCAGCTGGACACAATTCAATCCTGATCTCAAAATCGTGTTCCACACTAATCCTCATAGCTGCGGTAAATAACTTCCACGCTGAATTGACGTGCGTGTCCGTAACAGACATCAACAGCTCATCCATCACTTCCAATTGGATCTGTCGTTGTTGTAACGACGGCGAATCGGGAATCCATAAGCCATACCATATTGGTCGAGTCGGTACAAAATACTTAGCGATACGTAAACCAAGATCAAGATTGTTGTTCAAGATTTTATCGAGAAGCTGTTGCAAATTGGTTTCGCCCAATACGGTCGTTTCACTCGCTGGGTGTACTTGGATATTTAGTATGGGCATCAGTCCAAAGCAGCCAACATTTGCCGTCGGGTGTAAGTTTTTAATGGCATTAGCAGCACAATCTTCACAAGTTTTCGCAATCGCCTCTAAACTTCCAAACGATTCCACGACATCGGCGATTCGAAAACCGAGGGTATTCGCTGGATCATCATCTTGTTGAGCAGCTACACAAATACGGTCTAAGACACGTCCTTCACGAATTGCAGTTTCACAAACACGAATCGCACGCAAATGTCTTTCAACTCTATCGGGATTCTTCCACTGCGAAAACTCTTTGAGATTGCAAGGAACCGCTAGCGTCCACCTCAGAAACTCGGGGGTCGAACTTTCCAGTTGCTCAACCACGTTCGAAAACCCTTTCAAAATCTCAACCGCTGGAGGCGATTAATGTTTAAAGTGCCTACAACCGGTGAAGATCATCGCAATACCATGTGAGTTACATGCTTCGATGACAGCGTCATCACCGCGCGAACCGCCGGGTTGAATGATCGCGACAATCCCCGCTGCGGCGGCAGATTCAATCGCATCGGGAAACGGGAAAAATGCATCTGAAGAAAGGACAGCTCCGGTCGTGCGTTCACCCGCTTTTTCTATCGAGATATTCACCGCATCCACTCGGCTCATTTGTCCCGCTCCGGCACCAACCACGGATTGATCGCGGCAAATAGCAATCGCATTGGATTTGATATGACGAACGATTTGCCAAGCGAATCGTAATTCATCTCGTAGCGAATCATCAGGTTGTGTTTTCGTCACCACTTCCCATGTCGAATAGTCATCGGCAACCGTATCGGACTCTTGCACTAACATCCCACCATTGATTTGACGATAAACCAATTCTGTATCACGTTGATCAAGATTACCGACTTGCATCAACCGCACATTGTTACGCCACTTAGGTTTAGTCGTCAATATTCCAATCGCACCGGCTGAGAACTCGGGGGCCACAATTGCTTCGATAAATAATCCTGGTGCGGCCAAGAATTCAGCCGTTTGCTCATCCACGACACGATTAAAACCCAACACACTGCCAAAGGCACTGAGTGGGTCACCGGCCATCGCTTTTTCCGTTGCGATGTATAAGGATTCACCCACAGCAGCACCGCAGGGATTGTTATGTTTGATTACGCTGCATGCCGGATCGGTGAACGATAAGGCAATTTGCAGGGCAGCGTCGAGATCTAGCAAGTTGTTGTAGGACAAATCCTTGCCGTTCAATTGGCGTGCCTGCACTAGGCTTGCGCCATGGCTGCCGGAAATGGAGTACAGCGCTGCTTCTTGATGTGGATTCTCACCATAGCGCAATTCTGCTTTGAGCCGTAATCCAATGTTATGATCTTGCTTAAATTGCGAATCCTGTTCTGCTTCCGCAAAATAAGCAGCAATCGCTTGATCATATTGAGCGGTCATCGCGAAGGCTGCGGCCGCGAGTTGATAACGTGTTTCCAACGTGGTAGCTTGATGCTCTTGAATTTCTTCAAGCACACTACTGTACTGCTGCGTATTGGTGACGACCGTCGTAAATTGATGATTTTTGGCAGCAGCTCGAACCAAACTCGGACCACCAATATCAATTTGTTCGATTGCTTCCTCGCGGGTTACATCTGCCCGAGCGATGGTTGCTGCAAAGGGATACAGATTTACAACGACTAGCTCAAAAGTAGCTATCTCGTGTTCCTCCAGCGAATCCATATCGTCTTCACGATCATGGCGACAGAGAATTCCGCCAAAAATCCGTGGATGCAAGGTTTTCAAGCGTCCATCCATCATCTCGGGAAAACCGGTATAGTCACTTACATCTAAGACATCGATTCCACTTTGTTCTAGATGACGGCGAGTTCCACCAGTGCTGTAGATTTCAACACCAGCAACTTCAAGCCCTCGGACAAAATCAACTAAACCAAGTTTATCACTTACGCTAATCAGTGCACGTCGAACAGGAGGCGAGGACATATTCCAACATTTCCATACCGTAACGGTAATAACAAACAGCTAATGATTAAAAGAGCAACCGCTCTTCCGCTGTTAAAAAACAGCAGTACAACCACAGAGTTTGCAATGTGCGCAGGCAATGGTCAAGTGGCCGCGATGATTATTTGTTAGAAACCGTACAAGTTCGGCAATGGATATATTATGTACCGAGCACGGCTGATGCGTGGCCACCCATCTAATACAAGTTGGGCAACGATATCTGAATGCCAATCCACTACATCGTTACTTAAATGGATTGTTATTTGCAGCGGGTGGTTTTGCACCACCACCAAATGGATTAGCCGCGGGTGGTTTAACGCCGCCACCAAATGGATTAGCCGCAGGTGGTGCGACCGGAGCCTGTGGCATTGGATTGACAGGATTCATCGGATTGTCATTATTATCACCCTCAGCGGCATCATCGGTCGTCACAGCTTCGTCAACATGTAACATGGGGAATTCACGATGGGTCTCGTGGATGCATTGGATGAGCCCACTACGAGTTCCCATATAAATGCGGTCTGTAAACGCGTTCACCATTACAAAATCAATCTTACCAGCGGCTAAGCTTGTATAGTGACCGCCATTTTTGAGATTAAGAACGAGCATGTTCCCGAGTCGATCTAAAGCGTAAAGTCGTTCGCTACTTGCCGAAACAATTTGCGTAATGTCGGGATGGCTCCACTGAACATCGCCAGTCTTCATACTCAAACAATAACAAGTTTTATTCCGTGAAATAACATACACTTTGTCTCTTACAATAACCGGTTCCCGTATTAGTGACTCGCCTAGGCTTTGGCGCCAAATCGAGCGACCATCACGTTCGTTAAAACAGTACACAAACCCGTCTAGGCAATTCGCAACATACTTTCCAGGTTGCTGATAGGCGATTGGAGCAACCACTTTGCCGATCGTCTCGACACGATACCAAAGCTTAGGTCGTCCTGTGCCAGCAACAAAGACATTACCGCGATCCGTGGGCCAAGCAATGCTTTGACCACCAATCGCTGGTTGAGTCACAACTCGACCTGCCGATGCTAAAACATCGGGCGTCCAGCTAAATCGATCTAGATTATAGTATTCGACACGATCTTGAATTGAAGGTAAGAAAACATGTTTGTTGACCATCACTGGGCCACCACCTGGTAAACTCTGCGTCATGCGTTCTTGGACAATGCCGCCATCAGCATTTCGTAACACAAATACGCGAACACCAGTTACAACGACTGTGTATTCATCATTCGTGCAAACGCCCACAGCGGGATGACGAGGATTTCCAACATGGGTTGACCAATACACCTGTCCGGTTTCACCATTAACAAGCGTAACATCACCACGGTCCGACAACATCGACAAATAGATTTTGGGTACGGAATGTTCGATCAAGTCGGCGCCACCGCCAAGCTTAAGGCGAAATGCGTTGGCGTTTATTTTTGCTTGCTCTCGGCCTAGGGGACGTCCAAAGGAATCAAGGTCTTTGTCCCTAAAAATGTAAGAGTCGTCGCCTTGTGTGACTTCGTAGGACCAATCCGCTTCGGCGGCATTCACGTGTAAATAGACATCTAAAATGCTATTGGAGTACGGATTCATCGGGACCTGCAAATACCAAGCCCGTTCCATTCCTAAACTACGTGCCGCATTGTGAGTAATCAGTCCATTGGTACGAAGTTGACCATAAAGTGGGGTGCCGAATAGCAACAGCATGCTCAATGCCAGAGTGCTGATTATACGCATATCATTGTTCCGTTAGATTAGAGACTTGATCGTTACTATCTTTTGCATCCTGTAGGTGCAATCATCTACAACGTACACCCATCATATATTTATCATAGTGTTGAACGGTAAAAAATCTACCTTCATCTTTACCTGTTCTGGCTATGGATACCTATCACTATATTCAGCTAATACAGCACCATTTCTCCATAATTGCCGTCAATCTTTACGTTAATTGGGGGAAAACGATTACCAAACCTTGCTAAACGTCATAGTCCTACCCTAGAAACACAGCTGCCGAGCATATTAATGTCCAACTTCGCCGATTAGCAGCGTTAGCACTCCCCTGGGTCGCGCAACTTTCAGGGCTATAGACCAACTCGGAAAGTACCTTTAAATTGAATGTCTATCCCAAAGGTGAGCATTAATAAATGGTTTCCACAGGACAGTTTCGTCGCATCCTACTAGCAACTGTGAAATACCCAGTATGAAGGTAAGTGAACTTAATTCAGATGAATTAACTGCACTCGAACAAGTGCTAGGATACCTCAACTTTTCCGCTGGCACTCAAGACCCTCGTTTCTATAGCAACCTCAACCTCATCTGGAAAAAGCTAACAGCGGTTTATCCTGAGGAAACTTGGACCCGTTTATACGACTTCCTATTTGAAGCCATCGATCATCTAGCGCAGCAGAACGATGCTTTTGCCAACAACGATCAATCTCGAATCGTTATTGAAACGACTTTTGACCAATTGCTGCGAACGTATTTCATGTTCCATCAGGATTTACTTTTCCATCAATCCGAGATTCAACTATTCAATTCATATTTTATTGGCCGCGCATTTGACTTGGTGCTAAGCCAGGGACCCGATTTCGAACACCTTAATACCGAAACACTACTGCGGCAATTTAATGACTTCATTGGCTATCGGCCCGTGGCCACTCTAGAATCCCAGAAGATCCAACCCGACCCTCACGAATGGTTGCGACCCGTACCGCTTTACATTCAAGGAAGCGGGGCTTGTGAGGGAACCTACCAGCGAGTGATCGACAAGACGGTCAAACTCTTGGAAGAGACCGATGAAGCATTGTTGCGTGAAGCCTGTTTGGACACAAACAACCTCAAGGAAATCGCCTTCGATCCGCGATCCTATGATTTCGATCACCCCGCTAATAAACGGCCGAATCACCATTTTGGCATGTGGGACCCACATCATATCGACCAACAAGGATACTACGATCGATTTGTCATTCAAAAGGTCACTCTCGATGCCTTAATGCAAAGGCAATTAGATCGTCCAGATCTCGATATTGAGGAAGCTTTGTTTGAAGCGGCGGCAGTCCTCGCCGGTACAATATTGATGTCTTCGGGAATCAATGGCTGGGGCCCTAGTTGTCATGACTCCTCAACCACATTGGCAAGTCTCATGCCACAAATTGCCAACTACCGCGATCGCTTTTATCGAGACCTGTTACAACGAACGGATCGTGTTCATCGTGACCGGTTGGCAGCGGAAACATTGATTCGCCATCAACCCTTCGGCGCCGCTCGACAACACCTCAATGCTCAACTAACGGAAACCCGAGCCCACCAACTCGAACATATTCACCTCGGCCAAATATTTGCCTTCATGGGACACCACGATGCTGCGCGCGAGAAAGCTAGCCTCGTACCCGTTCCTTCGGCTCGATTTAGGTGCCGCATTGCTTGCCAACTCGACCAATCTCTGCAGGCGATCGAAAATAAAAACCTAGCGGAGGCCGTCAATATTGCTGGGTCGATATTTTACCTTATTCAACGAGGCATCCAGTGTGGCGCCTTTGTTGACCCTTGGAATATTCTCGGATTTGATTGCCAATTTAGCCTGTTTCCAGCATTAGAAAACAGTGTTCACGACCACCGCATCGACGAACTTGTCTTAATCGTGGAGCAGTTCTTTGCACTCCTAGCGAAAACATGGAGTGAAGCAGCCGCAAAAGATGATCAAGTGCTTTGCCAACGCATCGATGAACATTTCCAAGAAGCCTCTCAATGGTGGTACAAATACGCCGCCCATCAAGTGACAGCTATACACGCGGCCGACCCAAACGCGTTGTACGACGCTGCGTCACATGTTGCCGAGGCTTTAAATTTGTGGCACAAGGGCGGGGCCGAAACTGGGAACGTGAAATTTTGGGCACCCTACGCTCAAATTTTCGATTCGCCCAAAGCCTATTCGCTCGTCATCCATTCACTGCTGGAACAAGGCGATCATGTGGCCTCTATGGCACTCCTGATCAACTGGCTAAGTGAAGCCGACCGAATTCCGCTCGAGCAAAATGACTCTTCCTTCTATATCCTCACGCGTCGCTGGCTACTCGATGTTATTGGCAACTCGGATGAGCACACGGATACGGACGAACAATCAACGGTCGTGAGCAAAAAATGGAACCTCGTACGCAAGCTGTTCGATTACTTCGAAGCAAATTCGGAAGATTATTGGTCCATCCCCGAATTCCATAGTGGCATTACGGATCGGTTCGAAGATGAATTTGACGACGAGCTAGAAAGTGACGAGCAGACGGAGCAACAGAGCATTTTCAGCGCTGCATATGAAAACGTTTCCTATCGGGATTCCACCGACGATGGAGTGGAAGGTGAGATTTTTGATAACTCTGATCCGGACCACAGTGAATTGCTGCATCTAGGCGAACAAATTGATCGGCGTTTAGCGTTTCACGATAGCCTTGCAAGTCTCTGGAAAATCGCTGGGCTAGGTCAAGCTATAAGTATTCGCCACCACGAACCAGCAGAACCACAACTCATCCGAGAGAGCTTACAAACAATCACGAACTGGTCCCAGCGACTCGCCGAGAACCGTCAGAAGCTTGAAGATCTCATTGAATCTATCGGGGGACACGTCATTCCTGCTCCAGTTGGTGACTTCGAGTCCATGACTCAATACGATCGACATCGAGTCACGTTAGAATCCTTAACGGAACGTGTTATCGCCACGACGATCGAAGTTACCGATACCAAACGCATATTGGATTCCGTGATTATCTATCTGCAGCAAAAGCTCGATTTATATACTGCGGATTCACCCATTGTTGAATTTGAAGAAGTCACGTCTCGTATTTTTGCGGAGTTGATTCAAGGAAACCAAAAGGGGTTACGAGAACACTGGGACCTTCTCATCGACGGATTATCCCAACTTCCCTTGCTGTATGTACCACTTTCCAAAGGTGGTCAACCACGCGATATCGTCAATAGTCGTATCCGTCAACGGACCATCTCAGACCTCCTGCTTTGGTTACCTCGCTTGGGCCTGATCCATGAAACATGCCATCTACTTGAAACTGCTCGTACCATGGAACGACAACATCCTGTGGGTTTGGGCGCCGTCACCGAATTTGATGAACTGTTTAATATTGGATACCAAGCCATCGTCGAATGCTTGATTGCATCGTGTTCCTCATGGGACACCAGCAATATTAAAATGGTGGCCGATGCCGAAACTGCCAACAATGATTCGACTGAGGACGCAAGCGAGGAAACGCCAGCGATCTCTGATGCCGATGCCGTGGCAACTCTGTTAGTACAATCGCTCGAGCAAATCACCGAATCGATGTTGAGCAACTGGCTGGCCCATAGCCAAACCCTGCGGTTATCCGTCTTAGAAAGAATCAACAACACCTCAATGTGGAATGCGACGGTGGCATTTATCGAAACTTACGGCAACGATCTTTTCACTCAACAATTCCTAGCGATGGGAAATATTCGGGGTATTCTGCTACAAGGCGTTGAGAACTGGCTGACGGCAATCTGCGACGAACCACAGATCAATCTCAAGCTTTGTGACGATCTAACTTCCACGATTACCATGGATGAAACGACCGCTCTGCTATCACTCATCTTAGAATCCATCGTTGAGAACTATAACGAATATCGAGACTACAACAGCACCACAACCCAAAGCGACCATGGTGAAATGCTGTACATGCTATTGGATTTCCTGCGACTACGAACACGCTATGATCGTATCTGCTGGAACCTGCGGCCCGTCATTCAAGCGCACCAACTTTTAACATCGCACGAAAAAACCTCGGCTGCGCAACTGTGGCGGGAAAGTCTTATCCAACGAATTCAAGAAGAAGCCAACATGTTTCTGGGGCGACTTGAAAAACTACAGCAGCAATACTCCATGAAAATGCGGACCGTTGCCAACCGTATAGGAGAGCAGTTTACGCATTCGATGCATATTGATTTTTTGCGTTCTCTCGTTGAACCTGCACTCGAAGAAAGTCAACACCTTGACCAACCGCGCATAGCCTTCGACCACCTGCTCGCAGAAACGAACGCACTCACAGAAACATCCACGGGCTCTGGCATTGATGTGCCAAGTTGGATTGTTGCATTAGAAGAAGAAATAGAGTTGCTGCGGTATCCCGATTATGTACGGTATGATGAAAAACGAATTCGCGATGTCATACCTCAGAAGCTACTGTCGATCGAGGAAGTCGACCAACAGTTACAATTATGGTTAAAGCAACAATAGACACGTCACAATAATTCGGGCCAAATACTATCACTCACCAAGAGCCCTTCTTCGGTTAATCGCAAACAATCGTCGTGCCAAGCCAACAAACCAAGTTGCACGAACCGATCTAACTGCGTACCACCTAAAGCCATCAAATCGAAACCTGTGGTTGATTTGAACCAGGCAGGAGTAATACCGCTCAATCGTCTCAATGCGAAAACCAGAACCTCACGCGCCCGTTCGCTACCCTCTACTTGCTCGGATTCTGCAACCACCGATTCACCTGCGGCGATCTTCTTGAGATAGGTAATCGTACTACGGTGGTTGACCTCACGGCGACCGTCGATATATCGCGCAGCTCCAGGTCCCGCGGCATAATATGGTGCGCCCAACCAATACGTTTCATTGTGGCGACAATGAAATCCGGGTAAGGCAAAGTTGGATACTTCGTAATGCTCGTACCCCTGACTTTGTAGTTTGTGACGCGTTAATAGATACATCTCTCGCTGTACCTCCTCGCTCGGCAATTCAAACTCGTCTCGCTGCAGCTGACCAAAAAAAGAAGTCCCTTGTTCAATTGTTAATCCATAGGTCGAAATGTGCTTCGGATTTAAGTCCAATAGCTGCTCAACATCCTTTTCCCACATCGATACCGTCTCCCCAGGCGTACCGAAAATCAGATCCATCGATACCGTATCAATTTTTTTACTTAATAGCTCAAAACTGTTGTGCAAACATATCTCATTGTGATTACGTTCGAGCCACTTTAATTTCGAGCGCTCAAAGGATTGGCCGCCCAAGCTGACTCGATTAACACCTTCGACAAACAAGAGATCGACTAAGTGTGCATCAACATCCTCGGGATTCGCTTCCAAGGATAATTCGCCTCCCGCTTTCAATGGAAACCATTGGCCGACCAGTTGTAACAACCGTTGTAAGTGTTCATGGGAAAGCTCAGTCGGAGTGCCGCCACCGATAAACAAAGTATCTACTGGGCGGGGCGTTTGCAGCAGTGACAGTTCTTGGCCGAGTGCTTCAATATATTCGGCATGCAGATCGGATCGGCCAGCTATAAGCGTAAAATTGCAGTATCCACACCGATGTCGACAAAAGGGAACATGAATATAAGCAGACTGTGCTGTGGTCGTGTCAGCAAAGGATTGATTATCTAGTTCGCTATCCATCTAGGCAAACCCTTTACTCAAAACCAGTTGCATTACAGCCACAAATGCAGACGACCGTCTAGTAATCCTGGTAACGCTTTTTCCACCGTGCGGCGAATGAAACTATCGGAATAGCGAGTGCTGAAGTGCGCTGCGATAACAACTTCATTTTCAAATCGGTCCTGTTGTTCGATAAAATCATTTAGGTGCATGTGCCCGTTTTTCTTGATTTTTTCTTTACTATGATTGGCCGCTACAAATGTCATTTCGGTGATTAATATTTTGGCCTGAAGCAACTCGGGCATATTGTCCAAACCTGCGACTGTTGTGTCACCGGTGTATCCCAGAATCGGTATCCGTTGTTCGGCAGATACTTCAATGCCATCTTGACGCAAATTGCGGATTTCTGTGCCGGAGATACCTTGGAATTCTTCTTTGAGCTTATTTTTCCGGTGCCAAACAAGAAAGCTGAGAGCGGGGACCGTATGCTCACTCTCGCCAATCTGAACGACATATTCTCGATTCAATTCAATTTCATCACCGGGTTGTACTGCCACAAACTTACAAGGAAGTTTTCCACGGTCTAATCGTGTGAATGCAGTGAGCATGTCATTAAGTGGTGCAATCGCGCGGCCTGGCAAATAGATGGTCGGCGGTTCCATTTTCATCATCCGCCGCCGAGCAAGATATACCGGTAACGCGGCGATATGATCCATGTGAGTGTGGCTAATAAACCAATTGGGGGTGCCCATAAAATCCCAAGGTTGAGCACCAATATCAAAACCGAGTTTCAGCTCGGGAATCCGCCAGTAAGTCTGCACCGCAGCACGAGAATAACCTTCGATGGTTAAACCAGCGTGTGACAATGTTTTTAAAGGAAGGTTTTCTACCATGACGTAATTGATCTTAGCCGTAAAAACATTTCTGACCTATCCCCCATTGGACATCCCTAAGAATTAGAGACGTTATCGCATTTTAGTCGGCATATCGTCAGAAATGACTCGTTTGCCGTCATATTGATCCACGTTCGATAAGTCAATATCCTCCCGGAACATCTCGCCTCGCTCCAGCCAAATGTCACCGCCGACACCGACTTGATGAGCATATACTCCATGATGACGCACTAATTCTAAAATCGAAAGGAACATACCTATCAACGCCGATTTGTGCATTCCCATTTGAAAAAATTCCGAGAGACGAACATGGCCGTCGCGAACAATCCGCCGATGCATTTGTGTCAAATAAACATGCAACGGTGTGTCATCAAAAACAATCGTCTCTGGTTTTTCCACTTCAATGTCTTTGAGAATTCGCCCCATGGCGCTAACAAGATCCCATAATTCAACATCTTGAATTGGTTGCTGTACAACGTTCACTTGCCGCACCGGTAAATCATTAGTCTGACGGATGTGATGTTTCTGCCAGACTCGTGATTGATCTTCTAGTACAGCCGCGGCATCCCTGAACGTCTTGTATTCCAGCAATCGCTGGACCAACTCGTCGCGAGGGTCATCAATTTCTTCCTCAGCTTCTTCCATACGCGGCAATACCATACGCGACTTGATTTCAGTCAAAGTACTCGCTAAATCTAGAAAATCGCCGACTGCGTTGATATCAAGCTGTTCAATTATTTCAAGAAATTCAAGGTATTGTTCGAGAACATCCGCAACAGGAAGATCAACGACAGCAACTTCATGTTTGCGCACCAGATATAACAATAGGTCCATCGGACCTTTAAAGCTGTCTAAATCTATTCGAAATTCGTCGGCTACTTGAGCCATTTTGATATACCTTCACACAAGCCATGCGAACAATAAAACGCAATCCTAACGGGAAATACATTAGGATTCGAGGGCAATCACTTGTTTTCCCTATACAGCTCACGATTCAGCAGTGCTCGAGGTTCAGTAGAATAATCGCAAAATGGTGTTGATTTCGGAGTAAATGATCTTTATCGTGGAGTTTACAGGACAAGGAAAACAGTTTTTCTTTACACCTAGATTTTGCATAACTTTTGTCCTTTTACGGTGTTTAAAATTACGACGCGAAAAATAGACCGTTTGTTAATTATTAGTAAGTGCTCGACGATGTGAATTTCTGTGGCGCCAAAGGGGCTGTGCTATGATCGAAATCAAGCATAATGAAACCCAAGAAGTGCTTCTTCGTATAGATGAAGAAGTGCTTGACGGATATCATTTAGATAACTCTAAATTAGCTGGTGCCGATCTTTCGAATATGCAATTCCCCGGCGCGACATTTCGCAACGCGGATCTTCGTGGTGCTAACTTTGAGAATTCAAATCTCGAAGGAGCAGTTCTTAAAAGCGCCGATTTGACTCGCTGTAATTTTTCCAATGCAAATCTACAGTACGCCGATTTGACAGATTCCTATCTCGATAATGCCATCCTCACCGAGGCTGACTGTTCGCATGCTATTCTGCGATATACTAAATTAACCGATGCCGAATGCACGGGGACAATATTTTTGCGGGCAGACATGAGCTTGATTAATCTGACAGGCTCAAATTGTAACGATGCAAATTTAGCTCACGCTGATCTACGCGGAGCAAACATGTCGACATCGAATTTCAATGGAGCTAATTTGACTGGCGCAAACTTACTCGATGCCAAGATGGCCAACATACAGATGGCAGGCGTTCATATGGAAAATGCCATTGGGCCACACGGCAATGTCATTACTCCGCCGCAGCTCGCGATTTCAAGATCACGTTGGTGGGAATTCTGGAAATAAACACCCGTGAATAGAAAAAACTCTATTCGTCGTCGGAGGCGTCTTCATCCTCATCCTGCTTGACCTTTTTCTT
>JAYZBF010000179.1:0-23161 GCA_036338835.1 Planctomycetota bacterium
GTAAATTCAAAAGCACTCGCTGCTTTATCATATTGCTGCAGTTGTAAAGCGCAGATGCCCAAGTAATAAATTGCTTTGGGAGCCAAGGGGTCATCTTGGAATTCTTTTTGAAACACTTCCCATTCCTCAACGGCAATTTCAAACTTAGCACCATTCTGAAACTTGGCCGCGTCGGAATAGACATCCAAGGCATCCTGAGATGATTTTTCTTTGAGTTTAATAACGCCATCTGCAGCTTCTTCTTGAGCACATACTACAGATATATTTGTCGCCATTAGTGTCAGTGCTAGGGAGGCAAACAAAGTGAACAATAAGTGTGTTTTCAATTCCCGTGAAAGGCTGCGAAATTTAGGCTTGAACATATTAATACAACATCTCGTAATGCGAGAGTTCCTCACGATAAATCAATTAAGTAAATACACTTTTGCAAAAAGTTTGTAATCAGTAATAGTATACTCATTACGAACAGTCTAAGAAACAAGCGCAGTGACATACAGTCAGCCTAAAAAACCGATTTACGTGATTATTCAAGGAGTTGATTGCCGATGTCACCAATGTACATCTGTCGTTTTTAGGGTGGTCAGGTGACTTAGGTATATTTGCTAATCAACGCAAAATCAACTGTAGTAACTCGAAAAGGATATAATTCTTGCCGAACGTTTTGATAACTGGCGGAGCGGGCTTTATCGGCTCACATCTCACAACCGCACTGCTTGCGCGGGGAGACCACGTCACGATTGTTGATGACCAGTCGACCGGCAGCGATAGCAACCTCGCCCATGTCATTGATAATCCGGCGTTAACCTATATCCAAGGTAACATTGGTAATGAGACACTTATGAACCAAGTGGTTGCTGGGCAAGATCAAGTTTACCACCTCGCGGCTGCCGTCGGTGTGGCACTCATTGCCAGTAAACCTATTGAAACCATCGAGCGTAACATTTATCCGACACAACTGTTAATGGCAGCACTGCGTCAACGAGTGGAAAACGGCGAGTCCGTACGAACATTCTTTTCATCGACTAGCGAAGTCTACGGTAAAAATCCAAAAGAAACTTGGACCGAAGAAGATGACCTCGTGTTTGGTTCGACAACCCGTCCACGTTGGTCCTACGGAGTGTCCAAAGCGATCGATGAATTTCTAGCACTTGCGTGTGTCAAAGAGCATAATCTGCCCATTGTCATTGGACGGTTTTTCAACGTCGTGGGCCCGCGCCAAACCGGAGCCTATGGGATGGTGTTGCCAAGATTTGTGCAAGCGGCACTCAAGGGTGAACCGTTGATCGTTCATGATGACGGCACTCAAATCCGCTGCTTTGCTCATGTCCAAGACGTCATTGCAGCCGTACTCACTTTGATGCAGACGGAGGCCGCAGTCGGCGAAGTCATCAACATTGGCAGCGACACGCCAATTACCATTTTGGAGTTAGCCAACAAAGTAATCGAAGTGTGCGACTCGAAATCGCAAGTAGAGTTCCAAACGTATACGGATGCCTATGACGAGTCGTTTGAAGATATTCGCCGACGAGTTCCTGATCTCACGAAAATCAGTAATCTAATTGGCGCCCCCAACCATTGTGGGATTGAGAGAATCATCGCCGACGTCCGTGACGAATTTACTAGCTAATTGCGACCTATTCAAAAATCGGAATGGTCGTACCGGGCCACATACATTCCGCATCGCGAGATGTCATCATGTATCGCAGGACTCGCGGGTCAATGTTCTCGCTTATAAATTGAGTGCGGCCACTAACAAAAATCACGTTCGCCCCCCCAACATGGTTGCTGGAGATGCGTGCAAAACGAATGTCACCGGAAATCGCTTGCCCCCGTTGAACATTAATCCCGAGCACGCGTGCTGTTTTAACTCCCGCCGGAATCGGCGCATCAATTTGCCAATGGAAAAGCAACGCAGCCTGAGAAGTATCGGTCCATTTACCACTGTCAATATTTTCTGACAACATCAAAGTACTATCGAGCCCATCTCCGTCTACAATATATTGAAATCCAAAGAGTTCACGCTGGCCGGCGTGTTTCGATAAAGCTGGATCATCAACAAACAACCCATTCGCGATGGAATCAACCGTGTAAATTGAATCCGGTGATCCGACTGCATCCGGCAAGCCTCCGTTGGCAACGTAAGAATTCCAACCACCTGGCAAAATGCCTTTGTTAATCTGGGGCGGGTTATTGGCTGGACAAACAAAATCATTCAAATACAGTTTGTGTAGTCGTTGCTGCGCTTGCGCCGTAGAATCGTCCACATAGTCGGAAAAATGCTGATGTAGCAGGCCGATCCGCGGCGCGGCGTCCGGATCCGTGGTTGTGGCAGCGTCTGGGGTCAAACGCAAATACGGTAATAACGAGAATTGCCAGCCGACAATGCGGTCACCGGTGATTACCGGCACGGGACTAATGTGTAGTTCGGGCCACGCGGTGCGATACGTCGGAAGTTGCTGGCTGGCCGATTCTGCTAACTGGACGGCGTATCCGAGTTGCGTAAGTCGGTAATCACACATGATACGACGACTCATTGTCCGTTGTTTCAGTATATAAGGAAGTAAAATCCCGCTTAACAACACGACCACAACGACGGCTACGAGAACTTCCGCTCTGCCAATCCCAGTTTTTTTATTAATCGCTGCTCTCATAGCCGTATTGAACTGAATTTCCACTGCTGCTGTCTAGCCGAAATCTGAATCGTCCACAGGAATTTCTACAATGGTAAACCAAATAGTAATCCTCTAAATTGAACAATGCACACAGACAATTAGATTACCCAATTTTCAAATTCGTAATTATTCGTAACAGAAACGTAAGGGCTTAAAATGCTATCCCAATAGGTACAACAGGAAAACAGCATCATAATGTATTATAGTTCAATACCCCCAACGCAAAAATAACGTTCCACAAATCGTTGCTCTTGAGTATTATTAAAGAGTAACGCTTTTCCCCTAAAATATTTTCGCCTATCCTCGTTCTCCTCATTGCACAGAAGTTTCTATGAATCGAAAACGTCGTCAACATGGTGGTTTTACCATCGTCGAACTTCTCGTTGCCTCCACTGTCGGATTATTGCTCGTCATCGGAGTTATTGAAGCCTTTCGGCAAATAACCTATGCCGTCAACAAAGGTCGGGCAAACGTACAACTATCGGGCCAATTACGCAACGTTACCAATCTGCTGCGTGAAGATTTTCGCGGCATCACCGTACAAGCGACGCCCAACACTACCGCTGGATCAGCGATGGGGTATTTTGAAATTATCGAAGGCATCGACAATGATTCAATTACCTCCTCCGGTGGCTTTGACACTTTGACAGGTGATACCGACGACGTCCTCATGTTTACTTCACGGCGACTAGGTAAGCCATTTTCTGGACGCGTGCGCGGGTCATTTGTCGCTAGTAATCGACCCGGCGGGTTTGAGGTTATTACTTCACCCAACGCTGAGATCATTTATTGGCTAGAACCTCGCAATACGGAATTCCTCCGCGATGGCATCGACAACGATGGTAACGGAAATATAGATGAACCGAGCGAAGGCCTGATTGCTCCGACACAACACAACGGCATGCCCTTGGCTACCCTGCGTCGACGGGCATTGTTGATCCGCCCCGATCTCAATAACGATGTTGGCATTCTCTCGGGTGTGACCACTGGTAATATAGTTACGTTCATCAATGAGAACGATATCTCCATCCGTATCAACGCCAACGGGACAGTTAGCGCCAACACGCTGGCAGATCTTACTTTGCGTAAAAACCGCGTCGCCCATCTACCAACATTACCAGTCAACCCAAACCGTGACGCCAATTTTCCACATCCTTTTACAACAGCACGACTCCCGTTTCAATCAGGCATGTTCATGGGCGAAGATGTCGTGTTTGACCAAGTGATCGGGTTTGACGTACGAGTGTACGATCCGTTGGTGAAAATCGTGGCTGACATCACTGGCAGTGAACCGTTAACGCCTGGTGATCCTGGATATGAAACACTCGCACATACTACCGCAATCGGCCGCGGTGCATACGTCGACCTAGGTTTCACTTCGCGTTTTAACTACACCTCAAATCCTAATCTGACACCAGCACAAGGTGCTCAGCTAGGGAGTTTGCTAAGCTCGCGAGCGGATACCCGAGCACAATTCAACACAGCCGCAACGTTCGTACCACCTTTATATCCCGCTGGTTCCGGTTACTATACGTTTGGCAATTGTAGTGTTTTCGATACTTGGACGATCGAGTATGAACGCGATGGAGTGGATCAGGATGGTGTTTTGGGTGTCGACCAAGGCAATGATGGAATCGACAACAATGCCAACGGTGGCGTTGATGATATAACGGAACTAGAAACCATGCCTCCCTACCCAATTTCCTTACGCGGGTTTCAGGTGATTGTGCGAGCTTTTCAAAACGGTCAGCAACAAACACGACAATTTACCATCAATCATGACTTCACTCCTGAATAATATCTGAGTCAATGCACACCATCCGCTTACGAGGCCCTTGGCAATACACTCCGTTAGCTCACACCTACTGGACCGCTGACGGCCAATCTCAGGAATCCGATACTGATGTGCCACGTCCTGGAAGATTAAAACTTCCAGCTGATTGGAGCTCTGAACTGGGCGCCGACTTTCGCGGAAAGGTGCTCTTCCAGCGTACGTTTCATTGCCCCACTGGGCTGCAAGAAAATGATGTCGTGCAAGTGCAAATTGATTCGGTCGATGCGTTGGGAACGGTATATGTGAACAACAACACTGTCGGCGAAATCCAGCTTGGTCAAAGTAATCTCAGTTTCGAAATCCAACAGCATCTCGAAGCAACCAATTTACTAGAAATACTCGTTGACCTACCAGCCACAGACGATGCCAGTGCTCCTTTACCACGGCCAAATCGCGCGCCCGACCAAGCCGGTGGCATCACTGGTGAAGTACAATTAAACATAATCGAATCATAGATTCCACATTCACTTACAATCACCAACAACATCTGCCCGCCTCTGGAAAACTAATATGTCTCTATTCCGCCTACTAACATTAACTCTGTTTGCCGTTTCATTCCTACAAATCACTGGCTGCGATTCTGGTGAATCTGCTGATTCTAATTATGCAAACAACTCCAATAGATCCGAGTCCCAAGATACCCCCATCACTCCAACAACACCGGATGCTCAAACAACTGAGCAGCCAACTGAACAACCGGTAATCATTGAGATGCCAATTGCACCCGCACCAGAACCTCTACCAAACACGACTGAGGACTTAGCCGAAGGCTGGATCCAGTTGTTTGACGGGGCGACTTTGTTTGGTTGGCAAGCGGCAACTCAGGCCAACTGGCAAGTTGCCGATGGCGCAATCACGGTCAGCGAAGGGGATGCTGGGTTACTTTATACCACCACTGAATTCACCAACTATACTCTGCACCTCGAATTTAAAAGCGATGCAGAAACCAACAGCGGTATTTTCTTAAGTACCAGTGGCACTCCCTCCGACCCTGCCAAAGATTGCTACGAATTTAACATCGCCCCACTCGACAATCCTTTTCCAACAGGCAGTCTAGTCGCTCGTAAACGCATCGCACCTCAAGTCGAGAGCACACAATGGCACACGGTTCAAATAACTGTTCTTGATAATCAAATCTCGGCATTGCTCGACGGAAATCTAGTGCTCGACTATCAAGATTCAACGCCATTAGGCAAAGGCCATATTGGATTGCAACTCAACTCCGGCGCGGTCGCATTTCGCAACATCCGCCTCCAGCCCTTGGCATTGACCACAATTTTCAACGGCAAGGATTTAACGGGGTGGGTTGAGTACCCAGATATGGAAAGTGATTTCTCGGTAACAACGGATGGTTTTCTCAACGTTAAAAACGGCAAGGGACAATTGGAAACCGAAGGACATTATGCTAACTTCGTACTGCAACTCGAATGCATCAGTCACCTAGAACGTCTCAATTCCGGAATCTTTTTTCGCTGTATCCCCGGCGACGAGATGATGGGGTACGAGAGTCAGATTCAAAACGGCATGCAAGGTGGTGACCCGACCGTACCCGAAGATTGTGGCACCGGTGGCATCTTCCGTCGCCAAGACGCCAGACGCATTGTGGCCCAAGATCAACAGTGGTTTCACAAAACGATCATCGCCTGCGACGACCACATCGCGGTCTGGGTTAACGGATACCAAGTTACCGATTGGACCGACACTCGCAAATCCGATGAGAATCCGCGTCGTGGATTACGCACGGCAGCCGGCAGCATCATGATCCAAGGTCATGACCCCACCACCGATCTATCCTTTCGCAACCTACGGATTAGCGAAATGTAATTTTGGGAATTCGTGGTCCCCTATAACAATTTCACCAATTCTTTGGGCAAATTGAAATGCACTTCTTCCTCGCGAATCGCCCGTAATTCCACATCCGCCCCAAACCGCTGTTTAATATAGTCGACACACTCTTCAACTAAGATTTCAGGTGCACTCGCCCCTGCGGTGATCATTACGTTTTCAACTTCTGTAAACCATGCATCATCAATATCTGCGACACCATCAATCAAGTAGGCTTGCCGATCGAGCTCCAGTGCAATTTCCTTGAGGCGTTGACTATTTGAGCTATTCTGACTCCCAACAACTATCACCAAGTCAACTTCTGCAGATACGATTCGGATTGCTTCTTGCCGGTTTTGTGTGGCATAACAAATATCCGCTTTCGGCGGGGAATGCACAGCCGGGAATTTCTTTCGTATCGCCATAATAATTCTATCCGCGTCGTCAACACTCAACGTGGTCTGTGTCAAATACGCGACCTCGGTTCCCGCTGCAATATCCAACGCGGCCACATCATCTTCATCCTCAATCAGTATCATATTTTCAGGCGCTTCGCCCATCGTCCCTAATACTTCATCATGACCGGCATGACCTATCAAGAAAATCGTATACCCAGACTTCGCATAACGGACAGCTTCTAAATGCACTTTCGTTACTAACGGGCAAGTTGCATCTATCGCAAACAGGTTGCGTTGTTGTGCTAACTCTCTGATCTCCGGTGAAATACCGTGCGCCGAAAACAACAAATTCGAGCCTTGAGGAACGTCGTCGAGGCTATTCACAAAGATTGCGCCCTTGCCTTGGAAGGATTCGACAACATACTTATTGTGCACGATTTCATGGTACACATAGATTGGCGCACCGAGGGTGGTAATTGCCAAATCAAGACATTCGATCGCCATGTTCACACCCGCACAAAACCCGCGTGGCGCCGTTAATAATATTTTCATCAATTCGATTCCTCGGACAAACCCGCTTCAGTTGTTTCTGGTGTTTTAGCTAACTGCTCAATCACACCGAACAAGAATTTTGCTAGCCGCTCTGATGATAAGTATGCGGCATTTTTCATATCCCACATTTCTTTGACGCCAGCAATTTTAGTGAACACACCTTTGGATAACGCGCCAAGCTTGCCAGCTTTAGTGCCCTGCTTCATCATACGACTCATCAATTCCGGAGGCTGTTCGTCTAGTTCTTCGGTGATCACTCGGACACTCATACATTTAACGCTCGCTTGTCGACAGATTTCCATAATAACCGACGATTCCATGTCAGCGACAACTGCTCCCGTTCGCTTATGCATCTGTTTACGTTTTTTAGGCGTGTCTAATATTTCACAGACCGTCAATAATTCGCCAACATACAAGCCTTTGGTTTCCTTGACCGCCTGTTCCGATATTTTAAATCCAACATCCAATCGTCGGTCTTGAGTATCTATTACGCGATTGGGCATGACGATACCGCCGTTGCGGAACTTGGGATGCAGAGCACAGCAGAATCCGGCCGAAACGATCCACGGCGGTTGATACAGATTGATCACAGCAGTCGTCGCCCGCGCGATAGATTGCCAAGAATCTCCCGCTTCGATGACAACAACATCAAGTCCATTCCAATTCCCCGTATGTTCAACAAACCCAGCGCATTGGACGCTGACAACCTTTTCCAATTGGTCTAGCACACCGGTTGCTTCAACGTGACTCGCAAACACTAAGGCGATTTCACAATTGGGGATTTCTCGGTCGTCCGTCAATTGCTGCAAGTCTTGAGCTTTCTCGCTAACAGCTGTTTCCACTTTATCGCGCACCGCTTGTCCAGCCGCGGAGCGCAGATAATTCGAAACTAGATAGCGAACAAGCATTTAGTGATTTTCCTTACACACAATGTTTATTGATTACAGCGGAACAGTTGCCCAAAAGTCGGATCGATCTGTAGTTCAGTTTCCACCGAGATTACGCCCGTTGACAATAGTTGCTTGTTAAACAATTCGCGAGTGACATAACTATCGTAACCATAGGTTGAACGATATCGCTTGATTTCCTCCCAGCTAACATAAATATAATCCACATTTAACTCGGCCAGTGCCCCACGCTGGGCCGTGGGCGTCTTCCCATCAATGACACGCTGCAATACATCCGGATCGAAACACGTTGCATAGATTGTTTGTGGTGTCAAATCAAACGGCTCAGCATCCCCCACGAGTAGCACAACATCATCGTCAGTTAGCTTTGAGTTTAGAAACCGATGCACTTTCTCAGTCGTCGTTTCCGAAAGTGCGGGTCCATGCCGTAGTAAATCCAACTTCACTAAAATACGACTGTCATTTTCCATTCCCGCACCAAGATACATGAATCCATAGAGCGATAGGCCAATACACACACCCCAAAATAGCTTCGAATTGGAAAACAATCGCTCTAATGTTACACCCGCTAAGACCGCAGACAACGGAATCAACGGTACCAAGAATCGTTCCAAATGGTGTGTGGCAAACCACCAAGCCAGTAATCCAAACCCTAAATACAACGCCAGTGGTACTAGACGCCGATCGGTATACATCACTAGGCACGACAGCGCTAGCAATCCCATCAGTAACGGACTTTGCCGTGAGCTCGCATATCCGATTTTACGAACATGTTCTCCTAATGAATCACTTGCTGGAACCTGATGGGCTCGATCCCATCGCTCGCCTAGTTCCACGTCCCGATCCGCATTTACAAACAATGTACTTAACAACGGATAAGTCGGATTGCCCGTCAAGGCTGCGTTCTTGATGAGCCACGGGCTAAACACTATCGTCGACCCAATGGTGAATACAACTGCGTAAGTCCAAACTGGCTTCCAAGAACTCCGATTGTCATGTGCCTTATTAGCTGGCGATATCTCGTCAGCAGTACCACGTGTTTTTGCGATCCACATCGTCCACACAAGCAGTGGCAGGATGGCAAAGACGACGCCCGTATATTTGGTAGCAGCCGCGCTGCCCGCAAATACTCCTGCGAGTAACACGTGCCACAACGGATTCTGTGAATTTTGAGCATTTAGAATTGCGAGTACGCTGGTGACGATGAAGCACCCAAGCGCAACTTCATTGAGCCCCGTTGTTGCGACATATCCAATCCAAGGGCAACTTACTAACAGAATCGCGGCGGCCCAACCGCTTCGCTGTTGGCCAAATCTACGAGCAATTGCCATTACGGCCAAAGCAGCAAACATCACATAAAACGACATCATTGTTTTACCAATCAACGCGCCGCTATACCAACTATCTGCACCGCTGCCCAATGCCATCGGGGGGATCAATATCAATTCACTTGCCAGCGGCATATTGCCATAGACGTTATGCGGTAAGTATTCGATTTGTCCTGTGCGATACCATTCAGCGGGAACTTGCATGTGATATTCACGAACATCAAATTCCCAAGGTGGCAAAATTGCTCCGGCCACAATCAATCCAAACGGAAGCAGGATTAACCATGCTTGTCGAGTTGGCTTAATACGAGCAATAAATTGCTGCGCCTTCGCCCGCACAGACGTCAGTGGTCGATAGTGGTATACCTCGTAGACCAATGCCAATATTACGGGCACGACATACAATGTTTTAACTCGCAAACCTCCCGCCAAGCCGATCAACAGCACATATAACGACACGGCAGACATGCCCAACGCAAAAGAAAAAACGGCCGACTCGAGCGTGTTCGTTGGCACAATCCTCAGCAGACGCAATAGACTATGACCGAGCAACAGGACGGCTGCGAGTAATAACAATGAGCCACCTAAGATCGGAATACGATCTAAAATGCCAATCCGATTGCTATCCAACTCAAACCATTCGGCAACCATTAAATCTGGCACAATCAACCGTACCCACGGTACGTGATGTGCCGCCACACGTTGCCCACCCTCAACTGCGGGACTATCGACTGCAGCCGACTCAGGTGTTGCGTTGGGCGTGTGAGATTCGGCAAGCGAAAACAACAGAAAATAAGCGAGCACAGCGCAAATCCGTACCCAAACTGGGATTCGGTGTATTAGGTCCGTCTTTTCCGATTCGTTGCTCATATCACTTTTGATTAATCAATGTTTATACATTTTTACGAATGCTAGCGGTGTCGGGAAACTGTGATTTGTCGTGATGTTATGGCTTTACTATAACCGTCATAACCCTAAAAACGAGTGCTCAATCTATTTTAAGTATCGGTTCAAATGGAGGTTTTATTCGTTTTTTGGTGCTTAACAGTACACAAGGTCTATAGTTCTTTGTCGAATGATAAAGTTTTTCGATTAGGTAAGCTTCACGGGTTAAGCGACAGCTATCTATCAGCAAACCATCACAAATACCTAAAACACATTCTCAACTTACATAGCAGACCAGGATAATGAGCCAAGCTAAACTCGCTGGAATTTTCACTCCCAATATCGTATGCCTTGATGCCCAAGGCAATATCAACGAACGCGAAACACGGCGTTACGTCGATTGGTTGATCGATAACGGTGTGCAGGGACTTTATCCAAACGGTTCGACAGGGGAATTCACACGCTTTACTGCCGCAGAACGGGAACGGACGATCGAGATTATCGCGGACCAAGTAAACGGACGCATACCAATATTAGCTGGAGCAGCTGAAGCAAATACACGCGAAACAATTCGAGCGTGCGAGCGTTATTACGAATTAGGAGCCACGGCGGTTGCCATCGTAGCACCATTTTATTATCAGATTGGATCTGAAGCGGTGTATACATACTTCAAAGAAATCGCTGACAATTCTCCAATCGATGTGACGTTATACAACATCCCCTTATTTGCTTCACCGATCGACGTCGATACAGTGGCACGGTTAGCAGATGATTGTGAGCGCGTCATCGGCATCAAAGATTCATCGGGCGACCTCCCACAAATGATGCGGATGATATCCCGCATTCGTCCGAATCGTCCCGACTTTTCCTTCCTGACTGGCTGGGATCCAATTTTAGTGCCCATGATGTGGGCGGGCGCCGATGGTGGAACGAACGCATCGAGTGGAGTTGTACCTGAGTTGACGAGCAAGATTTATCAGCTTTCATCGTCAGGCGAGTGGGATCTAGCTCGTGATCTTCAATTTCGTTTACTACGGTTGTTTGATGCAATGATTCTCAACAGCGAGTTTCCGGAGGGATTCCGCGAAGCGATTAAGCTCCGAGGTTTTGACACGGGTACCGGACGACAACCTCAAGGTCCTGTATTGACTGCCAAGTTGCAGCAACTCAACCGCGACTTGTCGACGCTGCTACACGAGGAAGGATTCACACAAAGTGTCAACGAAGGTTCGCAAACCAACAGTGCCGCTCCGATTGCCGATGACAACATCGACACGATTGTCCAAGGGGTTCTCGCCGAACTATCTCGCCGCGGATTAGCTCAATAGTTGACCGAGGTTGACAGGCAAACCGTTTTCTTACACGTGCACAAGGCACATTCTTACCGAATTTTACCCTCAATTACTATTGACGTAGATTGTCAATCTTGGCAAAATTCGTCGAAGTTGGCAGGCTTGGTAACTTTCGAGGACTTTGGAAAACCAGGTGGTGTCAATGAAATGCGCTGAAATCGTAGATTAGTTGACCTAGACAGGTAAGACTAACCACGTAACTAGCATAACAAACATTACAACAGCATAAATTTCGTTCAGGAGGGACGTTACGTGTCACTCACATCAAAAACTGTGTTCACAACAGGTGAAGCTGCAAAGATTTGTAAAGTCAGTCAACAAACCATCATTCGTTGTTTTGACAACGGGTCACTTAATGGATTTCGAGTGCCCGGTAGTCGATTCCGTCGCATCCCTCGCGAAATGTTATTTTCGTTCATGAAAGAGAATGGAATTCCGACCGACGCCTTTGAAAGCGGTAATCGCAAAGTGCTTGTCGTCGATGACGATCTTGAATTGGTTGAACTGCTTGTCGATGTCTTCGAGCGCGACGGTCGTTTCGACGTAAAAACAGCCAATAATGGATTTGACGCAGGCATGGCTGTTCGTGAATTTCGACCCGACCTTGTCGTATTAGACGTCATGCTTCCAGATATCAACGGTAAAGAAGTTTGTGTTCGAGTCCGCAGCGATGACTCCCTTGAAGACGTAAAAATCATTTGTATTTCGGGGATGGTTGAGCAAGACAAAATTGCTGAACTAACCGCCGCCGGTGCAGACGACTTCATGCACAAACCATTCACCGTAGATCGTTTGCTTGACCGAGCGTGTGATCTATTGGAAATGGAACGTGCGCAGCCCAGCTAGTTGAAACTTTGTTTTAATTTTAAAGGTCGTACATCACCTTAAGCTAAACGCGCATCGTTAACCTACGATGTGCGTTTTTTTATTCTTCTCCACTATCCATATATGCAAACTTGGCCCACTATCACGATCCAACATCGACGACTGGCTCTGCCACAAGTTGCCAAGACGCTTAACCGATATGTAACAGGCGTTATTAAATTAAACCCACAAGAACGTACGGCTCAACTGCTGAAACTTTTCGCCGACGATCCATTCTTTACCACTTGGGCATTTGCCCTAGCCGCCGCCCGCGGGCAACATCCAAGCGATCTTTCTGAGCTCGTTGATTGGATGAACGATGCGGGACAAACATACATTGCCGGCCTCGACCCAGACCTTGAAGGTGAACTCCAACCGCCGGACGCTGCGGACAGTATTACTTTAATCACTGCAATCGTCGCTAGCAGTCGCAATGCCGACCATGATCTCGTAGCTGAATTAGTCGCTTGCGATTTTGCCGAACTGCCAGCAACCGCTGACGCTGAAATTCACGATGCACTTACTCAACTCGCTGCGTTTCCTAGTGAACAAGATGGACTCCAACTGGATTTTTCGGATCTACAAAAGGTCTTGCGTTGGGACACCATGGAACATTCCTTCCAACAACAATTGCACACCCAAAAGATGCTCGCCATCAAAAACTTCGCCTATGGTGCGAGCCACGAAATTAACAATCCGTTAGCAAATATCTCAACACGTGGACAAGCATTGTTACGCGATGAGACAGATTCGGACAGACAACGATCACTCAGTACAATCGTCGCTCAAGTTTTTCGCGCAAACGCCATGATTGCGGATCTAATGTTGTTCGCCCACCCGCCGACAATGAAACTCGAACGCCAAAACCTGCAGGAGATTCTTCAACGCAGTGTTGAGGAAATGGCACTGCAGTTGGAAACCAATAACATCCAGACGGAATTGACTGGTGACTCGAACATCCATGTAGTCGGTGACACCAATGGTTTATTTGAAATGTTCAAGGCCCTACTTCAGAACTGCGTCGATGCCCTGGAATCGGGTAACATCACTATTGGCTGGACAACACAACTCGACCAAGTACGCATCGAAATCACTGATAATGGGCCCGGCATTGCCACCGATATTCTACCGGTGATCTTTGATCCATTTTTCTCGGGTCGGGAAGCTGGGCGTGGTCTAGGATTTGGACTATCCAAGGCTTGGCGAATTGCGCAAATCCACCATGGTTCTATTGAAATTAAGAACCTCACAGGTGACAGTGCAAATCCTACGGGAATCTGTGTAACGGTTCACCTCCCCGAGAGCCGTGAATCCTGAGGTGGCATATCCAAAACAGGATGTGCGCTTCATAATATTGCTATGAGTTCATCTACTTACCAATACGATGTGATTGTAGTTGGCGCAGGCCACGCTGGCACAGAAGCAGCGGCAGCGGCGGCACGAGCCGGCGCTAACGTCGCGCTGTTGACTACCAATCTTGATACCGTCGGACAAATGAGCTGCAATCCTGCCATCGGCGGTGTTGGTAAAGGTCAAATCGTGCGCGAAATCGATGCCCTCGGCGGACTCATGGGATTGGCTATCGATAAAACCGCACTACAGTTTCGCATGCTCAATCGCCGTAAAGGCCCCGCGATGCATAGTCCTCGGGCGCAGGCCGACAAGAAACTGTACCAGCAAGAAATCAAGCAACTCATTGAACAACAAGCTGGACTAACGCTGCGACAAGAGATGGTCGAGGATATTATCACTGAAAAGGTTGCTGGGCGAGCGGTTGTTCGAGGCGTGCGAGTAACTGGTGATGCTGTCTATTATGCTCCTCGGCTCATCCTGACGACCGGCACTTTTCTCTCCGCATTAATGCACACCGGTGAATCCAAAACGGCTGGCGGCCGCGCCGGTGAAGGGACCAGCAGCGGAATCAGCAGTGCTTTGAACGAAGCCGGTTTTCGGCTCGAACGATTTAAGACCGGTACGCCCCCTCGAATCAATGCTCGCACTGTCGATTTTTCCCAAACCGAAATTCAACCCGGTGATGACGATCCTCAGCCGTTTTCGTTCCTAACGAAACAACTAACGCAAGAACAGCTTCCCTGTTGGATTGCACACACAAATGAAGCAGTGCATGATCTTATCAAAGCAAACCTCGATCGAGCACCCATGTACAATGGTCAAATCGATTCGGGTGGCCCTCGATATTGCCCATCGATCGAAGATAAGGTCGTTCGCTTTGCTGACAAATCCAGCCACCAACTGTTTCTCGAGCCCGAAGGTTACGAAACCGAAGAGATATACGTAAACGGTATTTCAACTAGCTTGCCTCGAGACGTGCAAGATGCCATGTTTCAGCTGATCCCCGGACTCGAAAACGCTCAGATTATGCGTTATGGCTATGCCGTCGAATATGACTTCGCCCCGCCAGATCAACTGCGTCCAACATTAGAAACCAAGTTTATTGATGGACTGTATTTTGCTGGTCAAATCAATGGCACTACGGGATATGAAGAAGCGGGAGCTCAGGGTCTCATTGCCGGCGCTAACGCCGCGCTTGCTGAGAACAGCGAAACGCCATTAATTATCGGTCGCGACGAAGCTTACATCGGCGTGTTAATTGATGATTTAGTAACGTGCGGTGTGGACGAACCGTATCGCATGTTCACTTCGCGTGCGGAGTATCGGTTGATGCTGCGGCAAGACAATGCTGACCGCCGTTTAACTCCGCTAGGATTTGAAAAGGGTCTCGTTTGCCAACAACGTTTAGACCAACTACAGCAAAAAGAAGAACACATTAAATTAACACTAGCGGCATTAGAAGCAAAATCGCTTGGTCAGGGGACATTGAGTAAGTACTTGAAACGCCCGGAGACACAATGGGATGAAATTTTGGAGCACCTACCAGAATTGTCTGAGATGTCTGACGCCGTTGTGGAGCAGGTCGTCCATGACGTAAAGTACTCGGGCTATATTGCTCGCCAACAGCTTGAAATTGATCGGCAACAGCGATTGCAAGATAAAAAGATACCCGACGATTTTGATTACGATGGTATCGGCCATTTACGTACCGAAGCCCGTCAGAAGTTAACGAAAATCCGCCCCGTTAGCATCGCTCAAGCTTCCCGCATCAGCGGTATCACACCAGCCGACATGGCACTGGTACTAGCCCACCTGCGATCATAGTCATCCAAGGGTCAGATTTATCCCATCGTCGTGCAAAGACAACACAGCTTGAGCTATTCATCCGTGGCACCACCAAGTGTGACCGATATTTTATATTTATTTTGCAGGTGAGCGTGTGCTGTACTCGCGTAGGACGCTTTGGGGTACTTCTTACAACACGACTGAAACGCCTTGATCGCCAATTCACGAGCTGTCATTGCCTCATAGGTGTAGCCGATTTGCAGTTGAGCCCAGGGAGCTAAACCTTCGTGCCCATTTACTATCTGCCCATATAGAATCAAGGCTTCTTTGTGTTGTTTCAACGCCCGGTGACAGGCGGCCATTTGTCTATAATTTTCCGGAAAATTTTCGCATTGTCGATAGGTACCAATCGCTTCCTTGAGTTGATTCGCCTCGTGCTGAGTGGTTGCTAACGCCCATATCCATTTCTGGAAATTGGCCACGTCGGTCTTCACCAAAGCTTGATACCCTAGAATAGCCTGAGGGTACTTGCGAAACTCTCGATAGGTTGCTGCTTCTGCACCTCTCCAAGTTGCACCGTTTTCTGCATCGATTCCCGCTAATTGCTTATACACAACGACTGCTTCATCAGGTTTCAATTCCGCGCGAAAACTCTGGGCAACCTTGGACAACCCCACAACTTTATCCTTGAATTGACGATAGATCGTCCGCGACTGTTCATATCGCTTCTGAGACCCATGATAATCCGCAATGCTTGACAGTAAATCATCTCGGTTTCCAAACAATCCCAACATCGTGCGGTAGGCAGCCAAGATTTCTTTATCGCGCCTCGAATATTTTTGCACTTCGATTATTTGATACCATTGGCCCAGCGCTTTGGCAGTCAACTGTTCAGTCGACAAATCTGTTTCAATATTCTTCCGTAGAAATCCAATGGTTTGATCGGCAACCTTATAACCCACACTCTGAGTCTTATCTACGGCAACCAAGTCACCGATGGGAGCGCGACTATAATAATAGACATAATGATAAAGTTGATCGTCTTTATAGTTGGATTCAAGACATTCAAGCCCGCTCGCAAACACACCATTTCTAAAATAATGCACGGCAAGTGAATTAGCCGCTGTGGCACATGTGCTTTGTATCAATTTAGTGCGAGGAATATCGAATGCCATCCGTTTCCAAATTTTCACCAAGCTTGCTTCGTCTTTTTCTCTAATCGCAATCTCTGCCAATCCAGCTAACGAGTAAACTGCCACCGCATCCTTGGGGTAATCTGAAATCGTTTGCTGATATGCTGACTTCCCACTTGGAACACGACCGATCGCGACATACGTTTTTCCAATTAGGTACGATGCTTTGGCTGCGTCCGTTGATTCTGGCCAATAGTCGATAACCGATTGAAATCCTTCCTTAATGGCAGTGTTCTGTTTACGGAGTTGATTGAGACACAGGCTCCACTTTAATTGAGCAAACGAAGCAGCATCACTTACCTCATACAACGACAAGTATTTTTCATATTCACTCATCGCAACATCAAACTTTTTATCCTTATAGTATTTTTCTGCAATGTTCATCTGATAGCGTTCAACTTCGCGCATTTTCGCCCACCGCTCAAGCGACATTTCATCCAACTTTGTCTGTGCGTGCAGTACTTGAAAGTCCATCGTTAGGACGACCACCATTGCCAACATCGAAAGTAGTAGCCAATTTTTTGTGTAAATCACTAGTCTTCTCCATTGGATTTTTGTTGAGCAATTCGCCAACGCGAATGCCCCACATGAGCATAGTTAATAATATTCGCACCCAATCGGTAACTGCTATTCCAAATTTCAGCAGAAACACCTGCATGTCCGTCTGCCCAAGCGTCACCAATATCACCCGGATGGTAATAGCATATCCAGCGACCATCTTTAAACCAACCTAAAGCTTGCACACCGCCATGTGGCGCGACGATCGGTACTTTCGGAATTTGATACGGTTTCATATGAATGTCATCGTCGGCTGGGATACGTACTGGTTTCACATCGCCGGCAATTCGTTGCATCATCGCTAGAAACTGATTATGAAAATGCCGACTGCCACCATTGTCTCCGAAGATCATGCCATGTTTATCAAAAATATACTCTCTGAGAATCTTAATGTCATTGTTGCCAAGAGAAATATTCTTTTGGCCTGTTATGTAAAGTAGTGGAGGACATCGCACCTTATCAAACGCTTGCAGTTGACTCGGCGACACTGCCTTGGATTGTTTAGCCACCTTCTGCCCGGTCAACTCGGTGTATTTGATTAACATATTCATATCACCACCAATTCCGAAATCTTGGTTCCAATCACCACCGGCATACTCAAGTCGAAAGAATCCGACCGAGCCTTTATTGGTTCCTCCCGCAAATCCGGCGCCTTCGCCTTCCCCATCGCCAATCTTGTATTGGTGCGCAGTAACCTCGTTGAGCTCCAATTTAACTTCATCGATCTCCGGCGCGTTGTAATAGATGGCGCTAAATGGATTTAGGATAAACTTCTTGCGAATTATCTTCTGAACCTTGACAACCTGTTGAACAGTTTCCGTTACGCCGCCACCGGCTGGCAAATCGTAATACTGTGTACAACCACGAAACTGGCTCAGAATCATGCACACCAAGAAAAACGTAACGCAATAACTGACAAAACTACTCAGCGATTGATTCAGCCGTGGAGATTTCTGGCCGTAATACCATGCTTGTGGGTCAAGTGGATTCCAAATCTTAGCCTGAGGTTCTTTGTCTTTCGTTCTCACAGGCGATTCATGCCGCAGTGTGGCTTGCAGATTGAACGCCTCGCGACGTTCTGTTTCCAGACGCTGCGAGATACGTTCGATGCCCCAGACAACCCAAATCAATCCTGTTATAAAAAAAGTTACGAGCCCAACGCGTGCGACATAGCCTCGCAATACACCAAACTCTAACCAATCAGAAAAATAAATCCCTGCCTGCCAAAATATCGGTATAGAAACAGTGAAGGCAAACCAAAAGCGAATGAGGTTTTCCTGGCGGCGGCGATATTCAACCCGCATACGGATTGCCATTGCAATAGCAGCGACTGCAAACAGCAACGTGTGATCCGATAATAACCCGACCCACACCCAGTCAATTACGGCAGCAAACCAAACAAGAGTCACTACGACAGCTGTCCAACGTGTTCGTCGATTAATGTTGCGCCATGTTTCCAACAAAATAGTTCCACCTATTAAACTCGGACTCTATTCAATTCCATCTAACAAGTCATTGAATTGACTATCAAGCGGATTCGCATCTGGGTCCGCGGTTTTCGTTTCACCAATTTGAAGCTTGTCCAACAGTTCTTCACCCTGAGCTGTTGGCGTTTGTGAAGAGCCTGTTTGGTCTTCAGTGCCAGCATTAGATTTTGATCCTTGTGTATCCGCATTTTCTGATGTGGGCGTGATTGCTTGTTGTGTAACCATTTCATCCTCGTCGAGAAAAAACGGGATCAGTGTAAATACAAATAACACCACTATAAAACCGATTGTGGAAATCGCCAGTCCCCGGATTAACCCGTTGTTCGAGGCAATCTCCATCGCTTCCTGAGGTTTCCGACCTTTTAAACTACGCATAAACTCGCGCAATTCGGTAATCGACGCGGCCCCGTTGTGTTTAACACTACGAATATCCGCTGCAATTCCGCCGATACCTTCTCTTTGGTTTTGTGCTTTATTCTGTTCAGAACTATTCATGGTCTATTCCCTTTTTTGCTCCAACACGTGGACAAGATCCCCACCAACTTCACTAATCGCAGCTATCGCCGGTTCAAAATACATAGCCTGCGCATCTTTATGCACTTTAAAAAACACTCGTCGGTCGCCGGCAGCGGCATTGCCTAACAGTGATTCTACTTCGCCAGCAATTTGTGTTTCACCGACTTGTTGTCCGTTAATATAGTACTTGTTATCGCTGTCAATCAGCACTGACACTCTAGCCGCACCAGATGCGGTAATCTCAACGGCCGAGGCGGGTTGCCAGTGCAAATGACTGTCATCCTCTGCTCGTGCTAATATTACAAAAAAGATCAACAGGTTAAAGGCAATATCACCCATGGCCATACTGGGTACATCCGCTTTGGAAGCGCGGCGACTTATCTTCATAGCAACACTCCTCCCAAGTTACGAATTTGGCACAACCATTTGTTGCACTTCTTCTGTTTGAATGGTGACAATTCCACCGGCTCGTTCAATCATCTCAGTAACAATGACCCAATGGCTATACGGCGTGTCCGGTTTGCTCTGCACAATCACCACGCGATCTTCCTGACGCACCTTCCCTTTTAACGATCGGCCTAAAGCGATTGCGAAATCATCTTGGCTAAGAATCGCTCCGTTGAGCATGACTGCTTTACGCGTCAACTGTACTTGGATGTTTTCTGTTTGCTCCTCGGATTCCTGATCACTGCGAGGCAGCGACTGCTCGCGCCCGCTATCAGGCTGTACCGACGCACAAACTAAAAAGAAAACAATCAGATTAAAAGCGATATCTCCCGTCGCACTCGCAGGAGGTTCAACCATAGGGCTCAATCGCAATCGTTTTTTCCTCACGATTCACTTCCCTCCGTCGCTTCATCCTCGAGTCCGGCAGCAGCCAGTTGGATTGTCACATTCTCAATTAGTTCAGTAGCCGATTGTTCGACTTGCAGCACAAATTGATTGATGACGCTTGTGAAATAGTTAAATCCGACAAACGCTGGAATTCCCACAATCAAACCGAAACATGTTGTTAACAACGACACTTGAATCCCCGCAGCAGCAGCTTCAACGATATTTGTTTCGCCCATTTGATCCACAATATTCTGAAAAGCAACAATCATACCTTGGACTGTTCCTAAGAACCCTAGCATCGGCGCGGCGCTTGAAACGGTCGCCAGCACAGGCAAGTGCCGCTCTAAACCGGCGACAATATGCACACTGTAATCATCCATCGCTTTGACGACTTGTTCTTCCGTTCTGGCAGCATCGTAATTCAACTTTCGCAAGACATAATACTTCCTCAATCCCGCTGACAAAACAGCAGGCACTGGACCCGCCTGCTGGTCACATAATTCCAACGCCTCGGAAACATTGTCCTCAAACAATAACTGCTGCACTTGCGCCCGCACATCGTCGTCGTCAACGTTGAGCATTTTGAGACTGCGGTATCGTTCAATGATGACACCTACCGCCAAGATTCCCATAATCAAAATGGGCCACATAAACAGACCACCATCGAGTAATAACCCTAAGGCCCCCGCGTTCTTAAATTTTTCCCAACTGGAACCACTCACGGTTCCAGTTGTCTCATCTATAGTATTCCCAGCCTCTTCATCTGAATTCTCCGTATCACCAGCGTCGCTACTTGTTGATTCACTACCATCATTACCTGCAGAGCTATCTGCAGCTTCGTCATCCACAACCGTGGTGGCGGCGTCTGCCACTGATTGGTCTGCACTGGAATCATTCGTAGTGTTTTGCTGAGCTGAATCCGACTTAATATCACCGAGAATATCATCTTGAGCCACTGCTGGGCTAGCCAGTGTCACACACAATAAGATGGCTAAGCTAAAAGTTAGGGCAGTCTTACCTATAAGTGTAAACTCGTTTAGTCGATTCAGTCGACGAATCATAATCTCGTACTTTCTGCAATTTCAATTTGAGTGTTATTTCTTAGTTGTCGTTGTCAATGCTGTTCGCTTCTGCTTCAAACTGATTTAGCATCTCCGGTAGCGCTAACCGACCTCTAGCAAACTTCGCTGCTTCACTCGCAGGGAAATCCCACCGGCAGCGGTTGTAACGCCGGAAAGCAAGTTGATTATTTTTAGCCATACGGTAACTTTCACCACTCCAGAATAAGCCATCGGCGCCTAACGTATCGTCCGGAAACAGCTTCGTGAATTGGTCAAAAGATTCAGCGGCTCGTGTGAACTCTTCATTTTTGTAATATGCTTGACCAACACGAAAAGCCATTCGCTGGGCATGCTCGTGAGCTTCAAATTTCTCCAAGAACTTTTCACCAACTTGAGCGGCAATCACGTAATTTTCAGCTTTATAGAAATGATCCGAAATGCGAATCATCACACTAGCAATCAAAGGGCTCTTAGGAAACGTTGCTGCCAATGTCACATAGGCTTCAAGTGCTTCGTTGAAGTCCCCGGATTCCTCGTAGCATTGAGCCATTTTGAATTGTGCGTCCGGAGCGAGTGTATGATCAGCGTATTGTTGAAGTATCACTTCGTACGACGCAATGGCTTGACTCCATTGCCCTAATTCTTGAGAAAACTGTCCTAGTAGGTAGCTTATCCTCGGAACGTATTTAGGATCGGGATAATCCTCCATCACTTCCAGTAATATCCGTCGACCGGATTCCAGATCTACCAATTGTTCCTCATCGCGGCCAATTTCTTTATGGCTTTTGAACAGCTCAAAATAACTTTCGGCGATACGAAACTTGGTTTCAACAGCCAATTCTTCGTCATTAAAAGCCTTGGAAAATGCTGCCACTAAACCATTGGTGCCAACCACCACGGGAATTTCTGTAGTAAGTGCCAGCGGGCCAACCGAGTCCGCAGACCGTTGATCGGTGTAGGTAACACTAATCACATCCCCAAAATTAGTTTCTATAATGGGATCGTCCGCATTCAAATTGTCGGCGACCGGATTCTCATTCGCTACTAACGCAAAAGCACCGGTAAAATCACCGCTATGCACAGTCGTTTCAATCAGCTTAATTGTTTCCTGTTCACCTATCTTTGTCGTTAGCGTGATTTCAATGGAGTCACGTTCGTCACTCACATCTTGATCCGCATCAAACACACGTAAAAATATTTTCTCACCAACATGTAGTTGTTCAACAGATTCTTCGTATTCTCGATCAGTCACCGTCAGTTCTCCAGTGACTACAAGCCGCGCAGTGTGTGAGCGAATCGTTTCTTCGTCGGCCGGAGTAATTTCGTCCTTATATCGCAGATTGATGGTATCGGTGCCGGTAACGTTTAAGACCATTGCCACCAATCCTGACAATAACTCTTGCTCCTCTTTACCGTCGTGAACCCGACCGATCAATCCACGTGGCATTTCAGCGGTGAGCGGGATAACCGAGGGAGTATCTTTGCTGCCGAGCTGCATAATAACTTGCCCAACAAAACGCCCCGCCAATAATGCTTCATTATCGGTTGTACTGCGCGGCAAATCCGAATGTGCATTGCTAATAACGCATTCCACAACGACCGCAGATCCACCAGTTGTTACCAAAACGACATTCACAACGCTGCCCGAGTCCTTGGCACGGTCTGGATCGAAAACCTCCACGAGTAATGGAACTGCAAAGGCCACGGCCGCAGCATCTAGCTGACTGCTTTCAGCTGGGTCAACAGTTTCAGCTGGG
>JAYZBF010000180.1:0-6574 GCA_036338835.1 Planctomycetota bacterium
GGCATCGGTACTTCGCGTCGCTTCAGCGCGAATCGCTGCGGTCGCCGACACGTCGCTGCTGCTTTGTGCCGCAGCCGCAGCGGTTGATTGGTTACGTCCCGTCTTGCCACCGGTCGTGCCTTGCTGAGCTCGAGAGGTCGCCCTACTTGCTGCATCAAGTGACGGGTTTTGGTTGGTTGCAACACTTCTGGAATTTGCCGGAACGTCCGCGTTGCTAGGCGAAGCCGTCGCCGCAGCCACTCGACTACTGCGTTGAGGCGAGTTATTACTCTGGCTCGTATTGGTCGCACTGACTTGATTTGCACTTTCCCGCCGCTGGGAAATTGTCGAACCCTCGTTCACTTGCGTCTGAGGGTTGTTCTCGACAGATGTCAATTTGTTAGCTGTATTGGAACGGCGGTTCGTATTAGCTCGAGCAACTGCTCCTGGGGCTGCATTGGGAGCCGCGGCGGAGATTGCTTGCTGAGTCGGTCGCTGCTGGGCAGTCGCCGTCACCACGGGATTCGTCACGCTAGATTCCGCTGAGCGATTTCTAGTAACCTGTGAAACTTGAGACGCTTGAGAATTGGGGTTCGACGCATTAACACTGGTAACCGCTCGATTGGATTGTTGTGCAGCGACACGAACTGCATTTGCCGCAGGAGCGGGTGGAGTTGGTGGACGTGGAGTTGCTACCGGCGATTGTGTATTCGCTTTTTGCGCCGTCTGATTCGGCTGAGGCTCAGCGGGGGTCGGCGTAGGTTCCGTTGGAGAAGTCTGGGCTGCGACGACGACGGGCTTGACCACGGGGTTCTGTGGCTGCGGAGTTGTACGCGATTGTTGAGGATTACTAGCTTGTACCGTTTGACGTTCCGTTGGCGACTGCCGTTTTACAGGCTCGGCGCTGGTGACTTCGGGGATCGTTGGAGTCGGTGGTGTCTGTTGGGGGCGAACCGTAGGCGTCGCTGTCTGTTGTTGGCGTGCCGCCGTATTTTTCACGACTTCAAGCGGCTGTGGAGTTCGTTGTGATGTCGCTTGTTGATTTTCCACCGGCCGTACTTGTGTTTTCGGAACCTCCTGATTCTCAGCAGTTTGTCGCTTCATTGTGGCCTGTGATGCATCATTAGTTGCCACGGCCTGTTGGTTTTCAGTAACCGCTCGCTGTACATTGGCGGCTTGGGTTTGAGCGGGAGTCTCGACGACTTTGGGAACAGTTACCTTTTGGGCGGTTGTCGAGCTTTGGCTACGAGCGACCTGTCGTGTGGGTTGGGCCTGCTTTGGCTGAGATGGTTTCCGAACGGTGTTTTGGGAAACATCCACCGTCACTTGTGGAGTCTCTGGCATTTTCACTTCACGCTTGGTAAGCCGCGACGACGTGTCGCTTTGTCGCGCCATACTACTTTCGGACGAACTGTTCTTCCGCACCACCTCCGGTTCGACTTGCGGCTGCGGGTCCGGTTGTGGCTGTTGCGGAACAGGTTTTGTCGTTACCGGATCTTCTTGCTGCTGCTTCTTAACTTCTGGCGGCGTCGGTTCCGGCACGTCCGAATCAATCGGCTTTAGAAAATCGGGCTTATCAGCTTGCTGCTGAGGCGTCGGATGATACTCCATCTGCTTGCGCTGTTTTTTTCGGACGAGTTGCTTATTGGCGACCGGAGAATTCCAACCTTTGGAGAAAATCATACTTTCAACGGAATAGATCAACATCACGAGATGCACGATCGCGCAAACGACCACCGAGAATTGCATCGTCCGTTTGAACTTACGGTTGTCGATCATCCGCAAGGTCATGATTGTCGTTGCAATTAAAAACAGCACCAATGTCAGAGATAGCCAAGGACTGGCGTACCACCGCGGATCATCAAATCGTTGATAGGCTAAAATCCCACCGATTAAAAATCCACCTAGAACGACAAGAACAATATTTACGGGCCATTGTTGTTCGTCAAAAACAACTCGTCTCCTCGGAACATATCGACGAACCGTCGTACGGCGAAGGTTTTGCGAACCTTGCTGTGGCTTGTCGAATTGGTTCGAAGAACCCATCGTCTACTCCATAATTTCTGTCATTTTCTCTGCTTCGATTCCTAATTAATCCTTATCTGTTGCAATAGTATAATCTTCGATGCCAGCTAAATTACACAAATTCATTGCCGTTGTCACAAATTGAAACGGCACACGCTGGTCCGCTCGAATGATCACCGTTTGACCAATTGGATTATTACTTGCGGCGGTATTCAGGATTACCAACAATCCGGCTTCATCCACCGTCTGACCACCAATATAGTAGCTGCCCGTTTCTGAAATATTTATAGCGAGCTCGTTGGGCTCGGCAGTCACAGCCGCTGCCTCGCTCGCAGATGGCAGCAACACGTCCAATTCACGATCTTCGTCTGCAAACCTAGTAGCGACTAGAAAGAACACCAACAGTAAGAAAACGACATCAATCAATGGTGTTAGATTGAGTGTTCCAAGTGCTCGACTAGATTTTATTTTTACCGCCATGATCGTGTCCGTCGGTTATTCTTCTTTGTTACTATTGCTGCTTCACTATCGCAACTCGCCACTTATTCACTCGCATCATCATCTTCCCCTGCGGCATCTTCATCCGCATTGGTAAATCGCATACGACCTTCAAAACGTTCAATTTGAGGTGCCAAGCTAAACAACAATACATCCACTTCATCAAACCGTTTTTGTAAGCGTCCTTCTAGATAATGTGAGAAAACGGCCGCTGGAATCGCAACCATTAATCCACAAAGAGTGGTTACCAGCGCGACATAAATCCCTTCCGCTAGAAAATCCGCTTTATTGACTCCCGCGGGTAATCCGGTCGTGTCGTGAAACGCTTGAATCATTCCCCAAACTGTTCCCAGCAAACCCAGTAACGGTGAAACTGCCGCAGAAAGATTCAACCAGCGAATGTTGCCGTACAAGCGATCCGCTTCCCGTTCGCTTGTCTCAGTGGTTGCTCGGTCTACTTCTGCTTGAGGTCGCCCGACCTTGACCAGCATTGAGCGAATCACAGTCGCTGCTGCGGAAGGATATCGCTGACACAATCGATAGGCCGCCCGTGGATCAAATTGTGCTTGCGTTTCCGCTAATTCTCCCAATTCAGTAATCAAGCCGGTGGGGATAACCCGATCACGACGCAACGCCATAGATCGTTCGATCACAAACGTCACGGTTATCAAGGACATTAGCCCAATGGGAATCGTAAAGGCACCACCCCGCAAAACGAGCGTGAATATATTAATCCCTTCAGACTCAACGTTGGTCACTTCGCCTTCAACAACGGCTTCGTTGCCAACAGCTTCACTATTGCTCGCTTCCGCACCTGCTGTTGGACCCGCGCCGTCCTGAGCGTTCGCTACCAACGGCACGAATGTCACAAAAATAGTGACGGCAATGATGCACCCTGCAATCATGCTGAACAACACGACACTTCGTTTTAAATGGTGCCGTGAAAATAACATTCTCATCCGCTAAATTCCTCTCTGTTGATCGCTACTGGTCTCTATGCGTTTGCTGAGACACCTCCAACCTTGTCGACTATTCTATTTTCCCAAGTTCGGCGATACGCTCCGTCGCGTTTTTCACTAATTCAGTCGCAGGGTATTTGTCAATAATCATTTGATAGTAAGTAATGGCTTCACCGACGAGCTTTTTCATCTCTTGAGGCTTATTGTCATCCTTGGCAACTCCGGCCAATACCTCTTTGCAACGCCCGGCTTCAAACGCTGCTAAAGCTTGGTACTTCTTAACATTGGCAGTAGCATTTTCATCTTCAAACCGCAGGATGGTCCGATCAAATTGCTTGATCGCATCAAGAAATAGCTTTTGCTTAAAGGCGATATCCCCGATCATAAAATGAGCTCGAGCGCCAATATGGCCGCGATCACGACCGGCTGCTGCAAATTCCACTAATGCTTTTTCGTAATTTTGCTCGCGGTCATAGGTCCAACCAATTTCGAAATGTGCTTCGCGTCGATACCCGTCAGCCACTTCGTCTTCGCTATCCACGACTTGTTGTATTAAGCTACGCGCCTGTTCATATTGTTTGAGTTCACTTGCTGCTTTACCCCCGTGCAACCTCACTAATAAATGATGCTGAGGCGACTTAAAGGTAACACTCGTGATGGCACTGAATGCAGCGGCCGCTGCTTGGAAATCACCAAGCTTATATAAAGATTCAGCAAACATGAATTGACCGTCGTGCAGAAAACTACCCGCAGCATACTTGGACACTTGATTTTTAAAGCCCGCAGCACTCGCTTTAAAATCATCTAACTTATAATGCGTCCATGCTTGTTTATGAAGGATATTCTCTTTCAATGCGTCGGACCCCTGAGAACTGTCTGCTGCTTTGTTGTAGTCAACCAATGCTGCTTTAAATTGTCCGTCGGCATATTGATATTCCGCTAAACGAAAATGGGCGTCCCCAGCCAGTGCACTGTCAGCGTGATCGGCAACAAGTTTTGCAAAGGCTGCTTTAGCAGCAGCGGGTTTATCGAGCGCTCGTTGAGCAAAAGCGATTTCATAAAGAATGGCATCTGCGTTGGCATACTTAGAATCTGCTGCGAGCAATAGATTGAATGTTTCAATCGCTGCTGCGTTTTGTTGCAAACCGATCTGCGACTTGCCTTTTTCAGACCAAGCGTCCACTTGTTCGCTGACGTCCGGTTTGGTTGCTAAGAACCCATCGATATCTTCAATCGACTCTTTGAATTTCTTCTGTTGTCGGCGAACTTTACCGCGACCCAATAACGCCGCACTAACCAATTGGTGCTCTGAATGTTTCTCAATCAAAGCAGTAAAGGTGGTTTCAGCAACATCCGGTTTTCCTGTCAGCACTTCGCTCCAGGCTTGGCTATAAAGGCTATTAGCGACAAAGACAGAATCCGCATGATCTTTGACGACTATTGCGTACTGCGCAATTGCCAATTCATATTCTTTTTCACCATAATGATATTCGCCCAAACGAAACTGGGCTTCAGCCACAAGTTTGCTTTCAGGGAAATCTTTGATGAGCCGAGCGGCATAGCCCTTCGCGGCAGCAATCTCTTTCAAGGCGGCACTAGATCGTGCTAACAACAATAAGCTATCGACCACTCGTGAACCTTGCGGACTATCCTTGATCGACGCCGTCAGAATTGCGACGACTTCCGCATATTTTTTGTCTTGAAATAAATCCGAACTTTTAAGAATACGAGATTCTTCGAGAAGTTTAGCGACATCAGGTTGAAATTCGTGTTTGGGATATTTACCCAGAAAGGTTTTTGCGTCGGCAATGACATTGTCGTGCTGTTTAAGCTGCAACGCAGCAAATGCTGCAAAGTACAGAGCATCGGCCGCTAAGGCATGCTCGTTGTGCTGCTCCACGATTGCAAGATAACGCTTACGTGAATCATCATATTTTTGCTGACCATCAAGTGCATCAGCAGCTACAAGTTTTACATGGATCGTTAACTCTGCGTCCGTCACGTTTACAATAAACGCATCCGCTAGTTTTAACGCCATGTCATGTTTTTTGTCATTGATATATGCACGACAGATCGACAGCAAATGCCCAGCAGCTTCGGTGTGAAAATCCGCTGTCTCTTTGGCGGATAAAACTGTCGAATAAATAGCGGTCGCTTCCTCATACAGTTTTAACTGTAACAAACAAAATGCTTGTCGCATCCGCGAATGGGCGGCCAGCGAGTAACCTTCTACCGCAGCAACTTCACCAAACACTTCGGCGGCCTCTTTGTAATTTTTGGCCTGTAAAATCGTCTCAGCCTTACGCATCCGTATTTCTGTGCGGAGCGGGTCTTCGGGAAATTCTGCTAAGAAAATATCGAAGGCCTTGCCTGCCTCCGCATATTTTTTTTCTTCCTCCAACGTGGCACCTAAGGCATAGACTGCTGTTGCCCGCTGCTTGGATTTGGGGAACCCCGTGACGACCGCTTGGTATGATTTTATCGCAGCGGGTTTGTCGCCTAAACCATAATGGGATTCACCCATTAAGTAAAGCGCTTGATCTGCCAAAGAGCCTTTGGCGTGCGCGGCGAGTTGTTTTTCAAAAGCTCCGATAGCCGTTTTAAGTTGAGCTTGTTTTTGTTTAACGTCTTGCACCGACGAGGCCTGTGCATAACGAGTGCGTCCCCAGTAAAACAATGCAGGCTCCGTACTGTCATGCGCCGCGTATCGTGTCGCCGTAAATTCAAAAGCACTCGCCGCTTTATCAAATTGCTGCAGTTGAAGAGCACAAATACCTAAGTAATATATTGCTTTGGGAGCCAAGGGGTCATCTTGGAATTCTTTTTGAAACGCTTCCCATTCCTCAACGGCAATTTCAAACTTAGCACCATTCTGGAACTTGGCCGCGTCGGAGTAGACATCCAAGGCATCTTGGGATGACTTTTCTTTGAGTTTGATAACGCCGTCTGCCTCTTCTTGAGCACATGCCACAGATATATTTGTCGCCATTACTGTCAGAGTTAGGGAGGCAAACAAAGTGAATAATAAGGGTGTTTTCAAATCCCGTGAAAAGCTGCGAAATTTAGACTTGAACATATTAATACAACATCTCGTAATGCGAGAGTTCCTCACG
>JAYZBF010000181.1:0-10016 GCA_036338835.1 Planctomycetota bacterium
CACTTTATCAACAGCTGCTTGCCTAAAATAACAACCTGGCTAACTTCTTTTTCATTCACCTTTCACTGACCGATTGTTTTGATGTAAAATCAGCGAACCTAAGTAAACCGGGCGACAGCAAGCCGAATGCAAATTTTTGACATTTCAAAGTTAGGGCGACATCAGTGGCACGAGGACATGATTACATTGCGAGTTTCCGAATAATTCGATTGATTCGTTCCGGCTCAACTTGTCAGATCTACGAAGCGATTAACGACAGTACAGGACAGAAAGTCGCATTGAAAACTTTAGTATCAGAGCGCCGCAAAGATAAAAGCGAGCTTAAATATTTGCAACATGAATTCGACGTCGCCAAATCATTCGCAAGTGAGTTTGTCAATGAAGTTTACGAAGTAGATGCCAAGCATAATGTGCCGTACTTGTCGATCGAGTTCAGCCCGTTTCAGAACCTCAAGCAACGATTACGAGCTGAATATGATTTGATGAATTACCACGCGTCAACCGTGATTACCACTGTTCTTGAAGGGCTGAAGTACTTGCATGACGAAGGATGGGTACATTGTGATGTAAAACCCGACAACTTTATGGTTGATGATGAAGGAAATTGCAAACTAATTGACTTTGCGTTGGCGGTCAAAATACCCTCCGCATTAGGACGCGTCTTCGGAGGAGGAAAGTCCAAGACGATCGCGGGAACTCGGAGTTATATGTCGCCAGAGCAGATTCGCCATAAGTCGCTGGACAACCGTAGCGACATTTATAGCGCGGCTTGCTTGCTGACAGAACTCACTACTGGCAAAGTACCGTTTACAGGGGATTCACCGGAAAACTTGCTGACTCGTCATTTGCACATGACGGCACCACCAATCTGCAGTGTCAACACAAACATCACTCAAGAATTCAGTGATCTTGTTGGCGAGATGCTAAGCAAACAACCCGCCGATCGTCCAGATTCCATCGCCGTCATACTCGGGCGTCTCAGATCCATGCGAATCTACAAAGCTCAAATAATTCACCCGTCAAAAATGTCTGCTGCCGATGATGCGGAGTTTTAGAAATTGGTCGAATTAGGTGTTTCGAGAGACAACAATTAGGTTTACTATTATGTTCACAACGAACGCGGCAATTTGGCCGCAAACCGATGATTGCTTTTTAAATTTGACAACGACGGGTGACCACCATGAATAATTCTGGGCCAGCTATGGCCTTTGAAAAACCGATCTTTGATTTAGAGCAAGAGCTTGCTGCACTGCATGAGGATGGAGAGACGTCCAAAGAATCGAGTGAGGTTCGTAAACTGCAGAACCAAATTGCCGAAGTGACTCGTGACTTGTACGACGACCTGAGCCCTTGGGAAACGGTGCAAGTCGCTCGACATCAGAACCGTCCGTATACGCGAGATTATTTATCGTTGGTATTTGACGAATTCGTAGAATTACATGGCGATCGCAAGTTTGGTGACGATCGTGCGATGCTCGCTGGCTTTGCAAAGCTCGACGATCAAAAAGTGATGGTGATTGGTCATCAAAAAGGCAGAACCGTCAAAGAACGAACGGCTTGTTCTTTTGGTTGCGCGCATCCTGAGGGATATCGCAAAGCAATGCAAAAGATGAACTTAGCGGCCAAGCACAATTTACCTGTGATTTGTTTTATTGACACACCAGGTGCCTATCCCGGCATTGGCGCCGAAGAGCGCGGTCAAGCTTGGGTCATCGCGGAAAACATGTACGAGATGTCGCGATTAGAAACACCCATTATTTGCGTCGTCATCGGGGAGGGCGGTAGTGGTGGAGCATTAGGGATTGGCGTTGGTGACAAAATCGCCATGCTGCAGCACAGTTACTATAGTGTGATCAGTCCCGAAGGCTGTGCTGGAATTCTCTGGAAAAGCCATGAGTTTGCGCCCAATGCCGCCGACGCATTACGTTTTACTTCCAAACATCTTCCGGGACTCGATGTCGTCGACGATGTAATCCCAGAACCTCTTGGCGGCGCCCATCGCGATCACCAACAAATGGCAATCCAAATTAAGCAGTATTTGGTCAGCAGTTTACGAGAGTTGCAAGAAAAGTCCATGGAAGATCTGCTTGCTGACCGCTATCAAAAATTTCGCAAAATTGGCCGGTACCTCGAAGCCTAATCACCGACAACATTCGGCTCAGACCTATATCTACTAAAGCTTGTGGATTAGATGCTAATTGGTGCATTTTCAAGGTTGGGCAGCAGCAGGCTTGCTTAGACGCTATTTAAGACAAATTCGCGATCTCCCCAACGTCCGATAATGTTTGTTATGTTCGGTTTGATAGTGGGGGCTTTTGGATGACTTTAAACAGCTATTGCCGTCCCAAAGAACCTCCCCACTGCTGAGCACGACGTCGGCCAGTTGGCGTAAACACTTTTACGCCGAAGTTGATACAATACCCCTACATAATCCGTGCTTCAACGAAAACCCCAGTAAGCTCAGCAACCTTTTGCTAAGAACGTGATCCATATCATTTTGCTAACTTTCCACGAAATGACCAACATCCTGCGAAAAATGCTCGCGCTGAGCTGCTGCCTGTTACTTTTTGGCGTCCTGACTGGCTGTGATAATAAAACGACCATGAATTCGTCCGACAACCCCGAAATACCTGAAAACCCCCCTGCCCAACAATCGACGCAAAAACCCGATCCAAAACAGATTGAAAAACCGGCAAATTCCAACGCCCAAAGTCCACGCAGTAATGAACCCAAAAGCAATATCCGCTTTGAACAACTTCAACAACATCTCAAAGCACAGTATCAAAATCACCAACAGGCAAACCACCATACCATGCTTGAAACAATCGGAGGTGGAGTCGCTCTTTTTGATTACGATAACGACGGCCTTATCGATATGCTCTTCACCGGCGGTGGAGAATTCCTTGAAAATGGCGGACTTTTACCGAGCATCAACGGACACCCTCCCGTTCTCTACCGTAACAACGGCGATGCTACCTTCACCGACGTGACCGCCGACGCCGGACTAAACGTGCATACCTTTTATAGCCACGGAGCGTTCTCTGCCGATTACGATAATGACGGCTGCGTCGACATCCTCATCACCGGTTTCGGCGGCCTACTCCTGTTTCATAATAACGGCGATGGTACCTTTGATGAAGTTGCCAGCGAGCTGAATCTTATCGATCAAGCCTGGAGCGTCGGAGCAGCTTGGGGCGATATCAATAACGACGGTATCCTCGAACTCTATGTCGCACACTATATCGATTGGTCGTTCGATAATCACCCGTTCTGCGCGGGTAAAAACACTTCGTTCTTGTCCAACCAAAATGACACCAACAGCCGCGACACGTGCTCGCCTCGTATCTTCGCCCCCCTGCCCGATCAACTGTTCCAACTCGATGACAACGGCCACTTCGTCGATATCTCACAACGAGCCGGCATCCGCACCACCAACGAACAATATGGCAAAGGACTTGGAGTCCTCATGGCCGACCTCGATCTCGACGGCGACCTCGATGTCTATGTCACTAACGACACCGTGGCTAATTTCTTTTGGCGCAATCGCGGCGATGGAACCTTTGAGGAAGTTGCCGCATTAACTGGCGTTGGGTTCGACAATTCCGGTAACGCCGATGGCAGTATGGGAATTGACCTCGGTGATTATAATCTCGACGGCCTTCCCGATCTGTTTGTCACTAATTTTCAGTCCGAACAATTCGCCCTTTATAAAAATCTCGGTAACGCTCTGTTTCAACATGTCAGCAGCGCCACCGGCATGCTCAGCTTTCCAAGTTCCTACGTGGGCTGGGGCACCGCCTTTGTCGACGCGGATAACGACGGCGATGAAGATCTATTTGTTGCCAACGGTCATGTGCAACGCTATCCCGTCGACAGCTCCATCACTCAACTACCAATCGCTCTTGAAAATAATAATGGCCGCTTCGCCAAAGTCAATCATAGCCTTGGCCCCTACTTCACCTCAGAACACAATGGCCGCGGCATCGCAACCGGCGACCTCAATAACGACGGTTATGTCGACCTCGCTTATACACACGTCAATCAAAACTGTAGTGTCCTCATCAATCATACCGATAACAATAACCAATGGATCACGCTACAATTGATCGGCACCCAATGTAACCGGTCCGCAGTCGGAACTCGCGTGACCCTCACAACTAACCGCGGCAAACAAACGCGTCAAATCAAAGGTGGTTCAAGCTTTGCATCCTCCAATGATTCCCGCATATTCTTTGGCATTGCCGAGAATGCGACAATCACTCAATTAGAAGTCCGCTGGGCAGGCGGTGCGACACAAATCATCGACACCCCTACCCCCAACCAACAACTGACTATTATTGAACCGTAACACTATTTACAATCCGGCAACCATGCGTCATTGCAAATCACCCACGATCTACGCCTCCACCGCAAACAGTCCCCTGCTCTGGCTGTTACTACTCTGCCTATCCTCTTTGTTGACGCTCGGATGCGAGGCACCACCAGATCACCTGGACTTGTTCAGCCAAGGCCGCGCTGCCGCTGAACAAGAACAATGGCAGGAAGTCCGTACAATACAACACCAACTCAAAGAAATGCCCAACGCAGATGTCGAGACGAAGTTCTTAGAAGCGGTGTTGTATTTCAACGTGCTAAACTATCCAGCGTCAATGCAGCGCCTCCGTCAAATCGCCGGCGATGCACGCATCCGTGAAGAATGTATGATTATGGCCGCTCGCATCTTCCTCGCTACCGGTGACAACCCAGGCGCCATGCGAACTTTGAACGAAATGATTGCCGAATTTCCTGACAACGTCGACGCCCACCGACTGCTCAGCGCTAAATATTACGATTTTGGTTCGTTACAACTCTCCATGAAACACTGTCAACGAATATCTGAACTCGCTCCACAAGATCCGCGACCAGATCGTTTGATGGGATTGATCAGCAAAGATTTTGATAAGAATGAACTAGCCGTTACGCACTATACAGAATCGCTCAAACGTGCATCTGGTGATTCAACATTTGAACAAACATCAGAAGTCCATGTCGAATTGGCAGAGGTCCAAATTCGACTCCGAAACTACGCCGCGGCTCTGGCCTCTTTAGCAAACCTTCCCGCCGCGGACATGGCACCCTACCTCGTGGCCAACGCTCGGTCCTATCAAGCCGAATGTCACGTGGCCTTAGGGGAATTCGATGAAGCACAACAATACATCCAACAAGCACTTAGCATCGATGCGCAACATGAACATGCGTTGGAAATGCACGGAACGCTAGCCATGCAATCTGGCCAAACCGAACAAGCGTTGGCAATCCTCTCGCAAGCTGCGGCAAGGCACCCGGGAAATGACCGCATCCTGTTCAAATTATCCAACGTTCATCGCCAACTCGGCAACGCCGATCAGGCGGCAACGATACTTGCACAACATGAAAAAATCAAAGCACTGAAAATCCAGTACATCGAAAAAAACGTGATGGCTGCGCAAGTGCCCACTGACGTCAACATCCGCTTCGAGCTAGGAACAATCGCCGAACAGCTTTACGACGTGCAAGCGGCTGGGAGTTGGTATCAAGCGGCACTGGCGCTCGATCCCAATCATCAAGCAGCCACCGCTGCCTTAAACGACCTCAATGCCCGTCGACAAGCTAACTAAGTAGAAGCATTCCTATGCGAGTTGTTGTTCAAAGAGTAAATCATGCAAGCGTCTCAGTAGCCCGCAGCGTTGTTGGGCAGATCGAGGGCGGAATGCTGGTGTTCGTCGGAATTGGCCCCGACGATACTGCCAATGAAATAACACAGATGGTCGACAAGCTCGTAGGTCTCAGAATTTTTAGTGATGACCAAGGGAAAATGAATCTCTCACTACTCGATAACCATGGAGAAATGTTGGTCGTCAGTCAATTCACACTCTGGGGCAATTGCCGTAAAGGACGCCGGCCCAGTTTCGTAGACGCCGCTCCCCCAGAAATAGCGGAACCTCTATACGAGCAATTTGCGATGGAAGCTGCAAAACATGGTATCCGGGTCGCTACGGGAACTTTTGGGGCTGACATGCAAGTAACAATAGTGAATGATGGGCCAGTGACTTTGGTACTGGAATCTTGGTAAGTCAACCGCGTTAGTGGCAGAAGTGTCTCCTCTATGCAAAATTACGACATCATCATGCTCGCCGTATTAGTGATCTCCATAATTATCGGAGCCGTAAAAGGTATGTCTTGGCAGATTGCGATGGTGGCATCTATCGTCATTAGTTTCTTTGTGGCTCGAGAGTTTCATCCTGAACTGGCCGAGGCGCTTAGCGGTGTGGATGAGCCGTGGAACAAGTTTATTGCCATGGCATCGCTGTATCTGCTAACCTCGCTCGGGATTTGGATGCTATTTGCTTTCTGCGCCAAGCAAATCGATAAATATGAGATGAAGACTTTCGATCGCCAAACAGGCGCACTGCTGGGCATCGTCAATGGTGTGCTTTTATGTGCAATTCTAACAATGTGTGCTATAGCTTTCGGCGGCGAGGATATGCACAATCGCATCGCCAAGTCTAAGTCCGGACCGTATGTTTCCCGTGTGCTAGATATCGTTGAACCTATCATTCCAGAGGATCTGCAGGATTCACTCAACGATTATCTGCAGCAACTACATGATCTCATCGAAGCCGATGAACAACTTGAACCGCTATTAGACGCCTATATAAGCGAATAACCGATACTACTCGTCTGCTCGGCCAAGCTCTGCTCGGCGAACTTCAACTGCCGCAACGATTTCATTAATTACATCGTAATGAGCGCCGATAAGACCAGCTTGATTTAAGAAAGACACGCTTAACCACATCGTGCCAAGAATGGCAACGATCATGTGCGGAGTAACCCAACTTGCCGACGATTCGATTTGCGTAGCAGGATCTGCTGCAGCGCCAAAAGCGACAATGGCCACAATCGCTGCCACACCGCTTATTGTCCAAGGGTAAGCACGCCGCTTTAAAGCGCGACTTTTACGAACGTAACTCAAATCCAAACTATAGGTATCAACAACCTCAGAACACCATTTACTCGACCCGATGAAATAGGTCATCGCAATTCCGTTAACCAAAACGCATACTAATGCGGATAACACACCTAACAAAAAATGGATGCCGTGCCGTTTCTTGATCGGAGTTAACTCTGCGGATGCTGACAACATCGACTTGCGAGCGGCATCAATCGCCCCTTGTTCTCCGTCGCCGCGAGCAACCTTGTATTGCCGGGCCCCAAATTGCACTCGCTCAGCTACACCGTTGAGATCACCGACCCAAATGCCAATACCGAAATTAACAATCAAAAGACTTACGGCAAAACCTGCAAGTACTATATATATCCGCGCCACTGAGGAATTCCTGTTTGAACGATTGCGAATTGTTAAACCATTGTCAGTTTAAACTCGGATACGAAATATCGGTAGTGCCCACCGCTTTCAGAGCTGCGAGTTTAGCTACTATTCTTCGATGCTGGCAACTTGTTGCGGTTCGGGGAGATACTTTTCAAGAAATGCTTGGGTGCGATCCACAATAATCTGGTCGCCGCGCTGGTAATCGAACTGTGATCGATTCATCGCCACCGTCCGCGTATAATCATAAAACTGCAGAGTCACCAATGCTGTGGCCGTCACAAACTCTTCCGTCGCCCCTTCAACCACTCGCAGATACTGAATCTCGCGTGGGAAATATTGAAACTGTTCGTCGCGGCCTAAAACAATCCGTACTGCATTAGGCATGTGTGTCATTAAATTACCGCGGCGAACACGAAACCGAGATTGTATCTTGTCACGGACTTCCGGCTTCCACTGGCCTAAGATTACCCACACCGGCACGTCTTCAAATGTCGCTCGCCGAACAACCGAAAAATTGAAGCTATCTTCCACCGCTGCTAACACACGTGGCAATCCACCCATCGCTATGTTCGCCCCCCAATCCAATTGTGGAACGATGGCTTGATTTGTCAGGTTCGTTTGATTTGCACGGCGCAACTGTTCCAAACGCGTCCGCACTTGGCGAACGTCGATTCGACTTAACTGGATTGAATCTGGGAAATTTTCTCGCAACCACAAGTGCCGACCATCGCAGACCTGAGTAATACTTGTGGTCGTCTTACCGACTTGCGTCTTAAGTTCCAATCGCAAACGCTTGATAGGCCCTTCCCCGAATTGGCTGTAATGCCCAGTACCAACCAAGTGCTGGTCAAACAAGTTGATCTTATGTCGCACAGAAGCCTGCAAGTTACTTTCGCTCGCAATCGCTTGTACAGCGCTGCGTAACAACTTTTCTGCCGATACCTCTTCACTCCCCTGCTCTGCTTCTTCTATAGAGGCTCCGGAAACTGCCTCTGCCAACTGTTCACTTTGATTAGTTGCCGCCGCTTCATCGACTAAATCATGCGGGGTTGCTCCTGCAGGCGTATCAGCCACTGAATTCAACTCCGAACCACTCTGAACTGTAAATTCAGGGGATTTTGGTAAGCCGGAAAGGAAAGATGGGCCAATACCGTTGACCGCAGCGATAACCGCAAGGGAAATCAGGGCTGTAATAATGGGTAATTTGTACTTCATATGCAGGTTATGACGATTTTGTCAAAGATTCGGGCTAGGTATAGCCGATTACATCACACATAGGATTCAGTGTTTTCTTTTGCGCTCTAACACTTTTGGTTAGTAACAGCGTAAACCAAGCAAGGATTCGGCTCTTGAACTTAGGTCGCATCATTGTAGGAAACACGAGCAAAGGGGTCTAGTTCAAACAACAGACCGCCCTTTTGTAACGAAAAACAAACCACTTAATACGAAACTTGGCAAATCAAATGAATCTGTGTGCTTTTAAAACCGCAATGAGGGGCAAAATAATGACTATCCCACGAATCTGTGCAGCAATCGCCATTGCCGCACTTTTGACAACTGGTTGCGGAACAATGCAACAACATAATCTACCACCTGCTGAGCAACTTGCTCATCCCGGACCTGGCGTTGATGGCCCTGGACCGGGCGTCCTGATGCCTCCACAACCAGTTGCCATGATGATGCAACAGGGACCGGCAGCAGCGGGAATGTCGATCCAAGCGATTTTCAATAATCCTGACGGCATGCAAATCGACCTCGACACTACTGGCAACGGTTCCTACTCGGGTCAATCGCTCATTGCACCAGCGCGTTTTGACTTCCACGTAGGAACTAACGGCAATATGGTACGTATGAAGTTGAGCAACATCCCGGGGCATGAAGCCGTGGAACTATTCCCAACAATCGAAGTCGCTCCGATTAACCCACGTACAGCAGCCTACCTCGACCATAACGCAGTACCTGTGCAGTTCACCAATGAGGACTTTGACCAAGTTGCCACGGGTAACTATGTCACCAAAGTCATCTATCTACCAGATCCGGAATTCCAAGACCTAGCCTTAGCCAACGTAGAAACATTGGTCAGCACGCGACTTGATCCAGGCGATGATCCGATTGTCGAAGCCGACCGTCGCGGTAGCATCATGGCGATCATCCGCATGGGCAATAAGGTTCAAGCCGTTAACCCTGCTACAGCAGCCTCTCCTGCTGCATTTTACGGAGCAATGCCACAGCAAGGTCACATGGCGATTCCAAGTAGAGTCCAAGGCGGTTACGTCGCGGGCGCCACAACATCACCTTGGGGAACTCCAGTGACCGCTACTAACATTGGCATTCCGGGTCCACCACATTTACCTCTTGGCGGACCTGCTGGTCTAAAAAGCTATACGATTCATAACCACACCAAAGTCAACATGCCAGCACCTGTAAATGACTTCAATGTGCACATGCGACAAGTACCGGGATACAGTTATCCCAAACCGGTTAGTGAAGTTCGCATCCGTGAACATAGCTTCACACCGACCGCACGAAATATTCAACCAAGTGAAGTACGTAATCAAATGATTCCGTAAGCAAATTTCCAACACGCAGATTTACAGGCCCGCCCACTGTTGATAATTCAGCAGTGGGTTTGCCTAGCTTAAAGACACGTTGCAAACTCGTTACCCCC
>JAYZBF010000182.1:0-18629 GCA_036338835.1 Planctomycetota bacterium
CGCCCAATCTGATCCTTCGCGTTCATATCGTTTACTACATGAAGTGTTACACGAAGATCACCGTCACATTGCAGCGCGGAAGATTCTAAACTACAGCGATTCTACGGTGTTCTTATTACAACCCAAAACCAACCGGCCTAAAAAGAGGCACGCTTATACCGACTGGGAGGCAAACGACTACTACCGCGTCAGCACGACGCACTTTGATATTTACACAGATTCGAAGCCCACCGATGGAGTTGAAATCGCACGGCAGGTCGAAAAATTATATTCTGTTTGGCAGCAGTTATTTGTTGAATTCTGGTGCGACACCGCAGTCCTAGCTGAACGCTTTGATGGCAGCAATAAACCACTGTATGCGCGTAAACGACACCAGATTATTTTGTTTTCTTCACGCGCAGCGTATCAGACATTTTTTCAACGGCGGTCTGGGGCGACAGTCAATAGCGTCGGATTTTATGCTGCTGAACAAAAGCACTCTTTTCTGTTTGTCAGTGACCCCCCGAAAATATCAACTTGGTTACACGAAGTAACACATCAGTTGTTTTATGAACTAGGTGGACAAGTGAAGAATGTCGCTGCGGATCAAAACATTTGGGCAATCGAAGGTGTTGCGATGTATATGGAGTCGCTCCGCGATTATGGGCATTTCGTGACCGTGGGTGGATTTGAATCCTACCGATTGCAGTTTGCACGTTATCGCAAAACAGTTGACCAGTTCTACTTGCCACTGCAACAACTTGCAGCGCTCGGTAACTCACAGCTATCGTCGCATGCGGAAATTCGTCGCTTGTATAGCCAATGTGTTGGTTTGGCTCATTTTTTGATGGATGCGGACAATGGGAAATACCGCGCACCGTTTTTTCAACTGCTGAGAAAAATCTACACCAATACGTCCACCGCAGGTAGTTTGCGGCAACTCAGCAGGCGATCATTTGAAGAACTAGATGCAGCCTACGCGGAATTTTTGGTTGTTACTGATGACCAGCTCGCAACCTTGCGGGCGGGGACTAAGTTGAAAGCGCTTTGTCTCGCACATGGGCAGATAACCAATCAGGGATTGCAGCATTTGAGCGGTCAACTCGAACTGACTTGGCTTGATTTGACGCGTTGCGAGATCACAGATGATGCCAGCAAGGTGCTTGCCGGTTTGGTGAATTTGAACCAGTTGTCGCTGGAATCAACTATCATTACGGATAAGTCGATGGCGGTGATTGGGGCATTGCCAAACCTTGCAGAGTTAGATTTATCGTTGACGCAAGTTGGCGACGCGGGGGTTTTGCATCTACAAGCGAACGACAATTTAACGGTGTTGTGGCTGACAGGAACTAAAGTCACAGATGATTCCGAGCGTGTGTTGATTACGCTAGCTAATCTTGAGATACTGGAACTTACATCGACCGCAATGTCAGCGTCGACGATACAACAGGTGTTTAACGCTCTTCCTAAACTGAAGCCATAAATCACTCCAACTATTCTTACGATTGAGATTTCGATCATGCGACCTTGGGTTTTATCAGAAGTTAATTACGGCACTATAAAAGACAATCCCTATGAAGTGGCGGTACTTCCAATGGGTGCTACGGAACCGCACAACCTACACCTGCCCTACGGTACTGACATGTATGAAGGCACGGACATTGGTGAAAGTGCTTGTGCTTATGCGCACGCGAAAGGTGCCAAAGTTGTGGTTCTGCCGACGGTTCCATATGGCACCGAGACGAACATGAGAGAGTTTCCGTTTGCAATGAATCTATATCCTACAACACTGTTTAAAGTGATCGAAGATTTAGTGGAATCCCTGATCCGCAGTGGCATTCGTAAAGTTGTAATTCTCAACAGCCATGGGGGCAATGACTTCAAGCCTTTATTGCGAGAGATGTCGGGCCGTACGGAAGCTCATCTTTTCTTAGTGAATTGGTACAACATGCTCGACGATGTGTATCACGACATTTTCGAGCACATGGAGGATCATGCGGGCGAAGCGGAAACATCATTAATTCTTGCTTACCACAACGAGCTGGTTTCGCTTAATGAGGATGGCTCGTTTAATGCGGATGATGGTAAAACGAATCCAACGCGTTTTGAGGCAGTTAATAAAAAATGGGTGAGCATCACTCGGCAATGGGATTTGTTGACTTCGAACTCCGGCTCTGGTTATCCTCATGCCGCGACCGCAGAAAAAGGTGAGCGGTTGATGGACGTGTTAACTGAACGCATCGGCGATTTTCTAGTGGAATTATCCAATTCGGAATTGGACGAGAGTTTTCCCTTTTGAAAACGCTTGGCGGTAAGTTACCGCTAGGGTGAAACCCAGAGGAACGGTTGGTTGGCTTCGTCGACCATGACTTCGCAATGCAGGCCGGCTTGAGATAGCGCGATATCGAGAATTTTCTTATAGAAGATTTTTCCCGCGGGGACATTTACTTTTTTATCCAAGCTAATTCCACGTGTGGTGATGCTGGCATAGTCGAAAAAAATTGGAGTTTGGAGTCGTTGACCAATTGCTGCTACTGTTTTTGAAATCTCCGTATTCTTAATTTCAACACTCAGTTCATTAAATAGGTCAGGGGCTGTTTTGCCTGGGTTCTGAGACGACTCCCAACCGACTGGCCAAAACTCGAGATCTTTGATTGGCTTGGTTATCCGAATTCTGACACCGCTCCCGATGGGTTTGTCGGGCAGCATGATGAGTCCGGTGGACTTGAGTGCGATCGCCATCGCTGTGCCACTGGTAACTCCTTGCAGTTCATCCTTAAAGGGTACTTCGGAAAACAGTTGCGTCCGTGCTGCGGGATCGACGGAAACTTGTAGATTCCAAATTCTGGATAGGGATCGTATAACCTCCTTGGTTGATTGCCCTGCAGTTTTAGTTTTTACTTTGAGCGTCAGTTGATCGTAGACTTCTACAATCTGATCTCGGCTTAGCCCGTATGCCCCCTTTTGAGTTGTCAACGCTGCTACGCCGTCTCCCTGTAGTCGCTTGATCCACAGTTTTGCCTCATCGATTTGGCCGTACTTAAAGGTACCACCCGGTAAATGCAGCGTATTGCCTGCTAGGATACCAGTTACCACATAGGTCGGCGATTCCTTACTTCCGAGTGTTTTGACTTTCGGCATATCGGTCAATTTTGCACTGCGTAATTGGACATTCGTGAATCCGGCTTTTTGCAAAAAACTTGCCCAAGCTTTAATGCGTGTGATGGGCAAGACCGTTTCCATGGCAACTTCTAGGTCAACAACCGCCGCCGTCGCCTGGCAGGTACTGAGCGCTAAAAATATAAATAGGTACGCAGTGGCAACTCGTTTTTTCACGATTTACTGTCCTCCGAAAGGGTTCAACGATTCCTAATAGTAGCAGGGATCGGAGTTATTCGTCAAAGGCTGCGTCGAATTGGATATCCGAGGGAGCGAAGTCGAGTCCGTTAGTGAAGGCACACGCTTCTTTAGCGCCATATTCACGATCCATGCCGCAGTCTTCCCATTCGATGGACAATGGCCCAGTGTATTTAATTTCATTTAATGCCCGAATGATTTCCTCAAAATCAACTTCGCCTCGACCTGGGCTACGGAAGTCCCAACCACGGCGAGGATCTCCGAAGTTCAAGTGGCTACAGTTGATACCGGTTTTTCCATTGAGTGTTTGGATTGCATCTTTAATGTGAACATGGAAAATTCGGTCGGGAAAAGCGCGAATGAACTCGACGGGGTCGATGCCTTGCCAAATCAAGTGGCTGGGGTCAAAGTTGAAGCCAAATTCTTCCCGATTACCGAGTGCTTCTAAAGTACGCTGTGCTGTATAAATATCAAACGCAATTTCCGTTGGATGAACTTCCAAGGCAAACTTAACGCCACATTCTCCGAAGACATCCAAGATGGGATTCCAACGCTCTGCCAATAGATCAAACCCTGCTTGGATCAGTGGTTCTGTGGCTGGCGGGAACGAGTAGATCATGTGCCAAATGCTTGAACCCGTGAAACCGTTGACGACATCGATTCCAAACTTTTGAGCAGCTCGAGCGGTATCTTTCATTTCTTCAATGCAACGTTCGTTAATGGCCGCACCATCTCCGTCACCCCAAATTTGGTCCGAGAGAATCAATTTGTGACGTTCATCAATGACGTCCAGGACGCCTTGGCCGACCAAGTGGTTACTAATTGCAAAACACTGCAGGTTATGTCGTTCTAGTTGTTCGTGTTTTTGGGCGCAGTAGTTTTCATCATTAAGAGCTGCTTGGACGTCAAAATGGTCGCCCCAACATGCGAGTTCAATTCCGTCGTAACCGAATTCGGCTGTTTTTTGACACATTGTTTCGGCGGGTAGGTCAGCCCATTGGCCGGTGAAAAGAGTGACAGGACGTGTCATGGTTCGAGTTCCTTAGGTTGTTGAATTGCAATGTATAACGCTACTGTTATTGTGTCGCTGTTTTGTGCGATGTTCAAGTCCTAGTGGCTGCTTACGGTAATTTAGCCAACTCGTATGCGTCAGACGGGTAGTTTGGGTAAAACTGTAGTACCGAATGAACCACGGCTTTGTTGACTGGAAATTTAATTCATCAATTGTTCGAGTTGATCGACGAGTGAACTAAAATGGGTGAGTGCCGTATCGACGGGACCGGGTTGTTCCATGTCCACGCCGGCATTTCGCAGTAAATCGAGGGGGTCTTGGCTACAGCCACCTTTTAGGAATGTGTGGTACTCGTTCAATTCGTCAGCACCACCATCTAATACTCGCCGGCTCAATGCAATGGCCGCAGATAATCCGGTTGCGTATTTGTAGACATAGAACGCTCGATAAAAGTGCGGGATGCGAAAGCACTCTAGAGGAAGACAATCATCGATGACAAAATTGGGACCGAAGTAATCCCGTAACAACTGTCCATAAACGTCCTGAAAAGTTTGCACTGTCAGCGGTTGTCCCTGTTCGGCCATTTCATGTGTGATTTTTTCAAACTCAGCAAACATCGTTTGACGAATGATGGTGCCGCGAATTGCATCAATATCTCGGTTTACCAAAAATGCTCGCTCGCGATCATCGCTGGCTTGCTGCATCATGGTTTCACTCAGTAGCTGTTCATTAAAGGTACTGGCAACTTCAGCAACAAAAATGGTGTAGTTGTAGTATTCGAAGCTTTGAGAAGCTGAGCTGTTGAACGAATGCATTGAATGTCCCGCTTCGTGTGTTAACGTAAAGACATCGTTAAGCACCTCGGGTTTATAGTTCATCAGAATGTAAGGATCGCCGACAAAGGAACCGGCGCTAAATGCGCCGCTTTGTTTACCCTGATTTGGATAACGATCACACCAGCGTCCGCGGAGGCCCGCCGCAAGTGTTTCACAATATTCCGTACCGAGGGGGGCTAGTGATTCTAAAACGAGATCAGTTGCTTGGTCCCACGAGCGATTGACTTGCAAATCACTGATAATGGGAACATACGTATCGTAGGCATGTAGTTGATCGAGGCCCATGAGTCGCCGTCGTAGGTCGTAATAGCGATATAGCGGTTCAAAATTATTACGGACGGATGCGATTAAATTGTTATATACAGACGCCGGCACATTGTCGGGAAACATTGCTGCAGCACGGGCCCCTTCATAGCCACGGGCTCGAGCGTAATAAACATCTTTTTGAATCGAGCCGCACAATGTCGCAGCGAGCGTATTTTCATGTGCCTTGAATTGGTCATAGTATTGATGAAATGCTGTTTTTCGCACATCGCGATTGGGCGAAATCAAGAGTTGCGAGAAAGTGGCATTGCCTAATTCGACTTGCTCGCCTTTTTCATTTTCGACAAATCCAAATTTTAAGTCAGCATCATGCAGTTGGCGAAATGTTTTGCTCGCGGTGCCCGACATTTCAGCTTGCATCGCCAATAATTGTTCCTCGGCCGGACTCAATGTATGATCTCGATATCTCAGAATACGTGTGAGCAGCAACTGATAATGCTGCAGACAATCGCTAGCCATGAGTGAGGACATTACGACGGCATCAATGGCTAACAACTCAGGTCGTATCCAACTGCCAGCTTCCGCTGCACGAGCACCAAGATTCTGCATCCTTGACTCGAGTGCTTGGCAGTCAGTGTCCGCTTGATTCTCCGTTAGCCGGAGGAATGCATAATAGCCAAGCCGTTCCATGAGCTGTTCCATTTCGCTGTCAAAGGCCAGCAGTTCTGCCAAGGTCTCGGCGCTCTCGCCGAGCCTGCCTTGAAAGCTCGCATATTTTTCTAAACAATTTTCCGCTCGTTCATAATCCTCATTCCACTGCTGTACAGACTGATACAGACTACCGAGATCCCATGTATCGCTGTTCGCGATTTCACTGCGAGCGGGCAAGGTTACCGTTGTTACTGATGATTCTGCTGCTGCTGATGATGTTTGTGAGTCTGTCATGAGTAATAAACCGTGTGAGTGTTGTTGTTGGAAAGTAATCTGAATATGCAAACTAAAGTTTGAATCGGTTAACAATAAAAAGGAACAGGATATGTTGTTGTGGATGTTGTCGCAGTTACCACTGCCAGACACCGGAGCCCCATGATAGCCCAGCGCCGAAACCACTAAAGAGTACTTTGTCGTTTGGACTAATCAGGCCAGCTTGATAGGCTTCGTCGAGTGCCAATGGAATGCTCGCGGCGGACGTATTTCCATAGCGATCAAGGTTTACAAAAACGTCATCTTTGTTGAGCCCGAGATCGGCCGCCGCCGCTTGTATGATTCGATTATTGGCTTGATGTAAGATCGTTAGATCAATATCTGCAGGCTTTATCTGGGCGTGTTTTAGGACTTGATTAACGGAGTCCGACAATGTACGGATTGCCCATTTAAAGACACTGCGCCCATCCATGGTCAGGTATTGTAATTCTTGATTTAATGATTCTGGTGTAGCTGGGCAGCGAGTGCCGCCGGCTGGCATATGCAGTAGCTGTGCGCCGTTTCCATCAGCGCCGATCGTGTAGGAATGGAAACCTTGGTCTGACGTGCCAGGAGCGATAACAACCGCACCGGCTCCGTCACCAAAGAGTGGAAAGGTTTTCATATCTTTAGGATTCACCGTACGACTCATCAAGTCGGCACCGATGACGAGCACTCGCTTGTAGGTTCCGCAGGCGACGAACTGCATCCCAGTAATCAAAGCGTACATAAACCCAGCACAGGCGGCTCCAATATCCATCGCGGGGGCATCTGATCCGAGCATGCGTTGCACGTGGCAAGCGGTTGATGGTGTGGGCTGATCGGGAGTGATTGTTGCCAATAAAATGAGATCGATTTCACTAATGTTGATATTGCCATTTTTCAGACATCGTACCGCAGCTTCATAGGCGACATCGCTTGTGGCTTGATCGTCTGCGGCCCAGCAGCGAGCTTGAATTCCCGTTCGTTTGACAATCCAATCGGCGTCATAGCCTAATTCGGCAAGACTTTCATTAGCGACAACGTTTTCGGGAGCGTAAGATCCGGTGGCTAGAATTTGAACACCTGTCAAACGATTGACTTGGCGGCTTTTAGAAGCAACCACAATGCGATCGGTTTCTGGAGGTGATGAAGATGAATCAGCGTTTGTCATATAGTAAATAGTCTAGCAGTGTGACGAGACGGGGAAAGCGGTTGGTGGGGTTGGCGAAACTTTAGACTAGTCGATGTTGGACATCGATCCAACTACCGGAGGTGTTTGATTCGAGAACTGCATCTGCGATCAATTGAGCATTTAAGCCGTGGTCAAAGCTCGGCATGGCATCACGACCTTCGGTGATCGCGGAACAGAATTCCCAAATAAGATCATAACGAAATACATCGGCTGGTTTACCTTGCGTTACATCGCGTGGGCTCCCGCTAGGTTTGAGATATTCTTCTGGGACATCGATGGCGTCTACGTCCTGTCCAGTTTTGCCGATCCAGATTTTATTGGGTTCGTGTAAGTGATATCGAACGGTTCCTTCGGAGCCATTGATTTCGGCGAGTTCGTGGCCAAAGCCGTCGAAGTTATATCCTTTAGCAACGGTTGTTCCTTCCCAGACACCGACTCCACCGTTTTTGAAAACACCAATGAGTGCCGACCAGTCATCGACGTCTGACGGAGGGCAAGATTCTCCGGTGGTGGTTTCTTCACGAGAACAAAATTGTGCGACGCTGCCACAGAGTTTATCAATTTTCCCCATTAGATCCATGGCAAAATCGATGCGATGGATTGTCATGTCAAATAAATCACCAGCCCCAGCGGTTTTTTTGTACTGTCTCCAGCCCCAACTTGTTTCCGGCCAGTCTAGAAATCGCTGACTGCGAAAATGTCGTGGTGCTCCGATGGCCCCGGAAGTCACGAGATGGTGAATATAGCGCATTGACGGTGCAAAGCGATAAGTAAAGGCGGTCATGTGCACAACGCCAGCGGCGATAGCTGCGTCTCGCATTTCGCTAACTTCGTCGCCGGACAAGCCCAGTGGTTTTTCGCACATGATATGTTTGCCGTTGCGAGCGGCTTCGATGGCCATATTTTTATGTGTGAAATTAGGTGTGGCAATAATGACTGCATCAATGTCCGGATCGGCGCATAACGCTTTGTAATCGGTCGTTGTTTTTTCGATACCCCAGTCACTCTTTCGCTGTTCCAGTAATGCATCGTTACCATCACACGCGGCGACAAGTTTCGCTCGAGGGTCGATCTGAATGCCGGGCACATGGTGGTAATCGCTAACCGCACCAGCACCAATGATGCCAATCCGGATGGGCTTTGATGCAGAAGATTCAGAGTGCACATTCATTAGATATTCTCGGTCACGGTGTAATAGAAAGTTTGGTAAGGTGTAAGCAGTTTAATATTTTACTTGGATTCGATAAACGCCTTCGGATTGACTATTGGTCGGCAAAATCGCAAAAAATATTGGGTATCCCCCCAAAGGAGGGTGTTCGAGGTGGGGTTACTAAATTACATTAGGTTTTTCGACATAAGAGTCTTGTAGCGGTTAGTGAGGAACACTGCATTGCTACGGATCAAGCATTATCTATTTTAACAAGCTATTATATGTGCATTCTTGCAATTCAATACAAATCGGTGCCGGAAGCCCCGATTTTGGTCGCCGCAAATCGAGATGAGTTTTATGAACGTCCAAGTACGACGCCGTCGATCCAAGCCGGTAAGCCAAGGATTCTTGGTGGTGTGGATCAACAATCTGGTGGTACTTGGTTAGGTGTTAACCAGCATGGTTTATTCGTCGCCGCGTGTAATCGCCGCAAGTTGATACCACCAGTGGTGCCTCGTTCACGCGGTATTCTTTGCCGAGAATTGCTTCGTAGCCGATCCGCCGCGGAAGCAATCAGTGTTGCGATGGAAGAGTTATCCTCGAATCGTTATGAAGGCGTGAATTATGTCATTGCCGATGGCGAAGCAGGTTGGGTAATTCACGGCACAAATGAACCAGAAGTGGTTGCCTTAAACGAAGGCCTTAACGTCATTAGCAATCGCAATTTGAACGATCCTCGTGACGAGCGTTGTCAGCTAGCAAAACGATTATTAACTTTGCAGAAGTTGGATTCACCAGTCAAATTTCTAGCGGTTGCCAGTAAAGTATTTGCGAGATCTCCAAGTTCGCCGATGCGTCCGAGTATGGTCATTCGCAACAATGATCGTGGAACGGTTAGTTCCACATTAATTGCATTGGGATTGAAGCCACGTGATGCGATTTACCAGTTTTCTTCAGGTGCACCTGACGAGAACCCATTTGAAGACTACTCACCAATGTTGCGAGATATTCTGAGTCGTGGATTGCGTGAAGCCAAATTACAAGCGGCGACTGTTTAATGCATACAGCCTACTGTGAAGAATCTCTAAAAGATATTGTTCGTGAGAAAGCGTTGGAGTTTGGTGAGTTTGTTTTGGCGTCGGGAAAAATCGGCACATACTATTTGGATTGCCGAAAAGTCACGCTTGATTCACAAGGCGCAAAACTGATAGCACTTGGAATTCTTGAGCTGCTCGGCGATACATTGCCCGATGCTGTTGGCGGAATGGCAATTGGCGCCGACCCTATTACGGCAGCAGTGTTGACGGAAGCCGCAACCCAAGACAAAGAATTACGAGGCTTTATTGTTCGCAAGGAAGCGAAGGAACACGGCAAGGGCAACCAAGTCGAAGGACCGGTGCAAGCGGGCGACCGCGTGGTGATTGTTGAGGATGTTGTCACGACTGGTGGCAGTAGCTTAAAGGCGATCGAGTACGTTGAAGCGGCCGGTTTGAAAGTCGAAGGCGTCATCGCTATTGTCGATCGGCTGGAAGGCGGTCGAGAAGCGTTTGCCGCTGCCGGACATGAACTCCGCACACTCTTTACCGTGCGTGACTTTGGTATTGAAGACTAGTTCTACTAGTGAAACAGCGAACGTCTAGCGTTTTGTAAGCACGACTTTTTTAGCGTTGGATTGTGACTTGGCTACCAGCGCTGAGGATGCTGAAAACATCGCGAGCATCAACGGGGTTCATTCCAATACTACCAGTACCTGCGGCCGGCACTTGAGCATTGGCTGCTGAGCCGTGGATACTGATATTACCACCGAGATCCATCCAATGGTGTCCAAAAGGATTGGAACCATGACCGCCAGGGATAATAGTGCCACCTTGGGTACTAAAAATCCGATCGAGTTGTTTGTCGAGAATGGTGTAGGTTCCCAAGGGCGTGCTTTTGCCGTTGGCTACGTCAATACTAAAGCGTCCCGCATAAAGGTGTCCTATAAATAAGGTCAGCTCATTTTCTTGCAGACTAACTTGAGCTCGAAAGGGTCCACGTACAACCTTGATTTCTGTACCGGGTGCAACGGTTGCGTTACTTGCGATGCCGTTGATATTAAGCAGCAGCGGCACCGGGATACGGTGGTCATGAGCGATTGTAGCGATGGTCTCATTGAGGCCGACGGCGTACACCGGTTCCATATAATGTTTTTGAGAATAAATCACTTCGCCGGCCAAATAATCTAATACGGGCAGCAATTGCTGATGCTGGGCTGCCGAAATATCAGCGCTCCGGTAATAAACGCTCAAGGCCAGTAGCGCTTCGCGCAAATGACCCGCTTGGATTTGTTGCTGTGCGGCGAGCCAAGCTCTGGTGAATACCGGTGTCTGAGCAACTGCTGGATCGAACGACGGTTCTTGCTCTTCAGGAGCGGTCGAAAAATCTGGAGGCTGGAGGTTTCCGGGGATATTCTGTTCGCCTTGATTCCAAACTTGGTCTAAGTTGACATCGGGTGCAAGCGGAAAGGCATCGTCGGTGACCGACGCGGTTGTATTGGGCGATGTGCCAATCGTCGGCACTTCTGGTTCTATGTCCGTTGGATTGACAACCTCTTGTGCTACTAGGGGAGTTGGGTCGAAGTCAGTAACCGCGTCAGGATTTTCCAAGGCGGCTGCGGCCGGTGATGTAAACTCGCCAGCCTCTGCGGCAGCATTTTCATCAGGTGTAACCACCAACGGAGGCTCACTGTTAACCCCTTTTAGGAGTTCATTTGCAGTAACTTGTACGCCGAGATCTAATTCGAGCTCGTTTTGGTCTGGGTCGGAGGCGATCAGTCCATCGTCAGCAATGGGCGCGGGGCCTTTGTACAGTACGACATACGCACCATATAAAATGACAAGCATGAAGGTGAAGATGAATAGTGTTTTTACCTTTTGCATTTCTTAGCCCTTTGCTGATATTCCAGAACTTCGGCCAAAGCTTGGAATAGTTGCTAAAGTTAAATAAAGTTATGTTCGTTGTTTGGCGATTAGTGTGACACAATGCATTCTCAACAATCTGAACCATATTCCGAAGAAGATGATTACGATCAGTGGTCCGAACCCGACGTGTGGGATGACGACGAATCGGACGTAATGCCTTGCCCAGAATGTGGCGAGCAGGTTTACGAATTTACAGATCAATGTCCTTATTGTCGGCAGTACATTTCACTGTCCAATCAAGCCACAAATACTTGGCGAGGCCGGCCGTTGTGGTGGATCCTGTTGGCTTGCCTAGGTATTCTTGGCGTGCTCATCACATTGTGGGGTGCGATGCGGATTTAACTCCGACCGCACACACAATACATCGCAATAGTAAGCGAAATCGGTTCATTAGTGCTAGGGCAATAGTGGCCCGGAAATACCGCTTTTTGTCCCTGTCTACACTTTGAGTAGGCGGATAAACTAAGCAAAGAACTAGCCGCGTAGGATTTCGCGGATAGCAGCAAGTCGTTTTTGCAGTTCTTCTTCGAATCCACGATCGACGGGGCGATAATAATTTTTTTCGACGCCTAGGTAGTCCAAATCGGCAATCCCGTCGGGATGGTTATGGGCGTATTTGTAACCAGCGCCGTGTCCAAGTTGTTTGGCTCCGCCGTAATGAGCATCTCGTAGCTCGCGTGGTACTGGAATTACTCGGCCTTGCCGTATATCGGTTCTTGCTTCGTTAATAGCCACCGTGGCGGCGTTGGATTTAGGTGCGCATGCCAAGTACGCCACGGTTTGTGACAGCGTCAATTGACATTCGGGTAATCCAACCATTTCACAGGCTTGCATACAGGCAACCGCAAGTGTTAGTGCTCTTGGGTCCGCATTTCCTATATCTTCACTCGCCAAGATTACCAAACGACGGCAGATAAACCGAATGTCTTCACCACCTTCGAGCATCCGTGCGAGCCAATAAATACCGGCATCCACATCACTGCCGCGGACACTTTTAATCAGGGCGCTGGAGATATCGTAGTGTTCATCACCAGTGGGATCATAGTGGATAGATTTTCGTTGGACGGATTCTACCGCCAGTTGTTTATTAAACGTCAATGGAAACTTGCGATTTGAGAGCACTCCGATTTCAAGTATCGAAAGTGCCCGACGAGCATCGCCATCGGAAATGTTTGCAATGTATTCACAGGCTTCATCGGTTAGCGTCACCTCGTATCGCCCCAAGCCGTTGTAGGTATCTGCGAGAGCTCGATTAAGCAAGCATTGAATATCGTTAATTTCCAAGGGTTCGAATTGAAAAACTGTGCTGCGGCTCATCAAGGCATTTTTGACCGCAAAGAATGGATTGGCAGTCGTGGCACCGACCAGAGTAACGACTCCATTTTCGACGTCGGGCAGCAATGCATCTTGTTGCGATTTATTGAACCGATGGATTTCATCAATAAACAGTAATGTACGTTCGCCCCCGGTTTGCAATTCGTTGCGAGCGTCATCGAGAATGGCGCGGAGATCTTTTACGCCACTCGTAACAGCGCTGAGTTGACGAAAGCTACTTTTTGTTTCGGCGGCCAGGAGTTGTGCGAGTGTGGTTTTTCCAGTACCTGGTGGACCGTAGAACAGTACCGACCCTAAGCGGTCAGCTTGCAGCAGTCGCCGCAACAGTTTCCCTTCGCCTAAAAAGTGCTTTTGCCCAACGAATTCATCAAGTGTTTTGGGTCTCATCCGCGCAGCCAATGGCTTGACGCGATCTAGATTTGATTGCTCGGAAGCTTCAAACAGTGAACTCATGGCTCGATCCTTAGAAGTAGAGCGTCTGTAATGCAAAAATATTCATTATCTTTCTTAAAAAATTGTACGGAATTCTGACGAACTTGGCACTAACACGTATAGAGGATTTGTCTTTCTTTTGACAATCAACCAATTTCGAAGATTTAACGCAGGAATATCAGATGCGACTGACACTACGAACCATGTTGGCATATTTGGACGATATTTTAGATCCAGAAGATGCAAAGCAATTGGGGCAAAAAATTACCGAAAGCGACTTCGCAAGTGATTTGGTGTATCGCACGCTGAGTTCTAAACGGCGAGTGAATTTGTCAGCGCCAAGGCTAGACGGCACCGGTATCGGCTCGGATCCCAATTCAGTAGCTGAGTACCTAGACAACACACTTGAAGAATCAAGAATCCCTGAACTTGAAAAGATTTGTTTAGAATCGGAGATGCATTTAGGTGAAGTTGCTTCGTGTCACACCATATTAACGAAAGTCGTTGAAGAGCCAATCGAGATCGATGATGCCTTGCGGACTCGTTTAATTCAATTGATTCATGCTAAAGAATTGGAGTCTTCGGCCGTTGCTGTCAGTGCATCCCCACTGCCGCAAGATGCTTTGCCTGCTAATACAACGGCGGATTACATGCCGTCAAACACCCCGCCGCTCTGGAGAGCTTTGGTTGTGTTGACGTTTTTTGCCTTAGTCATAATCATTGGATTACGAGCCGTTGGACCATTGGATGAGTCTCACATGATTATTGGTCCTTTATTCAAGGCAGATCCATCATCCAACGAAGGACCTCAAGGTGATATCGAGGCACCCGTCGAGAACAGTCAATCCACCCAAGTGATAATTCCTATCGGTGTCATTGATCCGGAAACCGTTGACCCAACAGTTTCCGAGCCGAATGGTCGTGTTGATTTAGGCAATCCGAACCAATCCCAAGGTAATAATGGGCATGTTAGGACCAGTGTGCTCGGTGAATTTTTAGCAGACCATGAATTGCTCGTCGCGGTTGATCCTCAGACAGGGACATTTGAGCGAGTAGTCTCAGCGACTATCATTGGTCCAGGTATGAACTTACAGACATTCGCACCATTTCGTCCAGAAATAACATTGCGATCTGGCGCTCGATTAATGCTTGTGAGCACGAGTGAACTATTGATTCCAACCGTTGTTGATGGACTTACACAGTTACATTTGCGACATGGTTGTTTGGTGTTGCGGGGTGAGGCAGCGGGTAAGACGATCGTGCCGCTACGTGTTGGCGACCGTGAAATAGACGTGCATTTAACAGGTCCTGAAAGTCTTGTTACCGTTCAGGTAACGCCCAGTGATTCATCTACAGCAACCTTCACCGAGTGGGTTGCTCAAATTCATTGTACGCCTTCTGCCCAGTGGCAAGACCGAGGGGTTGCGGCAGTGCAACTAGGCGTGGGCCAAGAGCAAGCGATTCAGGCGACAACGATTCAAGCTGACGGAACAATGAAGACCACGATGGAAAACCAATTGCCTAAGTGGTATCAGGATTCGCAGACTTTGAGTGCAAGCCAGCGACAGACGGCACAAGAGTTGGTGGCCGAGTTGTCGGACAGTTCGGAATTATCAATCGACCTGCGAAAAGCGTTTGAAACGCATCGCTTGTTGCAAGTCCAAATTGTGGCGGCACGCTGTCTCATGCACTTGGGTGAATTTAATCCCATCATGGATACATTAAATAATGCGGACTATCGTAGCACGTGGGAGGATAGTGTGGCAGCAATTTCAAAATGCATGAAGCAAGATGAAATGAATATGGAATTGGTATCAGTAGCGTTGCAATCGCGAGCGGGTGATCAAACAAAGATGATTACTGCAATGCTTGGAACCTGTACCGACGAGCAGTTGCAAGGTGATTTAGGTGAGGCGATGGTGCAGGGTTTAGATTCAACTGTCATGTTGGAGCGAGTAATTTCATTCATCCGGCTAAAAAACTTGACAGGCAAGACCCAAATGTATTTTCCGGATAAAAACCCCAATCAGCAAGTTGTGCCGATTCGTCGTTGGCAGCAATTATGGACTGACAAAAAACTCCAGCGACAAGAATCAGTGACAAAGGTTTCCTTTCTTATCCCCTAATAACGCTTAGAGGCTTAGTTCAATGCATTTCGACGGCGATTTCTTTGGCAATTCGATATTAGTGTTCTAACAAGAGTAAGAAACCCTTTGCGTTTTTTGGATTCTGGTGTAAAATATACTGGTTAAGCCATTAAGAGGTTTGACATCCGAGTTCCCAGTGAACGAACTACTGAAGCGGTTTTACTGCGAATTAGGAGCGCTCCTCTGGTGATTTGACCCGATTGCAAATATAGCATTTGAAGCAATGCCGCCGGGTTCGGGCCCTGTGAGAAGGGGTTTCGGGGCTTTGGCTCGCGAGGCTTTATTTCTCCTGCTTGGTACCGAATTTTGGTAACTCTATTTGGAGGGCATTTGTATGCTGATAGAAATTTCTGCAAGACATGGTCATATTAGTCACCGAACCCAAGAGCGCATTCAAGGAAAAATTGGAAAACTATTACGATTTTATAACCGTTTGACATCAATTGAAGTGACGATTGATCTTGGACATCGAGACAACCTGGAAGTTGAAATTCGGGCGACTCTTGAGCGGCATGATGATTTTGTTGCAACATACACAGCACCGAGTGTTATTGCAGCCGTTGCCGGTGCCGAACGGAAAATAGAACAACAAATTCGACGTTACAAGGACAAGAAACACAAAACACGTTCATCTCGTAGAGGTCGAGTCTCGGTGCGTGACTTTACTCCTGAGGTGAATTGACCAATTCAAACAAGTGAAAGTTTACTTGCTTTGAATCCCAAGGTTATTAGCGTACAGCAATCATGCTGGTCGAAGCCTGTATAAGTTGGGACTCTATTAAAGAGGACCATGAATATAAAACGGTTTCATTGGAATTAGTAGATTGTTTAGTGAGCAGTAGTCGGCTTGGTTTATACCATTCAACGAAAACGACTAGATCTCACGGTTGCACAATTATCACACCATGGTATTGCAGTTAATGCAGTTGACGTAATGGTTTCATGGTGAAGTAAGTAGTGTGATGTAGTGCTAATGGAAAACATCATCCAATAAGTATCGGCGTATCGGAAACGGCATGGCAGTACTGGTGTTAGGGGTTCTGCTAGTTTATTTTTGCGAGATTGAGTTTGGTTCGCTTATCAAAGGGATAATGCTCAATGAAATTCGCAGATTTTATGTGTGAGAAGTCAATTCGGGTCAACTTACAAGCGGCCGATAAACCTAGTGTCATCCAAGAGTTGGTTGCTGCATTGGTGGAATCCGGACAGGTCAAAGAAGACGACCAAGCCGGTATTGTTGAAGCCATCATGAAGCGAGAAGAACTCGGAAGTACTGGTATTGGTCGCGGTGTAGCCGTGCCTCATACGAAACACCCTAGTGTAGACAATTTAATTGGCACTGTTGGCGTAAGCCCTGAGGGTGTCGAATTCGAAAGTCTTGATGGGGAAAGTGTACAACTTTTCTTTTTGTTGATTTCACCTCCGGATCGTCCTGGAGACCACTTGCGAGCACTAGAAAATATTTCTCGGCAATTACGAGATGATACTTTCTGTCGCTTTCTTAAGCAAAGTAAGACAGCTGGAGATATCAGTCAGCTGTTAGAAGAAGCAGATAATAATCAATTTGCTTCCTAGCGACTCCGAATCCTTTTGCAAGGCTTAGGATTCGGCGGCGTGGGCGGATTGTTTTTTGACGGTCAAGGCTCTGCGCTGATATGGAGAATGGCTTTGCAGAAAAAATGTAGCCTAAGGAGCAAGTGCTCCCTAGCATAGATTTCAATTTAAATAACCGAAACGTAGTCAAGTAACAGAAAACAATATGAGTATACAACCAACCGGACAACCCGACTCAGAAACCAACCCGTTCACATCAAATCAACGCACCGACCAAATGTCAACTACAGACCAAGAACAATCAGTAACCGTAAAGAATACGGAAGGGCTGCACGCTCGACCGGCTGATCAGTTTGTGCGTTTGGCGATGCAATTTAATTCAGAGATTACTGTGTGCAAACATGGAGTTGATGCGGTGGATGGTAAGAGTATTTTGTCCATTTTAACGTTATGTGCTACTCGCGGAACTGAATTAGTAATTAGAGCTCAAGGTGACGATGCAGAAGATGCCGTTTGCCAACTCAGCAAATTGGTCGAATTGGGTTTTGATGAATAATCCGTGATTCACATTTTTTCAAATCACATACAAATAACCAACACAGCGCTTTACCCTTTGGTGTCGCTTCAAGAACAAAAACGAAGCGGCTCAATAACAGAGGCCCAGTGCTGATCACAATACTGACGGGTGATTGCAAGAACTCGTGTTGCTCCGACAACGGGCAATAGTGACTTGCAAGTATGACTCCCTTTGAAAATAGGGCTATACAGAGTCGCCGCTGGTTTGTGATTGAGAGAAACCAATGCAAATACTTGAGGGTATTGCGGTTTCGCCAGGCGTTGCAATTGGCGAAGTCGTGGTGATCGATAATGAAGGATTTCGCATTCCTGCACGTTTTGTTACACAAGACGCGGTAGCGGGTGAGATTCTGCGATTAGATCAGGCGATTGCTAGCGTCAGTGAAGAGATTGCTAAGAACCGAGATAAGATTTCTGATCGACTTGGTGAACACTACGGTGCAATTTTTGCCGCTCACTTGCAGATGCTGCAAGACCCTACCTTGCATTCAGCTGTAGAAATGATGATTCGTGAAAATAATCACTCTGCCGAGTATGCCGTTTCAAAAACATTACGCGGTTACGCCAAAGTGTTTCAGGATTTAGATGATCAGTATCTCTCAGAACGAGCGCACGATATCTTTGACTTGGAGAAGAGTTTGCTTGGCAAGTTGTTGCGGCGACGTCGCGAGTCGCTTAATAATCTTTCCACACCGATTATCGTACTCGCTCATAATCTCACCCCTAGCGAAACAGCTAAACTTGATCCTCGATTCGTGTTAGGATTTGCGACTGAAATTGGTGGCCCCGGTTCGCATACTGCGATTGTCGCTAAAGGCCTGGAAATTCCTGCTGTGGTGGGGATGGGCCAGTTTTTAACAGATATTTCCGGCGGTGATGTTGTCATTGTT
>JAYZBF010000183.1:0-10794 GCA_036338835.1 Planctomycetota bacterium
CCGCCGGTGATTTTGTTATTGGCCTCGGTTATTTTCTTATCGAGTGCTACGCTATCCTTGTCAAAACGTTTTCCTTGATCATCAACTCCCGCACCCATCCCTGCGTAAATGAGATAGCCGGATAATAAAACGGCGGCAGTCAGAGCGATCTTTTCTGCATGGACGATACTTGGGTTGTCAGAAATCGGCTTGGACTTGCTTTCCGTCTTGGCAGCTATTTGTTTCTTCATGACTTTCGCAGGCGCAGAGGGATCCGCTGTGAGATCTGTCTCGCCGGAAGCTCTCAGCACAGCGTCCATAATCGCATTTTCTTGATCTTGTTTCTTTTTACGTCCGAAAACCATATCACATTCTCCATTGCCAAGCAAACTACCATTAATTTGGTGTTGCCGGTCAATTAGCAAAAATCATTTGGTAAAACTACTCAGCTTCACCACCGGGGTCAGCTGGATTGTTATTGTTATTGTTTGCGTTATTTTCTTGAGGATCAATCCCTAAGGCTGCTAGGTTTACAGGATTATAGATGTGGACGATTCCGTAAATTTCGACTTCGACGTGGTATTGCATAGTTGGGGCTGAAATGACAGCACCGCCCCCCATGCCACCCATGGCTCCACCCATACCACCCATGGCTCCGCCCATGCCACCCATGGCTCCGCCCATGCCACCCATGGCTCCACCCATACTGCCCATGTCCCCTTCACCCATACCTCCGTCCATACCGCCTTCCATACCGCCTTCCATGCCTCCCATAGCACCGCCCATCCCTCCAGAGTTGCCGCCACCCTTGTTCATTCCTGAGGGAGCATTGATACGGACTTGTAACACTTCGATACTCAATTCGGCATTACCACAAGCAGCAAGAAACTGATGCAAAAATCTGAGGTCCATCGTCAATCGAATTCTGGTGGGGTATCGTTTAGCAATTGCAAGGTTGGGTCGAGTATTTCGCGATTCTGTCGTGACGTTCAAGGCCGTCCGTAATTCGCTGATTGCTAAGGGTTTGTATGTATCGTCGACATAGCGTAGGTCGCCGGGATCAGCGGTCGATTCAGCTGTTCCGCTGCCACCCGCTTCGCCGCCGCCAGTTTCGCTACCGCCCCCATCTCCGGAACCGCCTTCTCCACCACCTTCTCCACCGCCTTCTCCACCGCCTTCTCCACCGCCTTCCATGCCACCCATCATTCCGCCCATTCCACCCATCATGCCATCCATGTCACCCATACCATCCATGTCGCCACCCATGCCACCCTCACCGCCAGCAACCTTACCACCACTTAGCAGCGATTCTTTAGCGAGATCCACTCCCGTGGGACCGATGAAAGCACCATTTTTGGCAAGATCGATGCCGATTATTTCGGTGACTTTAGCGTTATATGCAGCGTCAGCGGTTTTGTTCATGTCCGCGATAATTTTGAGCCATTGGTTCAACACCCAGAGGTCTTCTTGGGCGTAGAGGATCTCCAAGGTGGTCGGTACGGTACCTACCCAAGCAAATCGTGATGTGAGAGCTTTTTGATTGGATTCTTTCCAGACGACAAGATGTTCGCTGGCCGCTGCGGCGTCCCCGCCATCTTCGACAGTACCTGTACCACCAAATGAGTTGTTTGCGTCTGGTTCGGGACCCCACCGCGCATCGACGACGTCCGCCAGTGATGGTAGATACTTGGCTGTAAAGTCTTGGTATTTGCTCCGAGCGATCCGGCTGATTTCCGTTTTCACTGAATTGTTTAACTTGTTAACCACTCCATCCATTTCAACTCTGAGTTCGATAGGCGCTAATGGTTCAAAATAATTAGCGGTTATGCGATCAAGTTGACCAGGACCAACGGGCCAATTCAAGGATTGTTTTTGCACGTTGTATTTGCCTTGCCATGTCCTATAAATGTCATTTTTAACCGTATTCATAATAACAGTCATGCCGTCATCGAATTCAGCGTTAGGATGGTTTTGTTTTTGCGTGTTTTGATTCAAATTGGAAAATTTTGAACGGATTCTATTTTCATTGGTAGTGCGTTCTTCATTGAGTGAGCTGATTGCCAAAAACCACATGATGGAAATGGTAAGGACTACGACTCCGGAGACGCCCCAAAATAAGTGTTTTTTAATGTCTTCCATAAGGCTCTATATCCAAATAGGAAAAAGGTTTGAGCTAATTTGATTTGTTAAACAATGTGTATTGGTTTAGTTGATAGGTGGACCAGCACCCGGATCACCGTTGGGGTTGTTGCCCGGATCAGCGTTGGGGTCGTTGCCCGGATCAGCGTTGGGGTCGTTGCCCGGATCAGCGTTGGGGTCGTTGCCCGGATTTTCAACGGGGCCACCAACTGGCGTTTGTGCTGCATCGATTGCATCTTGGGCTTGCTTGGCTGCCAGTTGTTGAGCAGCGAGTCGTTTGATTGGTTCCGTTGGCACCCAGCAAAATTGAACGATGAACGAGTATTTCTTGGCTTTATAGGTAACTACTTCTTCAGTATTCTCGTTGTTACCTGTAACGCCGTTAGAAGTTCCACCACCTAACGCGCCAGGAGTAGCTCCTCCCCCGAGAGCTCCCATGCCACTCGTGTCTCCGCCCAGATCGCCTTCGCCCGTGCCACCGTTGGTACCGCCGCCGATAATCACTTCGGCCGCATCGTCGTCAGAGCTAACAAGTACAATATGGCTTATTCCCATTTCTTCCATAGTGAATTGTTCTATGGTAAATTCTGTATTCAGATCGTCAACTGCTGCGATCGGCAAGTCGATAGTACTTTGACGCAAACGTTCAAGTAAGGCCATGTGAACGTGACTGATATCACCGGTTTCGCGGTCATTGTTAAAGAAATGATAGCCTTTAAGTTGAAGAACCCAACCAGAATCGGTTGGTCCGCCAGCAGCAGTAGCGGTGGCTGCGTCACCTCCTCCGCCCCCTACACCACCTACACTCGGACCACCTACACTCGGACCACCTACACTCGGACCACCATCGTTACCGGTATTGTTGGTGGCAGCGTTAGCGGCTGCTTCTTCAGCAGCGGTCGTTTGCAGTGCGATCATTTGGTCAACGAATTCTTGGTTGTTGGCGACAAAGCCAGCATTTCTTTGGATTCCATCAATCCAAATTTGCCGGTTTTTCTTGATGAAGTTGAGCCCTTTTTCGTGGTTCGCTGAGACTTTGGCCCACCAGTCGTTAAGGTCTTCAAAATAGGCATTATCGATTGATTCAATGTAGAAATCCGGACGGTCACTGAAATCAATTTGATCTGGATCTCGCCAATTGGATTGCTCCTGTGGCAGAACGGAATTAACGGTTTTCAACAATTCGATCCATAAGACTTGGCGGTCTGAATTCCCAATGAGTTGTTCTCCAAAACTCTGAAGATTTTCATAGGCTTTTTGCAGCGCCTCATAGTCTTTGATATTGGTATCAGATATGGTTGAAACATTTTCCGCCTCGGTGATTTTTGATTCCCAACTGTCCGGGCTCGCATTGCTCGTGGCGGCGCTGTCGTGCGCTACTTTCTTCCATGCGCCATACTGCATGAAGTAGTTAAACGAAAATGAGAGTAGTAGCAGTGCGATTGCTGAAATGACCCACGGTTTTTTTGAATCAACGAGTCGGTCAAACAGAATTTCACGAGGTAGCAAGTTGGTTTGCAGTTGTGCGATGCCCAAAGATTGGAGGCAGAGGCCGTAACAATTAGCAAACGACAGCATGTTGTTTTTAAACGTTGGACTAGCCGTAACGGTTGAACCCTTCAGTCGTTTGAAGGCGTTCATCTCGATAACAGCAACATCGACTTTTTTACCGATAAAGGCTTGTAGTCCGGGCAACTTAGCGGTGTTACCCGTAATGACCAGACCCTTAATCGTTGCTTTGCGATCAATGCCTTCAAAAAACCTAAGAGAACGTTGGACTTCCGTACCGAGGTTGTCATAGACAGACCGCATCGCCTGAAAGACCCGCTTAGGATCGGGAGCGTCACGAGCGTTTCGTTTGAGATGTTCAGCCTTAGCAAATGTAAGCTTCAGCTGTTGTGTCATTTGTCGCGTAAAATGATTGCCACCGATTGGAATACTGCGATGCCAGACGCGGAATCCATTGGTAATGACCATGTCCGTCGTCTCGGTACCGATAGCCAATACCATGTAACTCGGCGGTGGAGAGTCGGGGTCGAAAACATCTGGGTCTGGACAATTGTCCAGTAGATCGTAGGTGATACAGTTGTAGATAGCCATCGGCGCAAGTTGCATGGCATCTAGGGTGATGTTAGCGTTGTCAAACGGCAGCATCTCACGGATGACCTGATCGCGTTTCATAGCAAACAAGCCAACTTCGGTCTCTGTGATCAATCCTTCATGTTCGATTCCACCACCCATCCGCTGGTAGTCCCAAACAACTTCGTTTAAATCAAATGGGATCTGCTGCTTCGCTTCAAACTCGACAATGTCTCGAAGTTTTTTGAGTTCAATCGGCGGAGGCTTAAAGAACTTAGCTAAACCTGATTGGCCCGGAACCGCTATCGCAATTTTGTCCTCTTCGATGTCATTTCGTTCGATAAACTGATTTAGCGCTTCGGCGATTAGAGATTGGGGATCGGCGTCGGGTTGGCTAAGGATTTTCGGGTATTCGATGTAGTCGACCTGCGTGGCGACAAGCTCACCATCTTGTATTTCACAGCGCAGTGCTTTTAGCGCACACTGTCCGATATCGATTCCCCATGCCCCTGGATTGGTCGTGTTGGCCATTATGACCCTTTCAATGGTTCATTGTTGTTTAAAAATGAACTGTGAACTATGTAACTTTTTGTATTGTGTTGCGTTTATATTTTAAAGGGTAATTCAGCAATGATTGTTTGTAGGTGTATCGACCGCAAAGAACGTACCTTATCGTTATCTATCGGTCTTTTTTAGGGCTAAACTTCCATTTCTTTTACCATCTCTGTAGCTTCTAAACGAAACTTTTATTGCTCAGCATCAATGTAAAACACAAAAAAAATCATTCATCTTTTAATTACTCTATTCTATGACCTTACAGAGCATATCAACGCTATTTTCGAATCACGTGTTTTTTTAACTATCTATGAAATCGCTGCTATGGAATCGCTGGTGTCCAGATCGGTAATTGCCAGTGTCATAATGGAGGAGATAAGGAATGATGAATGATTCCCACACATGACTTTAGATTGGCAAAGCCCTCTTTGTTCCTAATTTCGCTATCTATTAATGTTAGTTAACATATTACCGTAATGTCAACGTTGTCATAGTGAAACTATTGGTCTTTATTGTGGGTAGTAGACATCATTTTGTTCCGTAATAATGGATGATACAACAGATAAATTCATCGCAGCAACTGGTTAAGACAAAAAACACTTTGGACTGAGACATTTTTGTAGCGTTAGCCTTTGTTTGAACTCGGTCATCATCACGCAGTGCGGTGGCATTTGGTCAGCGACAGTCTCGGTCCGCATTGTAAAAAGTCCACCTAATCCACAGCAATCCTTTTCCTATCAACCATATCCAAGATATCTCCATGATCTATAAAGAACTTGCTATTTTACTGCCTTGCCACAGTCTTGAAGATTTCCCAACACACCACACAGGTGACGATGCTGCGAGTCTTTTAGCAAGCTGGACTGGATTGTGGCATCCGTTATTAATAGCGAATAGCGGAAGCATCATTAAGTGGCACCGTGCGGATGATCCTCCGGAAACACTATTGGACATCTTGTTAGTCGTACCGACCGTCTCTACTGATAACTTAGCCACAGGTTACCTGCAACGAGCCCATGATGCGGGAGCGACGGTCATTGAAAGCCAGACGTGCCGTGAAGAAGTTATCTCTGCGGCCTTAGCCGATTGTGAAGTTCCTCAGATCAACTCGGAAATTATCGCCGATTTTCTGGCGCTCGGTTATTGTTATTTGCAGATCGAATTGCTAACGCGTCAAATGCGATATGCCAGTAATTTGGATGAAATCCATTTTGAAAATCTTGTTTGCGAAGCCGCTCGGTTCGCTGTGGAACAAGATGACGCTGCAGCTGTCGAAAAACTTCAAGCGGCATTCGATTTGCTTGCGTCGGAACGCGATCACTATTATTCAGTTGATGCTTATTTGATCGACGTCACGATGATTGCAGCAACGACGATGGGCGACATGCTGACGACCGACATTGGCGGCCAAGTCCCTAGTAATTTGCTACTTGCGCCAGAGCTGTTAGAGCAGCTATTCACAGAGAACCCAAACGGTGGGCAGCGGATTGTCGAGCGGGTAGCCGATGCAAGCCTAACCGTTATGGGCTGCGAGTATGGAAATCCTGACAATACGCTGTTACCCGCCGAAGCGGTATTAGCCACTTTATTGCAGGGACAACAAGAATACGAAAAATATTTGAACATCAAACCAACGATTTATGGGCGGCGTCAATTTGGTTTGACACCGAATCATCCGCAATGGCTTTCACGTCTAGGCTACACCGCAACGTTTCACGTTTTACTTGATGCTGGAACCTACCCTGAAGGGCAACAAGCTAAAGCCCGCTGGGAGGGAGTGGATGGGAGTAGTGTCGACGCTATCGCGCGAGTACCACTTAACGCCAATAAACATGAAACGTTTCTTACACTTGCCGCGAAACTTGGTGAAACCATGGACATGGATCACGTCGCGACACTTTGTCTAGCTCATTGGCCCGACGCCACGACACCATGGTATGCCGACATCAAACGAGCGGCTAAATATACCAATGCCTTAGGCAAATTCGTCACATTGACCGAGTACTTTACAGAGACGGATCTGCCAGGGGTGAGTGAACGTTTCACAGCAGATCAATATCGATCACCATCGCTTGAACAGGCGATGTCCAGCGAGCAGGCAGATCCGATTTCAAGCGTGATTGAAAAATGGCAAGCTCACAACAACTCAGAGGCTCTCAACAGCGTAGCCTTACTAAATGAACTACTTGGCAATGACAGTTCTGCTGCAGACCTTGCCGGCGACGACGGGCAAGGGACGCAGCAAAGTGTAGATACATTCTCACAAGGTTTACAGCGAGGGGAAGGTGGTGAATCCGGTTTGTTGGTCATGAACCCGAGTAGCCAGGTGCGGCGAGTGGATCTACAGAACGTGAAGCTTGACGAATTCCCAGTCGTCGATCCGCCCGTCTATGCGGTTGGTCCGGACAGCGGCAATGGTGCGCATGTGATTGTCGATGTGCCAGCGATGGGATTTGCTTGGGTCGCAACAAGTGGCGGCAAGTCGACGACCGGACAAGAGATGGCCGCCGAGAGGATGTTGCGTAATGATTTCTTTGAAGTATTAATTAATGCAACCACCGGTGGTATTCAATCTATTAATTCTCATGCGGATCCGCGCCATGGTCGCGGGTCAGTGCAATTAGCGTACCGGCAAGCGGTACGCAAAAAATCTGGGCGGTTAGCCGAGCCTGATGACGCTGCCAACTATTCTGTGATGGCCGCGGATTCGATTAAGGTTACCGCCGCCACTTCAACACGCGGCGAAATTACTACTTCCGGTCGGTTGATGCATCGCAACGGTGAAACTTTAGCGACGTTTGAACAAGTTTTTTCAGTCGAGCGAGGTTGCCGCGTTTTAGGGATTCAGACGGAGTTAGATATTCTGCAATCGCCAGTCAACAAGCCATGGAATTCCTATTACTGTTTGAGATACGCGTGGGGAGACGAAGCAGCGAATTTGACGCGCGGGATGCAAGGGACTGCCCATGGTGCAAGTAGCAAGCGGTTGGTTGCGCCGGAGTACATTGAAATCGAGTCAGAGAAGAAAACGACATTGCTCACTGGTGGCTTACCATATCACCGCCGTATTGGGCGACGATTTTTAGATTCAATACTGGTTGTCAGTGGCGAGACTTGTCGGTCGTTTCAAGTTGGGATTGGTATAGATCTAGACCAGCCCCAGATTGCCTCCCAACAGTTTCAACAAACGCCCATGTACGCGGTTGATTCTGAGGGAGAACCGAGTGGTCATAATCGTAGTTCGTTGTTACATTTAGGTGCTCGGAACTTAGTTGCCACGCATTGGCAAGCACTGCTTGAGGATGAAGCAGTGGTGGGTCTGCAAGCACGAATTATGGAAACAGCCGGACGAAGTGTGCGGACAAAATTGGCCACTTTTCGGCCGGTGGTGTCGGCTGTGCAACAGAATTTAGATGGTTCCCCATTGGGTGAATGTAATATTGAAGATGGACAAGTCGTATTGGATATGACAGGTCACGAGTGGCTGCAAATTGAGTTGCGGTTTTAGTAGATCACCTCTGAGACATGGGATTTCATTGGGAAACAAGGAGACGGCAGGAGACGGCAGGAGATTTATTCATGATTGTGACAATCGATGGACCTGCCGGAGCAGGCAAAAGCACCGTCGCACGCATGGTCGCAGACCAACTCGGCTATATGTTCTTAGATACCGGTGCAATGTATCGCTGTGTTGCACTCTTGGCGCAAGAAAATGAAATAGCTTGGGAAAACGAAGACGCAATTGGAGAACTGGGGCGGACGCTAGCGTATGTTGCTGACCACGACAAAGTGTTTATTGCCGGGGAAGATGTTACTCAGACCATTCGCTCTCCAGAAGTTACCGCGGCTGTGCATCGAGCTGCCGACAACGTACAGGTGCGTGAAGCGCTTGTGAAACTACAGCGTCAATTGGCTAGCGATAATAATGTGGTTACCGAAGGTCGCGATCAGGGGACATTGGCTTTTCCGGACGCGGAGTGCAAAATTTATCTCTCGGCTTCGCCAACTGAGAGGGCACAGCGGCGGGTTGACCAACTCAATGCAAATGGTGGTAACGTGACGTTGGCAGAAATCTTAGAACAACAAACCATGCGCGACGAGCAAGATGAAGCTCGTGAACTTGGTGGCCTACAAGCTGCTGACGATGCGTTGTTTGTCGTGACTGACGGGATGAACATAATGGAAGTAGTCGAGCATATAGAACGGCTTGTTCGTATTCGTGAAAATGACTCGGCATGAATATTAAGGAAGTAACACGTATGACTAAAGCGGATCGATACGATTGGCCTAGAAAAGCGTTCGGTAAATATTTGACCTATGCCTCAGCAAGATTTCTTTTTCGTCTCTTTGCATTGTTGTTGTTTCGCTACCATTGCCAAGGCCGCCATCATATTCCGCGGCGTGGTGGCGCACTTGTTTGTGCTAATCATCAAAGCATGCTGGACCCGCCCATCGTGGGAATGGCTGCAAGTCGACACCTTGCTTACCTTGCCCGAAAAACGTTGTTTAAGCACCCACTGCTTGGTTGGTTCTTGCGGAAAGTTGATGGGATTCCGCTGGACCAATCCGGTATGGGAATTCAAGGCATCAAGGCGACATTGAAAAGTCTGAAGACTGGCGGTGTGGTAGTTATCTTTCCTGAGGGCACACGTAGCAAAACTGGAGAGTTGCAGCAGCTTAAGGGAGGCTTTATTGCACTTGCTCGTCGAGCCAAAGTACCTCTTGTTCCTTGTGGGTTAATCGGAGCCCACGAGTGCCTGCCACGAGGAACCGGCGGGCTGCGCTTTCGTCGTATTCGTTGTGTGTATGGAGAAGCGATTAGCGTCAGTGAAATCGAATCGCTTTCTGATGAGCAACTGCTGGCGACTGTGCACAGTCGCATTTTGGATTGCATGCACCGCGCGAAGATCAGTCGCAGCTAAGCGGCGATTTTCGTTTGGGGGGTGACAGCGTTAGCTGGCGTTGTTGCGGTTTCTTTTTCGTCAACAAACAAAGTGATCGATTGTTGTTCGTGTGACCAGACAGCGATTAGATTTTCGTAGTGATACCTCCGTCCGATATAGCGACTATCGGACATGGCAATGCACTCGATTATTGGAGTCGTGTCATCGATGTCGCTGTCGTGATATTCGGCAAAAATATCAAGAACCGGAGATCGCAGCGTTTTGTGGATCGAGGGATGATTCATTTATGTAGTTTTGTAACAATAAGGATGGTTTGTGATCACCTTGGTCATTTCAAGGCACTACAAGGTTTGTTCGGCGCATCAAGCCACAATATTGATGTTGTCAGCTCTGGAACGCACAGATTATGAACATTCGCTATTTTGACATTTCTAGAAGTTAGAAAAAAGAAAAAAACCACGCATGCAGTTTTGCACAACGTGGCTTTTTAAAGCGGATGGGCTGGGATTCGAACCCAGGGTACGCGTGAACGTACAGTAATTTTCAAGACTACCGCCTTCGACCACTCGGCCACCCATCCGTATATAGTCACAATACAGGCTAAATTTGACATTCTTTTTTGTCTGCATTGAGTTGATTGTGTTGTTATCGGCACAAATGCGGCAAAAGTCAACAATGAATGAACCACGAATTTAACCGAATTATCACAAATTTATCAACCGCTTTGAAACGTGTTAATCACTGGCAGCGGCAATACGATGTGTTGGTACGGGGCGACCTGGACGGAAACTCTGAACTTCACCAAACTCAGCGGTCATATCACGTTCACCACTCGCCCCGATGACTGCCTCACGGACCAGTGGTTCGAGTACCGCTGGGTCCATAGCCACACGAGCGTTGATGATCATCGAAACACGGTTCGTTTCAACATTGCTAGCGTGTGAAAGCTCAACGACCGAGTCGCTTCCAACTAGATTTGCGATGGCATGGTAGTCGTCTGTAGAACCAATTGCTTTAAGATGTGCCGTTTCCGCATTTTCCGCTGTAAACATGGTTTGCAGTCGACCAATGATATCGAGCAGTAAATCATCTAGCGAGATTTTATCATTGCCCTGCAGTGTGACTGTAGCATTAAGCC
>JAYZBF010000184.1:0-7621 GCA_036338835.1 Planctomycetota bacterium
TAACGCAAAAGCCAGGAGGTCCGATACCCAGCAAAATTAAAATTGACAAGAAAAGTGTCAATGTGCAACTTGGCACAGCAATCCCCAACGAACCACCCGAACTGCATGACTATGATGTGTTTCCTAATTTAGTTGTGGAAGAGCACAAAAAAACCGTAACGTGGAAGGCTCCATTGCAGTTTGCAGTTGCTGTGGAAAACCCCGCGGAATTGAAATTAAATGTGAACTACAGCGGATTAGCCTGTACGGATGACCTAGGTATTTGTCAGCCGGCGGAGCTCAGTCTGACAGCGGCGTATGCGGGGGAGATTAAAACTACAGACGCTGAACTCAGCGTGGTTATTGAAGAGGATCATCCAGACGAAATAAAATCAATTGGCGAGCTGATTGGCGATCCACCGCCTGCTGGAGCGTTTGGTGGATTAGGCGATGGGTTTGGTGCTCCCGCCGGTCCGTTAGTTAGCGGCAGTGCGACTTATTTCGTTGATTCAAAATCTGGCGCAGGACAAATCCGATTTACTGTTACTGTCGTGGATGGGTATCACATTTATTCATTGGGGCAGAAGCCAGGTGGCCCATTACCCACGCGACTCATTGTGAGCGGTAGTGCAGGAGTTGAGGTTACTGGCGCAGTTCGCGGTGACAAGAAACCCGAAATACATCATTACGAGGTTTACGAAGATTTAGATGTCGAGGAGATCAAAGGGACGATGAATTGGTGGATTCCAATTCAAGTGGACAAGACGCAACTAGCGGACGGTGAACAGTTAGAAGTGGTTGTTGCTCTTGATGGGCTCGCGTGTACTGACGACCTCGGCACCTGTACTCCACAAAATCTGCGGATCGTAGCCGAATTTGACAGTTCACTGGGTACACCACAGCGGTCATTAGCCGGAGTCTTAGCGTTTGCATTGCTCGGCGGTTTCATTTTGAACTTCATGCCTTGTGTGCTGCCTGTGATCGGATTGAAGGTGATGTCATTTGTACAACAAGCAGGTGAATCACGGCGACGCGTTTTCATGCTGAACCTGTGGTACGCGCTGGGGCTGATGAGTGTCTTCGTAGTGTTTGCGACCTTAGCTGTATTCATGGGGCACGGTTGGGGGCAACAAAATCAGAATGATAGTTTCAACATAGTGATGGTCGCTGTTATTTTCGTGATGGCCTTGAGTTTTATCGGTGTCTGGGAAATCCCGATTCCTGGATTTGTGGGGTCCGGAAAGTTCGTGGAAAAATCTGAAAAAGAAGGCCCGTTTGCCGCCTACACCAAAGGAATCATTACGACACTCTTAGCCATTCCTTGTAGTGGACCTGGCTTAGGGATAGCGCTTGCTTATTGTACGAAACAAATGGCCGAAAACCCAGGTGCAAGCGGCATGATCAACGTGTATACAGTATTTGTTGCTCTGGGCTTGGGTATGGCGTTTCCCTATATCTTAATTGGCGCCTTTCCCGCGTTAGTCAATTTTCTGCCTAAACCCGGTGCCTGGATGGAAACGTTCAAGGAACTGATGGGATACATATTGTTGGGAACCGTTGTTTTCATCATGACTTACATCGATTACGGATTAGTTGTTCCAACGATAGGTTTTCTGTTTGCTTTGTGGGCGGCTTGTTGGTGGTTAGGACGTATTCCGTTTACAGCAACTTCCGCGGCGAAACTGCGCAGTCGCACGTCAGCATTAGTATTTGCAGCCGCCGCCGGTTGGTTTTGTTTCACACTTTTTGTCGATTACACGGAAGCACAGTTTAAGTCCCACATCGACCAAGCGATTGCTTCCTCCGAGGGCGGCAAGTTGGTGATCGACGAAGAGGGAGACAATATATATACAGCGCAGAGGTTAGAATCCCTCTTGGATTCAGGTCGATATGTGATGGTTGACTTTACAGCGGACTGGTGCCTTACATGTAAGACACTTGAAAAAGCAGTGCTCAAGACCGACAGGGTACAGACTGCGTTACATGAGCGTGGAGTTGTTCAAATGGTTGCGGATTGGACCAAGCTTAATACAGTTATTGGGAAACAAATTGAATCGGAAATTGTGAAATTAAAGACAGGCAAGCAATTGCCGATCATCGCATTCTATTTTCCAGAAGATCGCGAAAACCCGCGAACACTTGTTGCGGCCTATACTACAGCAGGCATATTGGAAATTCTCCAAGATATACCGGTTGCGGGTGATGCCGCTAGCAACGCGCCAACCAATATCGGAAGTGATCAAGTCGTTGATGTGTATTCGGCACAACGATAGAATCCCCTATTCGATTCGGGAATGTAAAATTCGTTTTGAGGTTTTGAACCACGAATTTGCACCGCTGTAAAAATTCGATAGGTAATATACCAATCTCCTAGCTCTGTCTCCCACGAGATTCAAAGAGTTGTTAGAATGACGTTTCGCTATTCATCAAAATGAAACGAGCAATTCAAGGAACTCAGTACATGGCGAAAGCCACCTACAAGGACGCGGGAGTTGATCTCGAGGTTTATGCAGAGTCGATGGCTCGCTTGCCAAAATTGATGCAGCGAACCTATTCACCTCGAGTCATGCGACTCGATGGCGGCTTTGCAGGGTTGTTTCAGGTTGATTTTAACAACGGCCTGTTCGCACGATCCTATAAGAATCCCGTGCTCGTTTCCGGCACTGACGGAGTCGGCACGAAGCTAAAATTGGCTCAAATGACCGGCAAGCACGACACGGTTGGCATTGATCTTGTGGCAATGTGCGTCAATGACATTATATGTTGTGGTGCCGAACCGTTGTTCTTTCTCGATTACGTGGCAATGAGTCATGACGACCCGGGTCAGTTGGAACAGATTGTGCAAGGAATCAGTGACGGTTGTGTTGATGCAGATTGTGCTTTACTCGCCGGCGAAACTGCGATTATGCCAGATCTCTACCAAACAGGTGATTATGATTTAGCGGGCTTCTGTGTTGGTATCGTTGAAAAAGATCAATTGATTGACGGTAAAACAATCGCCGCGGATGACGTTGTCATCGGCGTGGAGTCCAACGGAGTACATTCCAACGGATTCAGTCTCGTCCGTAAAGTTGTGTTTGAAATTGCTGGGCTCGGTATTGATGATCATGTGGACTCACTGGGAATGACTGTCGGTGAAGTTTTGCAGCGTCCCACTAAAATTTACGCACGTGCTTTGCAGAAGATCCTGACCCACTATAAAGTTAAAAGCGTAGTACATGGAATTGCCCATGTTACAGGGGGCGGTTTGTTGGAGAACCTTGAACGGATATTGCCTGCTAATGTTACAGCGACGATTAAGCGGAACAGTTGGGATGTCTTACCTGTATTCGATTGGATTCGTGATTTAGGTGAGATCGAAGAAGACGAGATGGATCGCGTGTTCAATCGCGGTTGTGGTTTGGTATTGGTGGTGAGTCCCTACTACGCTACTAAAATCCAAAAAATGCTGGCTGACAGTGAATTGAAGAGTTGGGTGATCGGTTCGATTCAGGCGGGTGACGGAAAGGCCGTCTGGCAGTAGCGGAAACATAACGTCCATGTTCACGTTATGTTTTGTATAATGCACTGTGGAGCGTATGAAAACAGTTTGTTCGATGTTACTGACACCAATACCGCCGACGAGAATGCACCGTTAATGCAAGTTTGAAGAACCGTTATTCGCAGGAATAATCGCTAAATGAAGTGGATCAGTTTACGCATTACCGAATTGTGCTGCCCCGAAGAAGTGCTGTTGATACGTAGCGAGCTTGAGGGATCTGCAGGAATAGGTGGGCTGGAATTCGATATTTTTAGCCGCCGATTGAATGTTCAGCACGATGATACGATATTGTCGCTCAAGGGACTGATACGTCGACTCGACGCGATTGGAATGACAGCCAGTCCCTGGCGTGAAGTACGACAAGGCGCTACCTTTCGCACTCGAAAAGACACGATCCGTACTGTCACCACATGGTTATCTGGATTTGCACTGCTAGCCGGTATCATTTTTCACGCCGTGGCGTTTGTCCCACATAAGGGATACATCGATTGGATTACCGCAGATGTCACTCTCTTTACTCAGATGTTTTATGGCCTGAGCATTGCCTTGGGGCTGATTTGGATTCTGCCCAAGTCCTGGCGGGCAATTGTGCGTGGCTGCCCCGACATGAACTTGTTGATGACCGTAGCGGTAATGGGTGCGTTGGTGTTAGACGAATGGTTCGAGGCAACGATGGTTGTTTTTCTGTTCGCCGTTTCAAATGGCCTCGAACAATGGAGCATGAATCGAGCGTTGGCTGCGATGCGGAGGCACGTATTGCAATCACCGTTGATAGCTAGGTGTTTGAAATCGGGACATGCTCAGGCAGTTGAGGTCGCGGTCGAACAAGTTGAAATTGGAACGTTGGTCGAAATCTGGGCTGGCGAAATGATTCCGCTTGATGGGGAAGTTTCCAGTGGGGAAACCTATATAAACGAAGCATCGTTGACCGGAGAGTCGTTACCGGTTACGCGACGAGTCGGTGACAGTGTATTTGCTGGAACGACAAATGTTGAAAGCACAATTCAAATCCGCACCACGCGTCGCAACAGCGACTCGACTCTCGCCCGCACGATGAGCATGGTAAGTCAAGCGAGGTCAAAGCAAGCACCGATCCAACGCTGGGTTGATAAGTTCTCATTTTATTACACGCCCGTAGTCATGTTGATCGCCTTAATGTTGATGGTAATCGCTCCAGTAGTTACGGGTGATTCGTTTGACGAATGGTTCAAGATATCTTTGGTAGCATTGGTCGTGGCGTGTCCTTGTGCTTTGGTGATTTCGACGCCAGTCGCAGTAGTTGTGGCAATGACCGAGTGTTTGCGACGAGGTGTTATTGTCCGTGGCGGTCAATTTTTGGAAGCGATGGCCTCGATTGACACTGTTTGCTTGGACAAGACAGGAACGTTGACCGAAGGAATTCCAGTGTGTGAGGATATTTGGACTGCTCGTGATGTTAGCCAAGAAGAATTGCTAAGGTATGCCGCGTCGCTCGAATCGCAGAGTTTACATCCATTGGGTAAAGCAATTATTGAGTATGCCGCCGCCCAAGACATCACGCCCTTACCACTAGAAAATGTCGAATCGATAATCGGGTGTGGTATCAGAGCAACGGTCGACGGCACCGCTGCGTGGATCGGGAGTTTGCGGTGGGCACGACAACTGTTGGGTCAAAGTGATCTCGTCAATCCGTTGGCGGGTGAAGCTGACAAGGCTGGCTTGACAACGGTGGTGGTCGGGCAGGGGGCGACGTTGTTGGGAATGATCGCAATTATGGATCCTCTGAAATCGGGTGCTGTTGCGGCGATAGAAGACTTGCAGTCACTGGGAGTTGGGCAGATCGTTATTCTAAGTGGTGACGAACAACCGGCAGTCGATTTTATTGGTGAGCAGCTTGGAGTGACTCAGCGGCACGGTGCGTTAATGCCGGCACAAAAGTTGGAGATGGTTGAGAAGTTGAGTGGCGAACACGATGTGGCGGTGGTCGGTGATGGAATCAACGATGCTCCCGCGTTGGCTCGGGCACGGGTGGGGATTGCCATGGGAGCGTTGGGAGTGGATGTTGTGTTGGAATCTGCCGATATCATGCTAATGAGAAATGAGTTGACAAGAGTTCCTTGGTTGATTCGTTACTCGAGGAGAATGAAACGAACTATACGCAACAATATAGTATTTGCGTTGGCGTTGAAAATCGTGGTGCTAGGATTAGCAATTTTTGGACACGCTTATTTGTGGTTGGCTGTAATAGCCGATACGGGGGCGACGCTATTGGTAGTGTTGAATGCTCTGCGGCTATTTGGCTCAATAGATCGAGATTGACCAATGCAGGAATTCATAGAACCGCACCCCGCTACTCTGCCGCTGGATGATTTACTTAGTCAGTGTAAATCACGCAGGCAACGCCGCAGCGGGCCAGGGGGGCAGCATCGTAACAAGGTTGAAACGGCTGTCGTGTACACTCATATTCCAACCGGTGTATCAGCGATGGCGAGTGAACGGCGTGTACAAGAGGAAAATAGGAAACAGGCGTTGTTTCGATTGCGGGTACGATTGGCCTTGGAGGTGCGGTGCGCTGCTCGTTGCAACCCAAGTGCATATTGGAATGAGCGTGTGCAGGATCAGCGGATTACGATCAGCAAACATCACAACGATTTTCCGGCGATGTTGAGTGAAGCCCTTGATTACGTTGTGCAAGAACAAGGAGACTTACAAGATTTTTGCGATCTGATTGGTTGCTCAAAATCTCAATTGGTGAAGTTTTTTAAGTTAGACCCAAGTGCTTTACAGGGCGTCAACGATCTACGCCACCAACATGGCCATCATACATTGCGGTAGTGATAAAGCCGGCATCGCCCTTAGAAAACCTAGAAAACTAAGGATTGCCGCCTTCAAGATGCCTAGGTGGGCGCGGTACAATGAAACGCACATCCGCAGAGAAAAACTTTTACGAACAGCGAGAAAAACCCGTGGCTTCCGATCAAATTGATGTTGAATTCGTCGTACCGCAGACTCATCGTTTGCGATTTACCACGGATGTTTTCGGAGAAGATCGTGATGTATTGGCCGCCGTATTAGAATCGTCTGACGGTCAAGCAGTCCGTGTTCAATTTTGGGTTGATCAGCATGTGGCTGATGCGACTCCAGATTTGCTAGATAAAATAAACCGCTTTATTGATTGTAACGCCGATCGTATTAAACGTGTGGGCAGTGTTCAATTCGTGCCTGGTGGAGAAGACGTTAAGAACGACGTGCATGTCATTGAGCGTATGTTGAAAGTGTTCAATGCCGGCGATTTAGATCGCCGCAGTTATGTCATTGCTATTGGCGGTGGAGCCGTGTTGGATGCAGTAGGGTTTGCGACCGCGATCGCGCATCGTGGGTTACGATTGGTGCGATTGCCGACGACGACGTTGGCTCAAGGCGATTCGGGCGTCGGCGTGAAAAATGGCACGAACTTATTCCAAAAGAAGAATTGGATGGGAGCGTTCGCTGTACCGTGGGCCGTAATCAATGATGCGGAGTTGTTAACGACGTTATCGAATCGAGATTTCATCAGTGGGTTTTCGGAAGCTGTAAAAGTTTCGTTACTCAAAGACTCAGCACAGTTTGAAAAGATCTGTCAGGATGCGGTCGAAATTCGCGCGCGGAACATGGAAGTCGCATTGCCGGTTATCAAGGAATCAGCAAAGATGCACTTAAACCATATAACCCAAGGCGGGGATCCTTACGAAGCTTTGGAAGCGCGCCCGTTAGATTACGGGCATTGGTCGGCACATAAAATGGAAGTCATGAGTGGCTTTGCCCTGCGTCATGGTGAAGCAGTTGCTATTGGCGTGGCCATTGATACCGTCTATTCATCGTTGGTGCACGGGTTAGACCCAAGCGTACCGGAAAAGGTTCTCAAATGCCTGACGGACCTCGGGTTCACTTTGACCGATGGTTCATTGACGGACGTGGAGACGTTGTTTTGCGGTCTAGAAGAATTCAGGCAGCACCTTGGCGGTCGCTTGACGTTAACCATGTTACGCAACATCGGCGATGCGATTGATGTGCATCAGGTGCAACGTGACAAAATGGTTGAGGCTATCGAGTACGTGATGCGTTACGCCAACATTCAATCAC
>JAYZBF010000185.1:0-14260 GCA_036338835.1 Planctomycetota bacterium
AATGGGATTTCAACAGAAAGAACCGAATACGTTGTCCGCCTTGTCGGTCGATTAAATCTGCCAATCCTCCCGCACCTCGGGAACGACTGATTTTTGTTTCGACCGTTGCTTGTTCGTCGCCTCCCTCCTGTTCCGCTCGACCCCCTACTTTTGCATCATTCCCACCGGCGCGCATCAACCCATTGTGCATCCAATACTTAACCATCGGTTTTCCGTGGCAGCAGGCGCTTTGCGCCAGTTCATTTTCGTGATGGGGAAAAACCAGATCTAACCCACCACCATGGATATCGAATTCTTCCCCAAGTATTTCTCGGCTCATCGCAGAACACTCAATGTGCCAACCTGGTCGACCATCTCCCCAGGGACTGTGCCAACTTGGTTCATCCGGTTTGGCGGATTTCCACAAAGCAAAGTCGTTGGCCGATCGTTTGCGTGCTGCCGCTTCACCGCCTTCTCCTTGAGTGCTATCGAGCGTGCGATTGCTTAGGTGCCCATAGTTCTTATCTTTTTCTACTTCAAAGAAAACGTCGCCGTCCACATCGTAGGCGAATCCTTGGTCGACCAAGGATTCGATGAAAGCAATGATGTGTTGCATGTGCTCCGTTGCGCGAGGCATTACATCGATTTGGTCGACCCCCAACGATTCCAAGTTTGTCAAATAGTCAGCGGTCATTTCGGTCGCGAGTTGCTCCATGGAAATGTCCTGTTCGCGACTCTTCACAATCAGTTTGTCGTCGACGTCCGTAATATTCACGACCCAGGTGACTTCATAGCCTGAATATTGTAGATAGCGTTTTATCGAATCGAAGATGACTGGACCAACCATATGTCCGATATGGCTTTGGGCATAAACCGTTGGACCACAGAGGTAGATTCCCACTTTCCCCGCTTGCAGTGGTTCAAAATCTTCTTTGGTTTTTGTAAGAGTGTTGTAAACGCGTATCATACTCCAAGCCCAGTCGGTTGAATTACCGTTGTTATTGTGTTGTTGTTATTATTCCTGCTGTTGCAGCAAAACAACGCATTGGGCAACGACTGCTTCGCCGCGGCCCACGGGACCAACTTGTTCGCCAGTTTTTCCTTTGACAAACACTTGCGTAGAGTTGATTTCCAGTAATTGCGCTATATTGTTGATTATCGCCTCGCGGTGCGGGCTGATTTTAGGAATTGTGGCAAGAATAACACAGTCTAGATTGTTGATTTTCCAACCAGCGGCCTGTATACGTTCATAAGCAATCCGTAGCATCTCTTGGGAGCATCGATTTTTGTTTTCGGCATCCGTATCAGGAAACAATTGACCGATATCGCCTAATGCACTTGCTCCTAAAATAGCATCGGTAATTGCATGCAATAGCACATCGGCATCACTATGGCCAATCAAATGATGGTCACATTCAATTTGGACTCCTCCTAGCAGCATATTGCCACCCGAGCCAACTCGATGTGTATCGTGTCCTAGTCCGATTCGTACTGCAGTTGTCAAAACGTATTCTCCATGTTTGAGATCGTTGTTGATCGAGTCTGCATTTTACGCAGCGAGTTGAATTGATGAAAGATGCCAATAGTTTGTTGAGCAAACTTATAGGAACTTCTTGTAAATAAGGATAACACAATGCTGTTGTAGTACTGTCTTGACTTTGCAGCGGCATCTATAATTTCAACATGTCGATTATTAAAATCAAAGGTCTCGAAAAAACCTATCAAGTATATCGGAAGAAGGAAGGCCTCAGGTCCTCTCTGCGGGGATTGTTCAAACGCGAATACAAGCAAGTCAAAGCAGTACAGGGCATTGACCTGCAAATCGAACAAGGAGAGTTTGTTGCGTTTCTGGGACCCAATGGAGCTGGTAAAACGACAACTCTGAAATTATTATCAGGCGTCATCCACCCCACGTCTGGAACAGCCACGGTAATGGGCCATATCCCCTGGCAGCGTGCGAATGAATATCGACGTCGCTTCGCCTTGGTGATGGGAAATAAGAATCAGTTGTGGTGGGATTTGCCAGCGCAGGAATCGTTTCGGTTGCATCAACAGATATATCGCATTGAAGCGGATGTCTTTCAAAACACGCTTGATGAATTGACGGACCTGCTAGATCTGCGAGATTTGTTACAGCAACCAGTTCGCGAATTGTCACTTGGGGAGCGAATGAAAATGGAATTGACGGCAGCTCTGCTTCACAGCCCAGAGGTGTTGTTCCTAGATGAACCGACCATTGGTTTGGACGTCGTTGCCCAACATAATATTCAACAGTTCCTCAAATACTATCAACAGAAACGCAAAATCACGATATTGCTTACTAGCCACTATATGAAAGATGTTGCCGCCCTCTGTAAGCGAGTGGTAATCATCGCTGACGGATTGATCAAGTACGATGGTTCCTTAGACGGGATCATTGAAAGTACCGATCAACGCAAATTGATAACATTGCAATTTCGTAACGCCATTAATGATTCGTTGCTAACTGCTTTGAAAAAATTCGGCGATGTGACCGATGTTGAAACACCTCGCATCAAGTTAACGGTTGCTCGAGATGTTGTGTCCCGTATGTTGTCCTCGATCTTGGACGGTTATCAAGTTGACGATGTTGTTGTAGAGGATCCACCGCTAGAAGACGTCATTGCTGCTGTGTTCTCGGAAGTAACAGCGGGTCGCGTGCATCAAATTGACGATGATAAATTCGAATCCATCGGCGACGGGCAGGGACTATGACTACTACCACCGTCCAGGATAATAGAATACCGCTGCGAGCACGACTGAAGACATGGTGGGTTATTCTAAGAATCGCAATGGAAGAACGGTTCGTTTATCGGGGGGATTTTGCGCTCGGGACGCTGATGCGTTTTTTGCCGATCATTACACAGATATTTCTCTGGACGGCGATCTTTGAAGCTTCTGGAAAAACAGAGATCGCTAGCTACACTCGTAATACGGTAATCGCCTATTACATGTTAACGATGATAAGCAGAGCTTTTTCGAGCATGCCGGGATTGTGTGGCGGAATCGCACTGCAAGTCCGCAATGGTGAAATCAAAAAGTTCTTGATTCAACCACTCGATATGCTGGGGTTTATGTTGCTCAGTCGCGTCGCCCATAAGGCAGCCTACTATACGATTGCCATTGTCCCTTTTGCATTTGTCTTTTTTCTGTGCCGAGATTTTTTTAATGGTTGGCCCGATGCGCCTGTGCTCATCGCATTTTTGTTGTCACTGTTTATGGGGTTTTTACTCGGGTTCTATATCGAAGCGAGTTTAGGTTTGGTTGCTTTTTGGTTTCTCGAAGTGAGTTCATTGGTCTTTATATACAATTTGCTCAGTTTCTTTTTATCGGGGCACATGTTCCCATTGGATCTCTTACCCGGTTGGGCACACGATATCGTGAACGTGCTCCCCTTTCAATATTTGGCCTATATGCCGGCGGCTATCTTCCTCGGTAAAATACAAGGGCCAGAATTATGGACAAGTTTGGCAGTTGAAGCCTGCTGGCTCCTCGTGTTTATTGTGTTAGCACGCGTGATGTTCCAGCGTGGTATTCAACGCTACAGCGGATTCGGGGGGTAGCGTGCGGCAACATCGATCAATTTTTCGTCCATCGTATGGCAAAGTGTTTCTGACATTTGCGCGTAACAGTCTAATTCGCGACATGTCTTTTCGCACAAATTTTATCTTGCAAAGTATTTCCACTATGTCGTGGACGATTATGAATGTTGGGTTTTACCTGATCGTTTTCCAGTTTACTGATAATATTGGTGCTGGGTCCTCCGGCTGGGGGAAATATCAGTTCTTTGTTTTCTTGTCAACAACTTGGATTATTAACAGCATCATCCAAACGTTCTTCATGCCCAATGCGCAAGAATTTAGTGAGCTAATACGCACCGGTAATTTTGACTTCGCACTGCTCAAACCGATTGACACTCAGTTTATTATTTCATTTCCTAGAATCGACTGGTCGAGTCTCTCAACATGTATGATGGGAATTGGTTTGATGAGTTATAGCCTGCATCAGTTGATGGTTGTGGCGGATGAGCCACTTGTATTGGCGTGGCCGGTGTTTTTTCTATATCCACTTTATTTGGTTTGTGGCGTGGCAATTATGTATAGCGTGATGATCAGTTTGGCTGCCACCAGTGTTTGGTTCGGACGAAATCAGACGCTCTACAATTTTTGGTTCTACCTCACCAATTTCTCGCGCTACCCGATGGAAATTTATAAAACGGGGTGGGGCATGGGATTATGGATTGCCTTTACGTTTTTTATCCCAGTTTTATTAGTCGTTAATATTCCTGCTAGATTCCTAGCGCGGCCGTTGGACGGCATGACCGCTGCGAATTGGCAACTCGCTGCATTTGCACTATGTGCCAGCATCGGCAGCCTATTTGTGAGTCGCCGCATATTTAAGTGTGCATTGCGGAGTTATCGGAGTGCTAGTTCATGAACAGTAAGAACAGTAATGACAGGTCTGAAGAAACATCTGAATCTCCTACGGCGGCAGACTCTAACGAAGCTCAGACGAGCGGCGGTTTCAGGTTGCACCCTTGGATGCAACTGATGCGAATCGGTAACGTGTTCACAGCGTTTGCCAATATATTGATGGGGTATCTCGTTGTACGGAGCGATGCAGACATATTAACCTTGAGTGCTCAAGACGTATGGCCGTTGGTCGGGTTGCTCGCAGCAACGTTTTGTTTGTATAGCTCCGGCATGGTACTCAACGATGTATTTGACATTGAACAAGATAAAACGCAGCGATCCGCTCGGCCGTTGGCTACGGGAGCAATTTCAGTAAGAGTGGCCGCTCGATTCGGAATGGGTCTGATGCTTGCTGGAATCCTGTTTGCCAGTACGGCGGGCCTAAGCGGGTGTTTGCTCGGCTGTGCTATTGCAGTTGCGGTCTTGTTATACAACCGAGTACTCAAAAAGACACCGCTCGCGCCGCTGATGATGGGGATGTGCCGCACGTTAAATGTTTTGTTAGGGATGAGTTATGTCGATAGTAAGCAGGCAATATTTTGTGGGTTCGAAAAACACCATCTACTCATCGCCAGTGGGATTGGAGTTTTCGTAGCAGGTTTAACGTGGTTTGCGCGAACGGAGGCTCGCACGAGTAACCGCTGGCGTTTGAGTTTTGGTGTTGCAGTCATGGCCCTTGGGTTTGTCTGTCTGTCTAGTTTCCCAACGGATCTAGCCCAAAGTGGTCGCTTGCAATTGAAACCCGATAGCGTTGGGCTACTGTTTGGCGTTCTGGCGATATTAATTCTCTACCGAGCGGTTGCCGCGATTTTCGACCCACGGCCAGCACGCGTGCAAGTTGGCGTTATCCACTGTTTACGGTCGTTGATTTTTTTGGATGCGTGTGTGGTTGCTATTGTGAGTCACTCTAGTATGGCGGTATTGACGATTGCATTATTGTTACCGATGTTGACTATATCAAAATGGATTCGTATCACTTGATGTACCCAGGCTAAAGGCCAAAGGATAGGAGTTTATCGATGCGACACGTTGTGTATTGCAGTATTCCCGGATTGAGACAATCCGATTTATCACAAATGCCAGCGTTGTCGGCTTTAACCGCTACTGGTGATCAGCAGCCCTTAAGATCGACGTTTCCAGCGGTAACTTGGCCCGCGCAAGCAACAATGTTAACAGGGAAAACTCCGTCGGAGCACGGTGTGATTGCCAATGGATTTTATTGGCGAGAAGAACAAAAAGTTGAAATGTGGACGGCCTGGAACGATAAGATTCAAGCACCTCAGATTTGGGACCGGCTGCATGCGATATCCCCAGATTTAACTTCGGCCGTTTGGTTTCCCATGTTGAGCAAAGGCTGCGGCGCGGATTGGATTTGTATGCCAGCGCCGGTGCACAATCCCGATGGATCCGAATCTCTGTGGTGCTATACCAAGCCGACGCAGCTCTACGGTGAATTGCTCGAAAGCCTAGATCATTTTCCGCTGAAGCACTTCTGGGGCCCGCTGTCAAATATTCAGTCGACGGAGTGGATTATTCGTAGCGCGGTGCAAGCGATAAGTAAGAACCAACCACGTTTTTCGTTTTTGTATTTACCGCACCTCGATTACGCGGCTCAAAAACAAGGACCCAATAGTACTGAGGCCTTGGCAGCGGTCAAGGAACTGGACACAGTGATTCAAGTTTTAGCTGATGGTGTGCATGCGGCGTTGGATCCGGTGGAGGTTACCTGGGTTTTTGCTAGCGAGTATGTGATTAGCGAAGTTAACCACGTAACGTATCCAAATCAGATCCTGCGTGATGCCGGATTGTTACAAGTCCGAGTTGAAGATGATGGTGAACATCTGGATTTAAATAGCTCAGCGTGGGCACTGGTTGATCACCAGTTCTCGCATGTCTTCATAAAGGATGCGGATCCTGCGGTGATTCAGCGTGTCCAGCAATTATTTAAGTCCGTTGATGGGATTGCTGAAGTATTGACAGTCGAGAAGCAAGCGGAACGGGGATTAGCGCATGAGCGTAGTGGTGAGTTAATGTTGATTTCAACTTCCAATAGTTGGCAAGCTTATTACTGGTGGTTGCAAGATGACGCTTGCCCCGCATTTGCACGGACCGTTGATATCCATCGCAAACCGGGTTATGACCCCGTCGAATTGTATTTTGATAGGGCAACTCGCAGCACACCGCTGGATGCCACATTGATTTGTGGGTCGCACGGAGTTCCTTCAGCGGACCAGGATCAACAGAGCGTTATTGTTTCTAACAATCCGGATCTTTTGCAGGGTCGAAGTTGGTCGGACCTAGATCTCGCTGAAATGTTGATCGCCGAAGTTTGCCGAGAAGATTAGTGTGACCCGCTAATCTCGCGGTTGGAAATTGAAATTTTTGCTTTGACTGAAAAACTCAATTGGGTTGTCATAGACAACTTTGCGAATCAATTCTTCGGAATGATCTCGGCGTCGCATTTCTAAGATGAGGTCCGGAACAGCGGTTGGTTTGGAAGGTCCCCAGTCGCCAGCCGAGTTGACCAAAAGTCGTTCACCTCCACAGATTTCAATGATATCGACTGCTCGTTGTGGAGTACATTTTGTGATGGGATAGAGCGTCATGCCGGCCCAAAACCCACGATCGAGTACTTCAGCAGCGGTATGTTCCTCTACATGGTCCACCAAGACTCGCGTCGGGTCGATGCGTGAATCGGAAGTGAGCATGTCGAGGATCATCCGAGTACCTTGGTACTTGTCTTCAAGGTGTGGTGTATGAATGAGTATCTGTTGGTTGTATTGAATCGCCAATTCCATGTGCTCAAGGAAAATAGTGGATTCATTCTTGGTGTTCTTGTTCAAGCCAATTTCGCCGATGCCCAATACATTGGGGCGGTCGAGGAACTCGGGGATCATCGCGATCACTTCACGAGAGAGTTCAACATTTTCGGCTTCCTTGGCATTGATGCATAGCCAAGTGAAGTGTTGGATTCCGTATTGAGCCGCTCGTTGCGGTTCAAAATCCGTTAGTTGATGAAAATAATCGCGAAAGCTATCTACGCTGCCACGGTCAAAGCCAGCCCAGAACGCTGGCTCACTCATTCCAACACATCCCATTTTTGCAAGCGTTTCGTAATCGTCGGTGGTCCGTGAAACCATATGGATGTGGGGATCGAAGTAATCCATAGCGATGTCTTTTCTATTTTGTGATTAACAGAGAATGTATTACAACAGACGAATTAAAATCCATGGCCTATAATTCAAACTCTTGTCGCCAAGAATCAGCATACTCGCGCGAGAACAGCAGTTGAATTTGTTTAGCCCGTGAATCACCTTGAGCGTCGTTGGATTGAAGGGCGATCTGTAGCCCTTGGTGCATCAACGCCATCCGCGGGTCTTGGGCTACATCGCCAGCGGCGCGTTCTAGGCGGTCAAGCGACGCAGCGACTTCGAGAATCTTTCCACGGATCTCCAAGTACTCGCGATCAAGAACTTGTTGTGAATTCATAGGTATCGACATTAAATAACTCTCCGAAATTGACTACAGCAATCGCTTCCCATCGTAGTGAAACGGGTAACGAATAGTTAAAGGAGATTATAACGGTACGCCGTTGAAAATGCAGCAGCCCGCGCAAGATTAATGTACCGCTGTTACGAACCAACTACACCTGTTACATGTGCTCTAGAAAGCACCGTCAGTGCCGCGTGTTGGTGGCTTACGCAATTGATTTCTCTTGTCTTCCCCTTGCAAAACAGGTTTAACAAGTGCTTTAGGGTCGTCGTTATCAAATCCTCGACTTAGACCCACCGCGTCGCGTGTGTTTTTGTATCCAGCGTAATTCAATAGTGAATTAACAGTGATGGATTCAACATTGTAATCCTTTGCTTTTTCCTCAAAGCGGTTATAGGTTGTGCGGTCGATGTTGATGATTGCATCCACTGAACCACGAACCAGATATTGAGTATCGACGGTAATGTTACCCGTGCGAATCAGGTTTGTTTTTTCTGGATCTGCTGTGTTTTCGATAGACAATTCAGCATCGATGATTCCACCGGCAGAACGAATTATGTTTTTGACTTTATCGCGATCGCTTTTGCCGTCACCATCGATATCAAAGAAACCGATTAATGCAAAGTGAACTTGAATCCCGCGCTGCCACAAAGGCGAGTAGATTTGATCGCCGATCAAAATAGGATCATTAATACTGTCTTCGATGATGCGACATTGTGCGAATTGTCCGTCGAGGATTTTAATGACTTCAATTTTAGCTTTGATATCTCCGGGGCCTCGCATCACTCCTAGTTGTGTGGCGGGGTAGACGCTGAAGTTGGTTAAGGGCTTGAGTCGATCTCTACTGCCAATATTAATCCAGACAATTCCGGAAGCCTCGTTGACGGATGTGATTTTTCCATCGGGTATTTCAAACCGTTCGCTTTTGGGTCGTGCTTTGAGTTGGGCAACAAGGTTCTTTTCTTCTTGGTTACTCAGTCGCTGAGCGGCGGTCTGGATTTCGGTGTCTCTATTAGCGATTTGTTGATCTTTGGCAGCTAACGCATCTTGATTTTTCTTGATGGAAGTAGCGTAATCTGCAGCCGCTGTTTGACCGACGATTCGAAAGTCAGCTAGATCCGTTTGGGCGGAGTCTAACGCACTCGTCGCATCGGCTAGCTGCTGGGTTGTATTATTGTGCTGCGTCTCTCTAAATTGTTTGAGTTCGAGCTCTTTGGAAGTAACTCGGACTTGAAGTTGTTTATTGTCACCAAGTAAGGTTTTGTTTTCACCCATTAACAGTTTAGGGACTAGTTCATAATTTAACGATGAGGTATCGGCAGCTAGGCCAGGATAGGATTGTTGAAAGGTCTTGAATTTCTGTAATATTGCCTCACCTTTTTGCTTTTGGTTTTCCTGAATGTTTGGGCCGTGTGTATCCGCATATGCCTCGATTTCTGCTAAAGGAACTGAGGAATCGATCACGTAGCCAGCGATTAGATTGACGTAACCGGCACTGACCGTAACTTTATCTTTGGCAATCAAGGCATTTTCAGCGGCAATTTTTTCTTGTTCCTTGGTTTCGAGCGACTGAAACATGATCCCGACGGTAACCAATAACCCCAGAGAGGTTAAGACCGAGAGGATAAATGCGATCATGAGGATTGTATTTTCGCCGTTGTTTTGTCTTCTTTGCTTGGCCATCGTGAACCTATTCTGTGTTCTCTAAACGGGAACCACTAAGATTTAAAGTTTGAAAAAAGGAATGTGAATTGTCTGGTGTTGATTAAAACGCCCGACCGGTTTTCTGTTTAATGTTAATGTCTACTATAAAGGATAGCGAAATCGATTACCGATGAAATCGGGTAAATCCAAACAATGATTGTTGATACGAGTATCGAAACAATTATTATGCTTCTTTTGTATCGACTTTATAGCGGTATCGGTGTGCATTTCTGGGTAATAGACCCTATCTTTTACCTAATCGTTACGATAGTTACCTTCTTCGGAAGGCAGGTTTTGGTACTTTATGGTTAGTGAAATCAGCTAAATAGTGCAAAATGAGTGGTTTTTGTCGCAAAGACAAAAATCCGTGTGCCAGCACGTTTAAAACGATATGTTAGAAGTGTTGGGCGTCGGCGGAGTTCGTCCTCAGCAAACAATTAATAAAAGCAAAGCGGGAAAAGTAATGGATGGAGTAGAAAAACAACAACAATTATTTTCGGATTTGGATGACACTTGTGCGGCGACTGGGGAGTCCGATGATGGGGACGTACAAAAATCTGAGCCAATTCCAGCTTCGAGTGATGGCGTTGAAGATGAAGTTGTCTATGTCATCGATTGTTTTTCATTGATATATCAAGTGTTCTTTGGCATGCCGCCAATGACAGGTCCGGCGGGCCAGCCGATTAATGCCATTTATGGATTTGTGCGCGACATTGCTGATTTGCTGCAGCGTAAAACCCCAACGCACATCATCGCGGTATTCGATGCTCCAGGAGATGTTTTTCGACACGAGTTGTATCCGGCGTACAAGGAGAATCGCGATCCAATGCCGGACGATTTGCGGGATCAGATACCACCAATCAAACGTATGTTGGCGGCAATGGGGATCAGGTGTCTAGAACTAGTTGGCTTTGAAGCGGATGACATCATGGCAACGCTCGCTGAACAATCGGATGTGCGTGGCAACAAGTGCTTTCTAGTCACGAGCGATAAGGATTGTCGGCAGTTGTTGAGCGACAATGTACAGATGTATAACATTCGCAAAGATAGTTATTTTGATGCGGGAGATTTGCATGATGTGTGGGGAGTTCGGCCTGATCAAGTGGTCGATTTCCAGTCGCTCGTTGGCGATAGTGTTGATAATGTTCCAGGTGTCAAACAAATTGGCGCCAAGACGGCCACCGCTTTGTTACAGGAATTTGGCACGTTAGAAGACGTATTGGATAATGCGCAAACGCTTAAGGCCAAGAACCGGCGTGAGAACTTAATGAATGGTCGCGAGGACGCGATGTTAAGTCGAGAGCTAGTGCGATTAGACCGCAACGTTCCTATTGAATTCACATGGTCCTCGGCAGTCGTCAGCGATGTCGATGTCGAGCAAGTTACAACCTTGTGTGATGAATTTGGATTCCGCACTCTGCGAGAGCGCTTGTTGTCCGCTCAAACTAAACCAACCGCCGCAGTTTGGGAAGTTGAGTACGTGACCATCACGTCCGTGGAACAATTGGAAAACGTATTGGGGAAAATTACCAGCGAGCATGTGCTGAGTATCGACACGGAAACGACGGGATTGGATTCGCGCAGTGCGGATCTAGTGGGCTACTCGTTCGCCTGGGAAGTTGGGAAAGCGTATTATGTCCCAGTCCGCAGTATGGAGGGAGACGTGCAGTTAGATGGCGAGGCGGTACGCGAATTGATGTGTGGTGTATTGGAAGACCCAACGATTCGCAAAGTGGGTCAAAATATAAAATATGACATGGTCGTTTTGCGTAATCACGGTATCCAACTGGCTGGATTATTCGTTGATACGATGGTTGCCCATTATTTGGTGGAGCCAGAGCAGCGTAATCACAGCCTAGATTTTTTGTCTGAACGCTATCTGCACCATAAACCAGTCAGTTATGCGATGTTAGCTGGCATCGGAAAGAAACAGGTTACGCTGGATCAAGTCCCGTTAGAGCAAGTGGCCTATTATGCAGCGGAGGATGCAGATATTCCGTTGCGGCTATATGCGAAGTTAGTGCAGCAGTTGGAGGACAAGGAATTGTTAACGCTTTTTCAAAAAGTTGAAATGCCTTTGATCGCAGTGTTAGCAGAATTGGAATACAACGGCATTTCTGTCAACGTTGAGTTATTGAAAACGATGAGCGTGCGATTTGCCGCTCGGATTGAAGAGCTCACTAGCGAAATTTTTACAGCGGCTGAGCAAGAATTCAATATCGACTCGCCTAAACAGCTGAGCAAGGTGTTATTTGAGGACATGGGGTTGCCTGTCATCAAAAAGACGAAAACCGGTATCAGCACCGACGCTGGTGTATTGGCCGAACTGAGTCGGATGGGAGTCAGCGATTTACCGCCGCTGATTTTAGAATACCGGCAAGTCACCAAATTAAAACGAACTTATGTTGATGCCTTACCTGAATTGTTAAATGCAATCACGGGAAAAGTGCATTCGGCGTTTAAACAAGATGTCGCGGCGACCGGACGGTTGAGTTCGACGGATCCCAACTTGCAAAATATTCCGATACGGACCCCAGAAGGTCGTGAAATTCGTTCGGCATTCATTCCCAGTGAGGAGGGATGGAAGATGTTGGCGGCAGACTATTCGCAAGTTGAGTTGCGAGTGTTAGCGCATTTTTCCCAAGACGAAACATTACAACAAGCATTTATTGATGACGAAGATATACACTCCAATGTGGCTTCTGAGGTTTATGATGTGCCGGTTGATGAAGTTACTGCGGAGATGCGGCGGGGAGCAAAGGCGGTAAACTTTGGGGTAATTTATGGGCAAACTGCCTTTGGTTTGGCGAAAGCGCTGGGGATTGAGAATAGCGCAGCGGCTGAGTTTATCGATGCTTATTTTCGAAAGTACCCTGGAGTCGAAGCGTTTATGTTGGATACTCTGCGAGTAGCCCATCGTGAATGTCGAGTGAGTACGATATTGGGAAGGCATCGTAACGTGGCTAATGTGCGAGACCCAGAGACGTTGAAAAACAAGCGTCAGCGGAATCTTGCGGAACGGATTGCAATTAACACGGTGATACAAGGGTCGGCGGCAGATATTATCAAAGTGGCCATGATAGCTGTACTTGAACGTCTGAAAACGGATGATTTTCAAGCTCGACTGTTGCTACAGATTCACGATGAGTTAGTGTTTGAGGTAGCGGCAGAGGAGGTCGAACGTCTGACGGCTATGGTGCGTGAGGAGATGATGTCTGCGGTGGAACTATCTGTGCCGCTGAAGGTAGATATTTGTGTTGGTGATAATTGGGCTCAATGCAAATAAAGACCACGAACTGGCCAAAAAGACAATATATTCGTAATAAAAAGCGCCTAGTTTAATGCGAGTGGTGCGTCTATAATGAGGGCAGTAGTATTCAAACTTGGTTATTATTTCGATTACTATCCCACATATTTCTTTTCTCTCAATGGTCGCAGCACACATTCCGCTGTGATTGCGTTCCCGGCGAGCATTCCCTCCATACGCGTATATTTCAAATTCCCTTTTTCAATGCATTATTAGCAGTTGCGCTGACATTGATATCCCGTTTTTCGTGCCCGATTAAAAGATGGCACAGACAGTCCTATGTCCTCACAAAAACCAACCCTTGTTGTCGGCCTCAGTGGCGGTATTGGTTCTGGCAAAAGTTATGTCGCTGGTTTGTTGAAAGATTTCGGCGCACAAGTATTCGATGCAGATCGGGCGGGGCATGACATATTATGCGATGGTGAGATCAAGAAATTGTTGCGTCAACGGTGGGGTAACCAGATTTTTGGATCCAACGGCGAAGTGGATCGGCAAGAAGTCGCAGGAATTGTTTTTGGATGTGATGAGAATGCTGTGACGGAACTTCGGTTCTTGCAATCGATTTCACACCCATTAATCCAATACGCGTTAAACAAGTTTATTGAGAAATTTCAAGCTACTGAGGACTCGGTCTCGATTGTTGTTGATGCAGCGTTGTTGTTTGAGGCAGAGTGGGATCAGTACTGTGACCAAGTAATTTTTGTGGATTGTGGTGAGTCTGTTCGTTGGCAACGATGTCGAGAACGTGGTTGGTCTGACGAAGAAATAATTCAACGTCAAGCATCGCAACTTGAGTTGCAGGAAAAACGACGTCGATCTGATCTAATCCTCGACAATTCGGGAACACGAGACAACACACGAAAACAATTACAAGCAATTTGGGCGGTGCTTACCGCACCAGTGAATTAATAAGATGTCAGAAAAACAAAATCCCAATATTGATGATTTGCGTGCTCACGAGCATGACGCAAGTGCTGCGAAATCTGCCGATCCGCGTAAATCGCAGCAGTTCCAGGACAGCGACGGGGAATTTATCAACAATCGGCCGAGGCCAGATACGCTGTCGCTCGCTGAGCAAATTAGTCGCGAGTTAGGCAAAGGTGAAAAAGTTGGCGATCAATTGGTCACGGATCCTAGCGAGCAGACGCGTCTGATTGAACTGCAAAAAATGAGCATGCCGGAGTTGTTAGAGGTAGCAGAAGAGGTTGAACTCGGTGATATTTCTGGCGTTAAACGACAGGAACTAATCTTTCGCATCTTAAAGAATTTAGTCAAAACCAGCGGGCTC
>JAYZBF010000186.1:0-8096 GCA_036338835.1 Planctomycetota bacterium
GAATCGTCGCATTGGTTGCTCAAGGTCGAGGCGGGCAGGCAAGTGAATTAGTACAAGAGTTAAGCGAAAGCTCGCCACAACGATGGTTGGAGATGTTGCAGCAGTTAGCAGTGATTGCGCAGACGTCGCCGGCGAACGTGCAGCAGCAGATTGCCCAGTTGCAACTCAATACACTTTCAGAACTGCAAGGAAAGTTAGGGGAAGTGAATGTAGAGTACCGGTTGCAGTGGGATTTATTGCATGCGGATGCGAGTATCATGCTGGGAAAAGCGAAAAGTGGATATGCGCTCTATATTAAAATAGCGAGCCGAAATTTGAAACGAGGGGATATTCAACAGCGGTACGCGGAGGCCTTGTTGTTGAGCAATGATGAGATGCGATTACAAGAAGCATTAGTTCAGTGGCGGCGTGTGTTGGTGGGGCATCGTCCGCGGACGGATCAATGGTATGCGGCTAAATTCGCATTAGCTGAAACATATATTCGTTTGGGTGAGCGCGAGGAAGCACATCAACGTATTCGATATCTCAAAGCAACCAGTGGGTTGGGCAACGCTGCCTGGACAAAGAAGTTCCAGGAATTATTAAACCGCGAGTAATCGAGAATAATTACGCGCGGTTTAATGTAACCGAAAAATTTACTTTTAGCATGAAGCTAAAAGTGTCTTACCAAGGTCCCCGAATATAGTACGCGCCATATTGGTCGCTGCTGCTCGGGTACATCGGCAATGACTTATAAGGTCCGTAACCAGCTTGGCTTGGTTGTGGTGCACCAAGTTGGTACTGGTGGTACAGTGGCGCAACGACGTTTTTGGAAACGCCCCAACCGAGTAAACGGAAAGACGCTGCGGTCGGAGGAACGATCACGGCCAGTGGCGTGCTGTATGCTTGGTGACGATAAGCGCCATTCCAAGGTGTTACGTTGGCGCGTTGGCGTTCCCACTGATTTACGCGATGGCGTTTTTTAGCTTGAACCGTATCAGATGTGGCAAACATGCCAATCATCACAATAACAAATAAGCTACAAATAAATTTCAAGTTCGTGGTCATGTCAATTAATCCTAATGAGGGTAAGGGGGTTAGCGGATATTGACTTGCCAGCTTATCGGTAACGGACGCTCGTGCGAGTGAAACCCATTCCATTATTGTAGTAATGGTGGTACGCACGATAGTGGCGGTACATGAACTCATGTGGCATGAGTGGCTGGTAAGTATTGTAAGTATGCCCCACAACTAGTGGTACTTGGCGAGGTGCTGGGTAAATTCCAGCAGGAATTCCTCCACCTTGGGTGGGAGCGTAGTAGTTATAGAAGAGTCTAGCAGGTGTAGGGGTTATGCGGGTTACTCTTGAAGACGCTGGAACTTGGTGTAAAACACTGGGTTCTTGCGGATTCTCGGTTACCGATTTCTTGACTTTCTTGGGTGCATATTTGACCTTAGGTCCAACCGCTTGAGCTTCAAAGGCGATTGATCCAACCAAGACGACAACTGCTATGACAACAACGCTATTCATTAACTTACTACGAACCATAACAAACTCCTCTTTCCTACTCTTAGCCACCTAAAATTGTTTTTAGGAATTAGCAAGTAGAATGATTACTTGTTTCTATACTGATTACACACACGCAACTACTCAATACAATAAATCGGTTTTTTCTGCTTGTAGGGGTAAATCTTTGTAGGGTATTTTTGCGATATTACCGCAGCTTGTGGCACTTGGGCCAAAGTCAACTGTTCCAAATCCGAATTAACCCTTATAATCGTCAGACTTTAACACTGCTTCAGGCAGAGTAATACATGGAACGGATTCCCGATGATGCAAAAGGAGTGCAGTCGCGTTGGCTAGTCAAGTGCAAGCGAGTGGTAAAAAGCGCACCAAGCGACGTAGTACCGCTCAGTCTATGGCCGCGAAACAACGGTCAATTTCTGTTAGTGAGTTCTTTGCCAAGAACCGTCACTTGTTGGGATTTGATAATCCCCGTCGCTCGTTACTAACGACGGTCAAGGAAGCTGTTGACAACTCATTGGATGCTTGCGAAGAAGCTGGTATTACGCCAGAGATTTGGGTCAACATCGAGCAGACGGAGCCGGATCGTTTTAAGATCGCGGTTCAGGACAATGGACCTGGAATTCTCAAACGCCAGATCCCGTTGATTTTCGGGAAATTGCTTTACGGTTCAAAGTTCCACCGGTTACGCATGAGCCGTGGACAACAAGGAATCGGAATTAGTGCGGCGGGAATGTACGGCATGTTAACGACGGGCAAGCCTGTTAAAATTGTATCCAAACTTTCGATTCGCAAACCGGCTCATTACTATGAATTGCAAATCGACACCAAGACCAACAACCCGCAGATTCTCAATGGTCGTGGCGATGGTTTAGACATACCGCCCGGGGAAAAGGGACGAGCTAAGTTTCTCAAACATAAAATCGATTGGGAGAGCCACTATCCCATTCATGAAGAGGATGAGGATCCGAAAGAAGTTCGCAGCGGGACCCGAGTGACTATTGAGATCGAAGGAAAATATCAAAAGGGCCGCGGGAGTGTCGACGAATATTTGGAACAAACGGCGATTGCCAATCCACACGTGACTTTACACTTTAATGATCCCGAGGGAACTTTACATACCTATCGTCGTAGTACGACAGAGTTGCCGCCGGAGCCCAAGGAAATCAAACCGCATCCCTACGGCGTCGAACTTGGTCGCCTAATGACAATGCTCAAAGAACAAAAAGAGGGCACGATTAGCCAGTTTTTGACAGGCTCGTTTTCAAGAGTGAGTCCCGCGGTTGCGCGGCGGATATGTGAAACAGCAGGCGTGTCCACTCGGGCTGGCATTAAGAAAATTGAACGCTCACAAGCGGATGCGATTTTCAAAGCGATTCAAGTCACGAAAATTAAGAACCCCAGTACGGACTGTATTTCACCCATCGGAGAAGATTTATTGTTGCGTGGATTGCATCGAGTGGTGCCAGGTGAGTTTTATGTCGCGGCGACTCGACCGCCGGCAGTGTATCGTGGAAATCCATTTCAAATAGAAGTTGCTTTAGCTTACGGTGGTGCAAACTCCGTCCAAAAGGTTTCCATGGAATTGCTAGAGCGGTTGCTCGAAGAAACGGACGCTCGCACATTAAGGCAATTCATGTTGAATACGTTTGATGGCTTAGGTTCCGAGTCGGCGGATAAGATAATGAAAGCCGGTGAATTTGGTAGTCGTCAATCTCCTGGAAAATTGGATTTGAGTGATCGAGAGCGATTGCATCATTGCATGCGAAACGTCAACGTGTCCGATGGTCAATCGATGCAGGTGATGCGATATGCGAATCGAGTTCCCTTGCAATTCAAGACGCGAGATTGTGCGATTACGCAGACCATTATGCAAACCAATTGGCGTAGTTACGGATTGACGCAATCCCGTGGTAGTTTGCCTAGCGGGCCAGTGCGATTAATGGTTCACATGGCGAGCGTGTGGGTGCCTTTTACTAGCGAATCAAAGGAAGCGATTGCATCGTACGACGAGATTCAAAAAGAGATGCGATTGGGGCTACAGGCAGTCGGGCGAAAGCTCGGTATTTTCCTGCGGCGTCGTAAAAAAGTAAAACAGGAAGGTGAGCGACGCAGTGTCTTCTTGCGGTATTTGGGTGAAGTGGCAACTGCGGTTTCGGAATTGAACGGATGCGATCGCGAAGATTTATTGAGCAACTTGCATCGAGTTGCCAAGCGAGTGACAAAGGAAGCGGATACCAAATTAGATAAAAGTGGAAAGAAAATCACCGATGAAAGCGAAAAAGATTACGGTGATAATGTCTTGATCGTTGATGCAGATCACGAACAAACTTTGATTACTCATCTGGAACAAGCAGATCCCCAGAAGAAACTGTTTTAAGTAGTGGGTTTAGATTCTCAGTGGAAATTTAGTACCTATTGATATGACGGACGGAAAGTGACGATGGCAAAGAAAAAACGAACTCCAGCACAAGCTGCTCGCGCGACCAAGATGACGGCAAAAGATCGCAAGACAATAGCGTCTTTGATTGGCATGGCAGATGGTGTGACTAAGTCCGCGAAACGTGGCCGAGCGCCCCATCTCGAAGTTCCGTCACGGAGTCTGTCGAATGTGAAGTTCAATCAAAGCCGAAAAATTATTGAGATGGGAGCGGCTAAAAATCGCCGAGAGCTCTTTAATCTTTCCCAAGCCAGAACCTACATGCAGACGATGCTTGTCGGGCGAGGTTGTAAGGAATTGATTGAACAAGGCAAAACCACCAGTATTCGTGGTTTGTACTATTTACTGAAGCATACGATCGAAGGTACTCACGAAGAGACGTTCGATGACCAAGCTGATTGCGATCCAGTTATTGAAGATGTCGAAGTGACGCTCAACGCACTGCGTGAAGAATTGCACGTGTATGCGTCGAATCGAGGTTCCATGGTAGGTAACATTCGACTTGTAGATAACGGTGACGAAATTGATTGCTCGCGGATGGGTTCCGGTGGCTATGCGATTCCGTCGATCGTCGAGCCGGAGATTATGCAGTTTGTGGAGTGTACGGCGGACTTTATCTTACATGTTGAAAAAGATACCGTCTGGCGAAGATTCAATGAAGATAAGTTTTGGAAAGATCACAATTGTATTTTGACGCATGGTAACGGACAACCTCCGCGAGGCGTGCGGCGACTATTGTATCGGATGCACAATGAACTGAAGCTGCCCGTGTTTTGTTTGCTTGATAACGATCCGTGGGGATATTATATCTACAGTGTGATGAAGCAGGGGTCCATTAATTTGGCTTACGAGTCTAACCGGATGGCTATTCCTAAAGCGAAGTACATTGGTATGCGCAGCCGTGATTTTGAATTGTGTGATCTTAACCCGAGCGTCACTATTAAACTTAGTGACAATGATATTAAACGCGCGAATCAAATTGCGAAGTACCCTTGGTTTGAAAAGAAAAAGCGCTGGCAAAAAGAAATCCAAAAGATGCTTAGCAATGGATTTAAGCTGGAAGTCGAATCATTGATCTCTAAAGATATTAGCTATGTAACGCAGGAATATGTGCCCGAGCGTTTGGCTAAAGGTGATTTTCTAGATTGAGTTGCGTGGGTCCGCAGGCCTAAGCAACGTAATCTTGGATGCTGGCTAATGAACCATCCCCTGTCGTTTATGATAAGATTTGGGTTGAATCGCGTATGCTCGCAAGCTAGTTATCGAGGGGGAGTGGATTATGAAGCGATTGGTACTGGCGTTTTTTTTGATGGTGGCAATGACCATGACGTCCTTGGCAAAAAAACCTAACGCGGAAAGCTTGAAAGAAGCCACCGCGTGGATTGGGCGTCAGATGAAAGTGACGGGCGATCCGGCGTTGGCAATTGCTGTTGTCAAAGATGGCCGCATCATCTTGGAACAAGGGTTTGGTCTGGCCGATACCGAAAAACAGACGAAGGCCACCGAGCATACATTGTTTTCGCTGGCATCAATTTCAAAACCGATTACGGCGACAGGAATCATGCTGTTGGACCAACGCGGCAAACTGGAAATCGACCGACCGGTGAATGGTTACTTAGGTGAGGCGAAGATTCGAGCGAAAGTTGGCGATGCCGCTGATGTGAGTGTAAATAATTTACTGAACCATTCGTCAGGTATCGGATTGCATTATCATTTTTATTATCAAGATGACGACTATGCGATACCGAGTCGTGATGACACGATTCGCCATTACGGGATTGCCGTGTCAAAACCAGGTTCGGGGTATAAGTACTGTAACTTGGGCTATGGGATATTAGATTATTTGATCAGCCGTCACGGTGGAAAACCATATGCACAATTTATGCGGGAAGATGTTTTTGAACCGTTGGCGATGACCAACACATTTGTGGGACTTCCCGCTGAAAGGGTTGACGATGCGGCCGTGAAATATGACCGGCAAGGTAAAGCCGTCGAACAGTATGGTTTTGACCACGATGGGGCGTCCGCTGTTTACAGTTCGGCACATGACCTTGCGATGTTTGCTCTGTTTAATCTTGGTCGTGTCAGCAAGGGGCAAACAGCGATTCTTGATGACGCCGCGCTTAAACGCTTACACGCGCCGACTAATCCCATTTCTACTGGACTCGGATATGGGATGGGTTGGGCCACCAATGAAAATGATTCAGGCTATAAAACCGTTAGCCACACTGGAGGGATGCCAGGAGTTGCCACTCGATTAACACTGGTCCCAGAACACGGCATCGCTGTTGTCTGTCTATGTAACACTCCAAGTTCGTTGCCGCATAAAACAGTAAAGAAAATATTAAGTGTGCTGCTTGAAGATTATAAATTTGATCCACCTAATGTACTGGTGCAACGTCGCACTCTCCCACCCAACTTTCAGCCCTCTAAGGAACTAACTGGAACGTGGCGTGGCAGCATCGAGACCTATGAAGGCAATCGCCGGTTGTTTTTGTGGATTGCCAAAGATGGAACTGTGCGGGTGAAATTGGGAAATCAATTCATAACACTCGTTGCTCATACGCGGATTGACAATGGCGTATTTAGAGGCGAGTTTGCTGGCGACTTGCAAACATCAGATACTTCACGCGTGCCGCATTTTTTACGGATGGTGTTGAGATTAGAGGAGGGTGTTTTGCGGGGCGCGGTTGAGACAATCACGGATGAGTCGGTACGTTGGGTAAAGGGAGAGCGAATTTCGCAACGGGGTTATTTCGGTTTGACGCATTGGGCAGAATTAACTCGAGCTTCGGTTGTGGGTGGAGAACGGTCGTTGTTTGACCGCAAATCGCTTACTGGTTGGAAAGTGATTGAGGAAAACGATTTTAAGAACCACGGTACTGTGGCAGTGATGGATGGCGTGATTCAGATTGGCAAAGGAAAACCGGCGGCCGGCATCAAAGTGGCGGGAGATTTTCCGCGAATTAACTACGAAGTCGTATTTGAGGCTCGGCGGACAGAGGGCAACGATTTTTTTTGTGGTGTTACTTTTCCGATCCAAGATAATTATTGTTCGTTTATCGTAGGTGGCTGGGGAGGTGGCGTTGTTGGGCTCTCAAATATCGACACGATGGCCGCGGTCGAAAATGATACGACTCGCTACTTAGAAGTAAAAGATAACCAATGGTACACGATTCGATTGAGAGTGACTGAGAAGCGGGTGATTGCTTGGATTGATGGCGAAGAATTTGCCGCCATAGAAGTCGCAGATCATAAATTTGATATTTGGTGGGAACAAGAACCGGTACGGCCGTTTGGTATCGCATCATGGAATACATCAGCGGAAGTTCGCAACATCCGCTTATTGCCCGCTGTGGATTAGTGGCGATACGCCGTTTCTCCCTTGTCATTGGGCTGCCAGCGTTGCTCTTGCTCAGAGTCAACATTTTGTAACAATAGAAAGCACTTCTCACGGCGTTGTCTCCATTTTTCTCAAAAGGAAATATGGACCATGATTTATTATCTAGCCGAGTTGATTGAATGTGGCGAATTGAATGTAACCTCGACAAGTTCGGTCGATGGGTGGCTGAAGCTTGCCGGTGAAACAGAATTGATTCGCTTCGAATTGGATTTTGCCGAAGTCCAAACACTGATCGGTTGCCGATTGAAGTTTGCCCATAGCGCCGCATACGAGATACTAGGAGTTGACGACAAACGAAAGCACTCCTCGCCAGCAATTGTCGATTTGCTGGGCCCCGTGCAGACAGGGAGAGTGGTTACTTTGAGATTGACGGACATTGTGCCCGATGATTTCGACTCGCAGGAAGTCCGAGTACGTCGTGCCAACGGGTACCGAGGTCGAATGCAACTTGTTTGGGAAAGTGAAGATGGATTGATTGATATTACCATTAGCGACTGTGAGATGGATGTCACGTGGGAAAATGCCGCCGCGAACGCTACGAAGTTCGACGCTTATCCGATGGCCACTGATATTCCCAGTGAGATGCAGGAAAAAGTTGCCAGACAACTACAGCAAGCACGAGCGTTTGGCGAGTCGGAAGATTATCGAGGTGAATATCTATTGTCGCTATGCATGCCCAGCAATGAAGATCTAAGCAATATGGCAAATTTCCAGGTGCAGACGATGCTGCATCGAGTGGAAGACGAGAA
>JAYZBF010000187.1:0-5197 GCA_036338835.1 Planctomycetota bacterium
AATTTAGCTACAACGCAGTGGTGGACCCCGTGCAAGTACGAGATTTACATGCAACGATCCAGCATTTGCTGGGAATCGACCATCGCCGTTTTACGCATCGGTTCCAAGGATTGGATTACCGGTTGACAGGTGTTGAGCAAGCAAACATTATAGAAGCAATATTAAAGTAGGATTTAGTAATCAAAAAGAAAGAGATGCAGCCATGCGAATGTTAACTTTTGTAGTAACTGTGGGGTTGGCGTGTGCAATATTTGTGGACGCGTTGCCAGCTACCGAAATAAACGATGTTTGGCCAAAATTAGCACCTGGTGAGACCACTCGCAATCGAGGCGAAACGCTTCCGTTTCGTGAAAATGAAAAACCTCGTGTAACCCGCGTGGTGAAAATCTCGCGACCGACATTTACCGTTCATTTGGCAGAGCAGCCTAATGGTGCTGCGGCTGTGATTTTGCCAGGTGGTGGGTTTGGCAAGGTTGTGCCCGATAAAGAAGGTACTGAGGTGGCACAATGGTTAAATCAACAGGGGATCGCGGCATTTGTACTGAGTTATCGTACCACTGAGGATAGCAGTATTCCGGGTTGGGTGAAGCCGTTGCAAGATGCCCAGCGAATGATGGCTTTGGTGCGTTCCCAGGCGAAATTATATGGACTCAAAACGGATCGAATTGGACTCGCTGGTTTTTCTGCGGGAGGGCAAGTCGCTGCGAAGTTGCTATGTGATCAAGGTAAATTGAGCTATCAACGAATTGATGAAGTTGATGATGTTTCGCATCGACCGGATTTTGCGATGTTGATTTATCCATGGAGGGTTTACGATACGACGACTGGGAGTTTGATTGCCGGAGTAAACGTCTCGGAAGATGTTCCACCTACGTTTATTGTTCATACCGATGACGATGCGTCGTCTTCGTTGGGAGCAGTGTTGTTTTACGCAGAGTTAAAAAAGTTGAAAATTGCATCGGAGTTGCACGTGTATGGTGACGGTGGACACGGATACGGCCTGCGCAAAGTCTCCGGTTCCCAGATTTCAACGTGGACCGATCACGCCGCGCATTGGCTAGCCAAAAATGCCACGAAGTAGGACCACGATTTGGGAATACATATCACAAACGAAGTTACCGGACCATTAACGAATACGCTGGACGCTGTTACCGGTGGGACGGCAGATGAGGTTTTTGAGTTCGAGCGAAGTGATGGTGGCGAGGAGTTGTGGCATTGTGCGTTTGAGGTCGATGGAAAGTAGATCGATAAAGGTAGGCTCGCCGGGGATTAGTTCAAAGACCTCTTGTTCGAGGTCGCTGAGCGGAGGAAGTGTAACCGCTTCACGGAGACTGTTGGGTGCACAAGTAAGCGTGTGTTCAAGGGCTGTGTAGACGTCGGTCGCGTCTTCAACAAGTTGTGCTCCGTCTTTAATTAGTTTATTACAACCTGCGGCGACAGGTACGTCGACCATGCCAGGGACCGCCATGACTTCGCGGTTTTGTTCCATCGCATGGCGGGCGGTAATGAGAGCGCCCGATCGCAGTGCTGCCTCGACGACAATCACGCCAGCGCTGAGGCCTGAAATGATTCGATTGCGTCGAGGAAAAAGCCGGCTGTGAGGTGAGTCGCTAGGTAGGACTTCGCTGATTAAGAGACCTTGTTGACGAATCGTATGAGCGAGCCCTTGATGTTCGCTGGGGTAAATCCGTAGCAGCCCACTGCCAAGCACAGCAATGGTGGTTCCATGATGGTCCAAGGTGGCTTGAAGAACTACGCGATCGATTCCTCGAGCTAAGCCGCTGACTGTCCGCCATGTATCAATGGTAAGATCACGCGTCAGCGTGTGTGCGAGACGTAGCCCGTATTGTGTTGCTTGACGAGTTCCGACGATGGCAATCGTGGTTTGGGTGGGCCACTCGAGTTGTAACAATTGAAGGTTGCCTTGGCAAAAAATGACCGGAGGTGGTGCGGGGATGTGTTTGAGTGGAGCAGGGTAACGTGGGCTGGTGTAGGGGACGATCTCGATGTTGTGTGATTGGCAAAGTGTTAGCTGGTTTTGCATTTCGGCGCGGATCGTATGACTATCATGAATCGCTTGAATTGTCTTGCGACCAATACGCGGGACTTGGTGCAATGCACTTGCAGGTGCCTTGATGATTTCAGTCGCACTGGAAAAATGATTGAGTAGGTTTTGGAAAGTGAGAGGTCCAATGCCATCGCAAAATGTGAGTTGTAGAAAATCTAACAGCATTCGTTGGTTCATGAGGCACCACTATCTCTCGTTAATAAATAGGTAACGCAGAGTATCTTCGTCGGAGGTAATGCGTAATGTAGTTGTGCCCCTCAGAAATGTAAACGAAACGGTTGTCACAGAAGTGACATCGGGTGCTATCAAATTGAATACAGTAATTGAGCGGTTAACTACTGAAAGGTTCAATAATGATGAACATTGGAAAGCTACTTTCACACGTAGAAGTTACCTATATAGCAGTGAAAACTGTGTCGCAGTGAATTAAAATCGGGTCATGGCATAAGGCTTGCATCACTATATACAGATGAATACGGATTTTCAGTTGTAAAGTTGAAACGATGGAATTAGGGAGTATCGAATGAAACGCTTCAAGATAGGTTTGCTAGCAACTTGTTTGGCTGTCTGGATGATTGGCGATGTCAGTTTTGCTCAGGTGGACGATGTACCTGTTGCGCCGGCGGATGCTCCGAGTAGTGTCGAGGGAAATGCATCCAGCGATGAAGACATTGAAGTTTTAGCGCGGGGCCCCGTGCACGAAGCTTTTGCGTCTCAAGTAAACTATGACCCCAAGCCTGGCATGATTGTCAATGACGCGCCGCCAGAGCAGGTTGATGAGATTCCTCCCGACTATAAACCGGATGGCGAGAATGTAATTTGGATTCCGGGCTACTGGGGATTTGACGATCAGCGTAAAGACTATGTGTGGATTAGCGGTGTTTGGCGGACTCCTCCTGCCGGTCGTCGCTGGGTGCCTGGTTATTGGAATGATTTATTGAATGATCGCGATTACCAATGGGTATCTGGATTTTGGGCATCGAGTGAACGTCGCAAGATGAACTATTCCACAGCGCCACCGGAATCCATTGAGAACGGTCCATCCGTTTCGGCTCCTACCAGTAGCCACTTTTGGTCGCCTGGTGTTTGGCTTTTTCGTGGCACCAATTACCGCTGGCGTGCTGGGCACTGGGTTCGCTATCGCCCGAACTATGTATACATCCCATCACGTTGGATGTGGACCCCCGGTGGATATGTATTTGTTGATGGGTACTGGGATTATCAAATGTCGGCTCGTGGTGTCATGTTTGCACCGGTCATTATGCATACTCCTACTGCGCGTTTCCGCCCCAGTATTGTGATGGACATTGGTCGCTTTCACATGCACTGGTTCGTACGTCCGCGCTATGGGCATTACTATTTTGGTGATTATTATGATTCGCACTATCAACAACATCATCACATCTATTCGCATCACCATTTTCACGTGAACATTGGTTACGATCCGTTCTTTGCCTATAACCACGTGCACTACCGTCATCACCATGGCATCAGTTATTTACACCATAGCTCAACCTGGCATCGCTATTTCAGTAGTCATCCGTTGCATCGCCCAGCTCATACGTTTGGAATGCAGTTGAGTATTGGTAGCAATCGCGGCGATCGATATTTCGGAATGTCAGTTTATGCTCAGCACATCGATCGATATCGTGTGCAAGACGACTTGCATCGGAACTTTGTCCGCGTGGGCACTCAATATCGCACTGCGTCGGTAAACCAATCGGCTAGCTATACACGATTGGCATACGAGCGTAACCGCATGGAGAATGGAAAATTGGTAACGGGTTCGCCCAATACTGTGTCGACCTCCAATGGTTCATGGACAATGCCACAAGTTCAGCGGGGAACGAATGTAACTCTTGGTTCAGCACAGCGACATGTGCGGATCACTGCTCCGACTGTACGCACAGGCGTCGTACCACCAAAGGCAGCTCCGGGTACATCGAATAAAATTGTAGCGCGACCGACGGTAACGATACCTCGACCAACCTCGAGCTATCCATCCGTAACTCGCCCATCTTCCGGATTTCCAAGTAATTACCCGACGTTACCCACTCGTCCTCGAGTGACTATTGGTGGAAGTTCAATTGGAGGAAGTGGTAAATTGCCAACTCGTCCCTCCTCCACGCGTCCGAGCACTCCGTCTGTAAAACCACCTCCGTCACCGCGTCCATCGGTAACCCCTCGTCCGAGCACTCCGGCACCGCGGCCATCGGTAACCCCTCGTCCGAGCACTCCGTCACCGCGTCCATCGGTCTCCCCGCGTCCGAGTACTCCGTCACCGCGGCCCAAAAATTAATCTTGAACTCACCTAATTTCTTATTCTCGCAATTTTGTTCGGAACCGAACCGGAATAGCATTGTTTATATAAATATGGTTATTTATGGTGACTAGATAAACGGGTAGGAAAAAATAAGGAATCGGAAATGACTCGCGTAATGAAATGTTTAACTCTATTGGCGGCTGTTGGTTTGATGGCAACAAACGTCACCGCTCAGCAAGATCAGCAACGTCCGCAACGCGGGCCCCAAGCTCAAGATGGGCAGCAACGGGGATCTCAAAATCAGAAGCTGATGTCGAAAGATGAGTTGACCAAGAAGTATGACACAAATAACGATGGCACGTTAGATTATCGTGAAAAGATGGCATTCATTAAGAGTCTTGATGAAAATCAGAAGGCTGCGTATCGCAGTTCGTTCACCCAAGCTCAACAGCGTGGCCCCCAAGCTCAAGATGGGCAGCAACGAAGGCCACAGGCTCAGCAAGATCAGCAGCGTCCGCAGCGAGATCAGGCACGTGATCAACAACGCGGACCCCAAGCTCAACACGGTCAACAACGCGGCCCCCAAGCTCAACACGGTCAACAACGTGATCAACAACGCGGGCCCCAAGCTCAACACGGTCAGCGAGATCAACAATCCGGTCAACGCGGACCTCAAGCTCAACAACACGGACCCCAAGGTCAACAGCGTGGCCCCCAAGCTCAGCATGATTCAAGAGCTCAACAACGAGGACCCCAAGCTCAACAGCGCGGGCCCCAAGGTCAACAGCGTGGCCCCCAAGCTCAGCACGGTCAACAACGCGGACCCCAAGGTCAACAGCGTGGCCCCCAAGCTCAGCACGGTCAAC
>JAYZBF010000188.1:0-12983 GCA_036338835.1 Planctomycetota bacterium
GGCAGTGCCTGCCTGGAAGTTCGAGCTGAATGATTTTCAGGCGGCTCGCAGAATTGAACAATCCCATGCAGAATTGGGTCAACGACTGTCTGTGCTGTGTGATTTGCGAAACTCCGTACAGCAGGGCGAACGACGTTTAGAATTCATGGCGGTGATGGAATCCCAACTTGAAGTGGAACTTGTTAAATTCCAAATTGGCGAGTGTTTTCGCGTTCGGGTTCTGCGTAGGCCGTTACTATTGACTTGCTTATTACTGCTAACTCTATTTTCATTCGCGTTTGGATTCCAATCAACATTTGCACTTGCTTCACAGCGGACTTTGTCTCCGTGGACGTTTAAGCATTGGCCACGTCGCCATGAGTTGACAGTAGTTGACTATCGAGAAAAAGTCTCAATGGGGGCTGATTATCAGATCAAGATAGGATCACAAAACTGGCTCTTTCCACGGGAAGTGTTTGTTGATGTCCGCTGGGATGGGGATGCGGAGTATTCAACATTAAAGGTCAACTCGAATTCTAACGTGCATGAATTGGTGTTGCCTCAGGTGCAACAGTCGTTTGCATATCGTATTCACGGCGGTGATTACGAAGCGGATCAATGGAGAGACGTTACCATTGTTTCACCTCCAGTTGTCATGCTGTCTAAGGTGATAATATATCCGCCTGTGTATACCGAGTTAGAAAGTTATGAATCCGATGCTGCGGCGCGTGTGCTGCACGGCAGCCAACTACAATACCAGGCAACTATTGACCGCCCGCTACAGCAAGCAACGCTGCTGTTTCTGGGAGAAGACGAAGAGAAACGTATTCTTTTGGCGCAGCAATCACTGGCAGACGTAATAGTGCTAAGTTTGTCCGAACCCATTTCGATTTTATCTAGTGGCACATTAGATCTTGAATTAATCGATGAAGATGGTGTCGTTTCAAGGAATCTGGTTGATATTGATTTAAATGTCATCGAGGACCACGAACCGATCGTGAATATACTAAGCCCGCATGCAGAGACTTTACTTACGGCGGCTGGGCGACTGCCGCTGGTGATGGTGGCAACGGATGATTTGCAGATTACTCAAGCATGGTTGCAGTATTGTGTTGCTGAGCAGTGGGACGATGATAAAATCCAAATGTTGGAAATACCTATTGCGTCATTTAAAGTGGGTGCAAGAAATGAGTACACGTCATTGCGAGCGTTTGTCCAGCAGCTTCCCGATCGGTTGCGAGTTGAAATGGGAATTGACGTCGGACGTTTAGGAGAGGTGGCTAGTGGTACAACCCTGCAACTACGGGTGCAGGTTGCCGATCGATTTGGCAACAACATTAACAGCGATGTGGTGCCATTAACGGTTCTATCCCTCGTTCAATTCCGCGGAAAAATCCGGCAAGAACTTCAACTCGTTGCCAAACAGCTTGCGGACCTCAAGAAGTTGTTGCAGTTGTCGGCAATGCAGACCAGATCCTTAAGAGACCGATTAGTTGAGACAACGGATCCCACGGTTCTTTTGGAAGCGCGAGATCTTAGCAGCGGTTTGTTATTGCAACATCGCAGTACAGCCAGTTTGCTGGATTCTGGCCCTCAGTCTATTCTCGGCAGGCTCCTGCTGATTGGAAAATCTTTTGAAGGCGAAACGCTGCTACCTACGTTAGTTCAGGCCTTTGAAGAATTCAATCAAATCGCAACTGAACTTGACCAACAATTGTTGCCGCAAGTGCAATCAAAAATCAGGGAATTGACGTTGTTGTCCAAAGTGGATGCCATTGACGTGCGTGCTGGACAGCTAAGTACCGATACCAAACGTTTAAACATGGTGCGACATTCCGATGACATTGTTCTATTGCTCGAAGCCGCCATTGCGAAGCTGGAAAGACTGATGCAGGAGCAAGTGCATAGTCAACGAGTCGCAGAGTTTGCTGACTTTTGGACTGAAATGATGATTGTTCAAAAAGAATTGCTAACTCGCACTCGGGCACTGCAGTTCAATGGGCAAGCCGATCCGAGTGAGACGCAAGTAATGGCTCAGGCGAGAACTGAGTTTGCCGGACTGCAGGGTGACCTTGCTGACCGAATTGCACAATATGTTTTTCAATTATCAAACTCCGTTGATAATTTTGTTAATCAATCCGCCGCTGAATTTCAGTTTTTACGAAAATTACAGGACTCTTCGATCGTGGGTGATATGAGGAACGCCGCTAGGTTGTTGTTGAAGAATGACGTCGCCTTGGCCATCGAGCAGCAGCAGCGAGTGACCATTATGATGCAAGAGATATTGTCGACGGTAGCGACGGATGAAATACAACTTGGCCACAATCAGATGCGGGCTGTACAGTTGTTGGATTCTTTGAAAACGATTTATAAACAACAACTGGGTATTGCTGCTGACTTGCAAGATATGGGTTTGATGCATGTTGAGCGACAAGCGATCGCGGCTAGGCAAGATCTGGTCACGAAAATGGTTGTTGAGTTGCTAGGGCTGGAGTGGACACCTCCCGTGGTAGATTTATCTTTGAGATCGGTGGCGTCGCATTTACAAAATGCCCAACAGATGTGGTTTGAAGATACCCGAGTTTGCCAAGGCCACATCGCTAGTGCTTTATCGTTGTTGCGGACAATTATTGATACAGCAGGAACGCACCGCGATGCATCCGCGGATCTGCAACAGCAGTCGGATGTAGTTCGTAATCAAACGGAAGCGGTTGATCTTGTTTTGATTCTCGCGGTGCAAGAAGATATAAATATGCAAGTCACGTCGTTGATCAATATGCCAGAAGTGAGTGCTGGTCATGTGCGGCAACTCAAAGAACTTGAGGATCGACAACGAGAATTGTCGCTGGTTGTTTCCCAAATAAGAAAGTCTCGTGGTCAGCAGAACGATTATGAAAACAAAACGAATGACCTTAAGCCAAAGAAGGGAATTCAGTAAGTGATGTCATTTCTAACAACGAACCGATCTTCTTGGTGGCGATTGCTGATTGTCATTTGTGTGGCGCTGAATTTTTGTAATGAGAGCTTTGGTAAAGAACCTGCGATTGTTTTGTCGCCACAAGTGAAACAGTCTCTTTTTGGTCCTGTGCAGGGGAACTCTGACAATCCGGAAAGCAATGTGATATCACTTCCACGTCCAAACACGGGTGCAGTGGCCAACACAACGGTACCCACTGACGAAGATATTGGGATGGGCGATGTGAGTGGTGCGTTGTTGCAGATCGAGTTGCAGATGAAAATGGCTACGAGAAATTTACGTAAGCTTAAAATGGATTCGGAAAAATCCAAAGGCGAAATTCAGAAACTGCAAATGGATATCATTCGTCAGTTAACAAGAGTGATTGATCAGGAACAAGCGGGTCCTCAATCTGTGTTTTCCGAAACGCCAACGGCAGGTGCGAGTGGTCAAGAAGCTGGTGTTGGCATAGCATCTGGAAATACTATAGTGGATGATGGTACTGCGACTGTAGGCACGCAAAATCTTACACCACAGGAACTCGCACAGCGACAATTGTTACTGTGGAATCACTTGCCGCCTCGAGTCCGTACGCAATTACGAGATGCTGCGGCCAATCCGTTTATCGCACGGTATGAACGTTTGATTGAACAGTTTTATTTGCGGTTGAATCAACGCAAGCCGCTAGGACAGTAGCAGTGGTAAGAGAATAAATGATAGATCGGCGTACATTATTACTGGGGTCCGTGCCAATTCTGTGGCCGTTGGATTTGTCCGCACAACAGTCGATGCTCACCGTTGAACATCGACAAGCGATAAGTCGGGGCTTACGGTTTTTAGTAAATTCTCAAACGGATGATGGTGCATTTGGATCTGCTGAATATGAACGCAATCTAGCAGTGATTAGTTTGGTGGGACTTGCTTTTGTTTCCGCGGGACATCTCCCCCAACGAGGGCCATATGGTAAACACGTTTCGTTGATGGTGGATTTCGTAATGAGGCACGCTCAAGAAACGGGTGTCATTGGTTCTCGAGAATCAAATGACCGTGGCCCAATGTACGGGCATGGTTTTTCGACGCTATTCCTTGCTCAAGTATTTGGAGTCTCGCGACAAAAGGGTCTACGGGCTGTCATAGAAAATGCGGTCAAACTGATTATTAGCACACAAAACGATGAGGGTGGATGGCGTTATGAACCACAGAAAGACGATGCCGATATTTCGGTAACGGTTTGCCAAGTATTAGCTTTGCGGGCCGCCCGTAATGCGGGTTTGTATGTACCGCCCGCTACCGTTGACGCGTGTCGACGATATGTGACAGCGCTACAAAACTCCGACGGTGGATTTCGTTATACTTCACAGCCTGGCGAGAGTGCCTATGGACGGACGGCGTCAGCTTTAGTCTCTTTGCAGAGTTTGGGATGGGATAGAAAGCAAGTGCTCAAGCGTGGCGTGGATTTCCTAATGAACAATATTCCGCCGAATCAAGATTATGCGGGGGATCCGCATTATTTTTATGGGCAGTACTATGCTGCTCATGCCTTATACCAATCCAATGGTAATGCTGGGATCTCCGCTAAGCCTTGGAAAGAGTGGTATGATCAAACCAGCACCTTGTTGTTAGAAAAACAACAGACCAATGGAGCGTGGAAGGACGATTTTATTTGTGACCCTTATGCGACGGCAATGGCTTGTTTGATTTTACAAATGCCAAGCAGTCATTTACCAGCTTTGCGAAAATAGTAGATCATGATGATTCGTCACCTCATAGTGTTGGAAGTGTTTGCCTTGCTGCTAACGTCGAGCACATTCTGTACAGCGCAATCTCCCGTGGCAACCGTCAATGTCCGATTGCCGCAGCGTGATGTAGTTGGCGAAATACATAGCATTGATGAGACTTGTGTGAAAATTCAAGTTGGGGAAAAGCGATTAGAATTTCTACCCTCAGAAGTATTTGAACTGGGGGCTATTCAAGAGCACGCTGGTCGTCCGTGGATCGTGTTGACACATGGTGAAGTGATTGTTGTCGATAAAGTCACGTTGGGTGTGGCGGACATCGTTGGTGACTCGTTGACGTGGAAGAAGTTTCGTTGCCCGTTGGAAATGGTGCAGGCTGTTTTGTATCAGCCACCACATGATTTACTGGCTCGAGACGAGTTGATGCAAACGGTGGTGGCACATGATATGCGCGGCGAGGATGGGGTTGTGTTACAAGATGGGACGACCTTAACCGGCAAACTCAACGTATTAGATGATCGTCGACTCGCATTGACTGCCACTGGTTTGAAGATGCCAGTCGAATTTGCGGTTTCAGCTGTACGTGCTGTGTATTTTGCGAGGGAGGTCGAAAAAGCGGTGCCAAGTAACGAAGTCCAGCAATTTGGATTTAATAATGGGAGTTACGGTGGGGCCAAGAATGTCATTAGAGACCGTGAAAAATTGGTGTGGCAGACGGTGAGCGGATTAAAGCTGGAGACCCTACCGCCATTTCTAGGCTCAGAGACCGCCAGCTTTAACCCCTGGTCGGCGATTTCTTATTACCGGCCGGTGGATAAAAATTTATTATTCTTGCACGACGTTAAGCCGACTCAATATCGTTATGTGCCAATATTTAAGTCGGTCTCTGGCAAGCCAATTGTCAGAGACTATGGACTTGGACGCAACGCGGTAGGTGGGACACTAAGAGTCGATGGGAAGCTTTATTTGGCGGGTGTCGGGATGGTCTCGGTGAGTCGATTGACGTTTGATATTCCGGCGGGTTACACGCGATTTCGATCCGATGTAGGAATCGATTCCCGAGCAGCAGAGCAGGGCAGCGTGAGTGTTCATGTTTTGCTACAGGCTAAGCAAGGCTCCGAGTGGCAAACCGCTTATGACAGTCCAGTGGTTCGTGGCGGAGATGATTTGCGGTCGATTGATGTACCGCTGGGTGACGCGCGACGTCTTAGCTTGGTCGTCGACATGGCCGACCGCGCTGACATCTTAGATTATGCAAATTGGGTGAATGCACGGTTTGTGAAATAAGGGTGCGAAAGTCCGCGAATGGCCGCGCGAATGGTTAAATTATGCGCCGTATTTCCCTAGTCGGCCGGCGTTGGCAAGTGCGAGGGTCATCAGATGTTTTGCTTCGAATTGGCCGAGTCCGCCTAAGAGGCAGGTAGATTCATTGAATGCGGTTTGTTGGTCGTAACGACAACAATCTGAAGCAAGTAAAGTTGGTACGGGGTGCCAACTGTGATTGGACAGAAAACTCGGAGTGCTGTGGTCACCGGTAACGATGACGACGTCTGGGTTGAGTTCAAGAATCTGAGGGATGAACGCATCAAAATCTTCTGTGCGTTGTTTTTTGGCTTCGAAGTTACCATCTTCCCCAGTACTGTCGGTGTACTTGAAATGGACAAAGAAGAAGTCGTATTTGTCCCAGTTTTCTTTTACGACGGTTGCTTGTTCATCGAGGTTACTGGCGTTGCCGATGATGTCCATTCCGACGAGTCGTGCGAGGCCCTTGTACATCGGATAGACTGCCACTGCGGCGGCTTGTAGTCCATAGACTTCTGCGAATGTTGGTAGCTTTGGTTTAGCTGCGAATCCGCGCATTGTGTGGAAGTTGGCATGCTCTTGGTCTTTCAGAATCTCACGAGCTTGAACCAAAAATTGTTTTGCAACTTCGACAGTCTTTTCACTGGCGGGATCCGTTGCAACGGGATCTAGTGGTGGGACTCCTGTTGCTTGGGGATCGGTGTCGAGTACATTACCGCCTAGTCCAGGTCCGCGTAGTACGACGACGAAGCGATGTTCTTTGACTGGTTCGACGAATATCTCAATCCCTTCAATTTGGATTTGCCGTAGGCTTTCGGCCAACGGGGCGCTCAGTTCAGTTGCGATACGACCAGCACGACGATCGGTTATTTTCCCGTCTGCATCGAGTGTGCAAAAATTACATCGAATTGCAACATCGCCATCTTGCAGCTCAAATCCGATACCGGTTGCTTCCAGTGCTCCCCGCCCAATTTGATATTTTAGTGGGTCGTAGCCGAATAGGCCAAGGTGGCCAGGACCACTGCCGGGACTGATACCTGGTAATACTGGGTGACTTAATCCTTGAACGCCGCGGGTAGCTAAGGCGTCGAGGTTTGGTGTATTGGCAGCTTCCAATTCCGTTTGCCCGCCGACTTCATGCGGAAGTCCACCGAGTCCGTCGGCCACGAGCATGACGATTTTCGAGTTGTTTTTCGTGTTGAGTTTGCGTGTTAGATCGTGCGTATCCATGGCGTGTATAGCTTTTTACGAAAAAATTGACTTAATAACGGAAAACGAGGCCAATGGCATGCGTTGTTATAAACTGATTCTACAAGACGACCGTATTGGAGTAAGCACCAAAACCGTAACGTATAGAGAATAAGAGGTGTGCTTTTTTGCCTTTTATGGAATCTTGCCTTGCTTGGCGTCAAATGTATGTAAATGCTTTAATTAGAAAGCATCGCTTCCATTATTTACCTTTTTCTAACTTCCCTCAAAAGTATCGATGTCTAATTCAATTCAGGTCGATTTATCGCGCAGTGGGTGCCAGAAGAATAGCCTATCTAATAAGGACTGTTCTCTGGACGCTGATTTGAAACATGCGCATCAACAGGTTTGTTCTTTAGACCTAGAACTGATGGCGCACGGTGAAATCTCCGAGGATCAAAAACCGCTTGATGGAAATTTCTATCCATTACCGGATAAGATTCTTAGTGAGTATCGAAACGATCGCGATACAAGCGAATTGGGCCAAATTCTAAAAACGGCTAATCGTTTGCAATCGTCGGTCGAGGCAATCGTCGTGTTAGGCATTGGTGGTTCGTATATGGGAACACGCGCTTTGATGGATGCGTGTTGTGAACCGTATTACAACGAGTTATCCAAAGCGGAACGCGGCGGTCGACCTCAATTATATTTTGCCGGGAATCATTTAGACAACGACGCGCTGCAGGGCGTGTTAGGGAGGTTACGCGCAGTAACTCCAGAGGGTAATTGGGGAATTATTGTCATAAGTAAAAGTGGTGAGACACTGGAAACGGCAGTTGCTTTTCGCACGTTGTTAGACCTTCTTCGACAACAATGCCCCCACGACTTGCCAAATTATGTTATTCCGATTACCGGCGAAACAGGATCCTTGAATCGGACGGCTGCTGAACTGGGATGTACCAGTGTTTTCCGTGTGCCCGAGGGAGTTGGTGGTCGATTCAGTTTGTTTTCTGCTGTTGGCTTACTACCAGCCGCGACGATTGGCTTGGACGTTGTTCAACTATTACAAGGCGCCGTTGATATGAATGAAACATTTCGTACGGCGGAGCTATCAAGTAACCCACCATTGGATTTTGCGTTAGCAGCTTATCAATTGCAGGTGCAGAGTGATGTTTCGATACGAGTGTTGAGTGTTTGGGAGCAAGCATTTGCTTCGCTTGGCATGTGGTATGACCAGTTGCTATCGGAAAGTTTGGGCAAAGACGGTCAAGGTATGACTCCGATTACGATGGTCAATACGCGGGATTTACATTCGCGAGCGCAGCAACATCAGGCAGGGCGTAACGATAAGTGGATTGTCAATTTATCAACACGGCGGAGTCATATCGACCAACTGCAGATCAGGGAAAGTGCGTCAGACGTTGCGGGATTGAATGACTTAGCAGGTGTGACACTAGCCGAGTTATCCGCGGCCGCGCGACAGGGTACCAATCGTGCGTTGTGCGATGTGCAACGGCCGACCGCGGACATTGTGCTCGAGCGGGGCGATGAATATGAATTAGGTCAGTTCTTTCAGATGATGATGTTGGCAACGGTGGTCGAAGGAAAGTTGTTAGGCGTGAATCCTTACGGTCAGCCAGGTGTCGAAGCATACAAAAAACATATGCGGAATATTCTTTTGTCCGCTAGAAGCTAATAGCCAAAATTAAATAAAAAAATGGCTTGTGTGGCGACATCCTTCGGCGCGGGGAATCACCGACAGTAATTTCATTTACCGTATATAATGTAGCCATTACCAAATTCAACAGGGAATTGAAATTATGGCGGCAGTGGTGAAATGGCTGGGGCACGGGGCCTTTGAAATAAAAACGGGTGAGCATACGATTCTGCTTGATCCGTTCTTGACGGATAATCCACAAGCGACAGTTACGGCCGATTCATTAGCCGCAGATACAATTCTGATAACGCACGGTCATTTTGATCACGTCAGCGATGCCGCTTCGATCGCCAATCGAACGGGCGCTGTGATTATCGCCCCCGTGGAGACAGCATCGTGGTTTGAATCGACTCAAGACGTTAAAAACACGGTCGGCATGAATTTGGGTGGTGGACTTGAAATGCCTTGGGGTCATCTTCGCATGACCATTGCCCACCATAGTTCTTCGTTACCTGATGGAAGTTACGGCGGCAATCCGAGTGGATATGTTTTGACGTTACCTGCAGGCACTGTTTATTTTGCAGGTGATACCGCGTTGTTTATGGATATGCAATTAATTGGGCGCCAAGGAATCGACTTAGCCGTGCTACCCATTGGTGATCACTTTACGATGGGCCCAGCGGATGCACTCGAGGCAGTTAAAATGATTCAGCCACAACGAGTGTTGCCAGCGCACTATGATACATGGCCGCCTATCACTCAAGACGCTCAAGCCTGGTGCGAGCAGGTTAATTCTGACACCGAGACAACCGCAATCCTGTTGCAGGTTGGGGAAACGGTAGACCTATGATGTTCTCGCGATCGTTTGCTTCGATGATGTTAGCTAGCTGTTTCGCGGTTGGGTTGTTCTCGACGCTTGATAAAGTCACAGCCCTTGAGACTGCGGTGACTACCACAGCGGCTGATGTATTGTATTGGTCATGGAACAAGGGTGATGTCTATGAGGTGCAGATGCAAACGAAGACGAGTATTCATTTAAAGCAAGGGCAGCAGGACTTAAAGTACCATTCGACAACAACGATTGACGGTGTGCTCGTGGTACAGTCCCTATCTGCTCAAGGCATTGCGGAAGTTCATTGGACAGTTCGCCGGATTCGTTTGGACAATGGCGAAGGCAAAAAACGGATCTCAATTGATTCCGCTGGCCAACTTGCGGCGGACGAACTGCAACCAGCCGAGCAGAGTCTGTTGTCAGCGTTGCGACCTGTATTGACGAAAACGTTTGTGTTGCGAATTGACCGACAGGCAACGCTTTTAGGTGTCCAAGAATTGAAGCGGCAGTCCGCGGTGGCGGCGGATCGGAACAGCTCGCAACCCAAGCTGGATGTGGGTGAACCGTTGTTTACAGCTGGTGGTGTTAAAGCTACATTTCGCCATGTGTTTGTTTCTTTTCCTAAAGGCGAGTTTGAGTTGCAGACAACATGGGAAGAGTCTCGGAATCCATTGTCGTCACCCACGAAAAATCCCATCCGATTTCGATACCAGTATCGAGGTCTGAATGCAGAACGTGCCCATGTGGTTGGGATAACCGGAAAATACGCGTTTGCAGATTCTGGCGAGCAGAGTAAAGTATTAAAAATTGACCACGAACAGATATCGGGTAAATTAGTAACTGACGCGAGAAAGAATTACGTTAAACGTGTTGACCTTGAATTGCTGTTAAAGACGACTGCCGGACAAGGCATGGATGCGATTACAACGGAGCAGTCGGACACACAATCAATTGCGATAGAAAAAAAATGAAGTTCAGGGTGACCAATTACCGCTGAGGTCACGTAGAAGACATTTGAAATACAATCCCAGAGTAAAGAGCTAGTTATGAATTTATTACCGAGGTTTATCGCACATTCGACCGGAATGAGATTCCGTTCTTTATTTTGTTTGGTGGTGGTCACTAGCTGCCTCTGTTTCGTGTCGAGCTTGCAGGCTCAACGTACGTTGGCTTTTAAATTCACCGCTGGTAGCGAAAACAAACTGTCAGTCACCACAACGACCAAAATAGAGATGAAGTATATGGGGCAAGATGTTGAAACAACGATGCAAATGGATTCGGGAATATCACAATACATCGACTCGGTGAACACTAATGGCTTGGCTGCGATCACACAGAAAATAACCAGATTAAAACTGTCGGTTTCCGGTGGACCACTTGGAATTAAATTGGCGTATGACAGCACGGCTGCTGATTCGCAGGACAATCCACTTTCAGATGTGCTGGCACCGATTGTGGGTGCCGAGTTTGGATTGTCGTTGAGCCGTCAGGGGGAAATCAGCAATTTTAAAGCACCGGCTGACTTGTTGGCGACGCTGGCCAAACAGCCGGGGAGCCGCGCATTTGGCCAAATGTTCTCCGAGGCTGGATTTCGCAATATGGTTTCGCAAGGGTCCTTGAATTTCCCTGTCAAGGCGTTGAATGTAGGTGATCAGTGGAAGGATCAAGTGGTGCTGACAGCCGGTGAGTTTGGCGAAACTACGGTGACCATTGAATACACCTACCAGGGCATTGTCGAGCTTGACGACAAGATGCTTGACAAGATCGGCATGAAAATGACGACCAGTATTAAACCTGCTAAAGGTGCCACTGGTTCCCAATTGAAAATCACCGAGCAATCCAGCGAGGGTCTTGTTTACTTTGATAATGCGGTGGGTAGATTGGATCATTCCACACTGAAACAAACGATGACGACCGAAGTCATTATTGGGCAAAACTCGATTGTTCAAACCGTTACGACTAATGTAACGACATCCATGAAATAGATTTGAATACAACGAGTTAGATATGACATCTTTTACTACTGTGGCCACAGTCGGCGATATTGCTGAAGGCGAAGGTCAGGGATATACGGTTGCTGGTCGATTGATTGCAGTTTTTAACGATGGTGGTGAGTATCACGCTATCGATGATCTTTGCCCGCATATGGGCGCAGCTTTGTCCCCAGGATATATATTGGACGGTGAAGTTGTTTGTCCTTGGCATGCTTGGAGATTTTGCATTCGCAAAGGGACTTGGAGTGACAACGATGCGCTGAGTGTTAATGTGTTTGCTGTCCGAGTGGAGGGTGACGAGATACAGGTACAAGTACCGGAGCGAGAGGAATGAGCGAGATGAACATAGCAAGTGATACGAATGATGAGGCTGATCAATCTGATATCAGTGTGTCGGATTTTCAAGCTTTGATCCGCAAAATGTATTACACGAAAGATGTCCAGCGGGGTATCGATGGGACGTTTATGTGGTTGCTCGAAGAAATTGGTGAGTTGGCTGCCGCTCTGCGCAGTGGCACAGCGGCTGATCGTGCCGAAGAATTCGCAGACGTGCTGGCATGGCTGGTGACGATTGCTAATGTTGCTGAGATCGATTTATCTAGCGCAATTCGGGATAAATATGGTTCAGGTTGCCCTGGGTGCGGACAATATGCCTGCCAATGTTCTGACTCGGAAAAACCGTAGGATCAAAGTACGCGATAGGTCGCGGTCTACGGACTACACTCCGCTTTCCGCCAAAGGCAGAGTTAACTCAGATGCTTGCAAATGGATGCGCTTTTTTCCATGTAAATCGTAGTATTATACCGCTTTGAATGACCGATGAAGTGAGTAGGGTACGTACTGTATTTGTTGAGGATATGAATTTTGGATAAGTGGTGAAGGGGTAATTTTGTTTCTAGGACGCAGAGTAAAATCAGATTGGCGAATTGCGTCGCCCCTTACAGGTCTAGTCGTTGCACTGCTGTGTGTTTTCACAAATTCCGCAGACTCCTATGCAGCAGGCGCGGACGCTAGTCTACAGGTGGAAGTTACTCTTGGCTTCAACGGACGTTTTAAGCAAGGGACTTGGATACCCGTTCATGTCGAAATCACTAATGAAAGTACAGCGAAATTCCAGGGGCGTTTGGTTTTAGAGTCCCCTGACGGTGAAGGGATCGCCGTACGGTTTGTGGATCGCCACCTCCAGTTCACTGTGCCCCCAACAACAACGGTCACTCGTACCGCATATATTAAGATCGGTCGCTTGCCATGGAGTGTTGTTGTGTCCGTCGTTGACGACACGAATCAACAAGCCGCATTTAAGAAAACATTTGGGCGTCAGGATGATGGTCAGTTGAGC
>JAYZBF010000189.1:0-9170 GCA_036338835.1 Planctomycetota bacterium
TTGAGATACAAGGAGCGATCTCCCTAGACGACCAACCGTCGATGTTATCCGTGCGAGTTCGAAAATTACAGTTAACTAACGATTGGTTTGAGTATTTGCCACTGAGTGTATTCGAACAATTCCCGGTAGGGTTGGAGATTCGGGGTCAAGCGGATTTAGCTGTCCAATTACAAACAAAACTTCTGACGCCTACAGCGGCCACGGAAGGTGTCGCATCCCAAGCAGCAATTGCCACCAGTCCGGTATTGCAAACAAAATGGGTGGCGGCGGGAGTGTTGGTAAACGGTTCCTACCGAGACCGCCGGCTACCGTTTCCAGTCACAGATATTTTCAGTACGGTTACATGGCAAGATGGTGTGTTGCGACTTGAGAAAATAAGGGGCGGGTTTGGCGGCACGTCTTTATCAGCTCATGCGAGAATTTCGGAATTGGGCGCCAAGCCGACCATGGAAATTGAAATTGCGACCGACAAAATTCTAATCGATGAGGATTTATTGGTCGGTTTGCCGCAAGATGAAGTGATCAATAGTATTCGGAAAACGCTACGTACGTATGGTCCGCGAGGCACTGCAGCCATCAAATACCATTACGACAATGTTGGGCAAACGCCACGTTCACACTTGGACATCCAATTACTGGACATGGATCTTACCTATGAAAAATTTCCTTATACGCTGAAGAAAGCAACTGGTTTTATTCAAATTCACAATAGCGACATTATTGTGCGTGATGTGCTAGCGAAAACTCACGGGCGAACGTTTAAAGTCAGTGCCGAGATAAAAGATTCAAAAATAGCACCTCGTGGTTGGCTGGAGATTACCTCAGATGGAGCGATTCCACTAGACGCGGAATTGATTTCGGCCCTCGATCCCGAATCACGCAAGATAATTGACGTACTACGTCCCACTGGATTAATCACCTTGCATCGCGCTCGCTACGAATACCGTGGCATACCTGGCAATCCTTATCGGCAGATGGAATTTGATTTCCAGCAAGGAACTTTGCAGTACAAGAATTTTCCCTATCCAATTCACCGAATCAACGGTGAAGTGCGTTTGCAGGGCGACCGCTGGGAATTCCGGAATTTTTCAGGATATAAAGGAAGCGCGTTTGTGCAGATGCAAGGGCGATTTACAAAACCAACAAAACCGCTAGGCCAACTAGACCATGTAGACCATGTAGACCATGTAGACCATGTAGATACGCGGCTCGCTGAGGCTCCGCTGCAAATGGTGTTAACCGCAACGGACGTGCCTCTTGATAATGATTTGCGGGATGCCTTGGCTGCTAAGAACCCAGCCATCTTGAATACGTGGCGCTCATTAAAACCAGAAGGGGCTTTGGATCAAGTTCGCGTTAGCTTAGAAAGTACGCTTAAAGAGGGTGGTACAAATGTGTTTGTGCATGCCAAAAAATGGATTCCAACTGACAGTTTGACAACTTCGACGATCAGTTTCATGCCGACTTGGTTTCCCTATCGAATCGAGGGGGTGACGGGTGAATTTATGCTGCAGGACGGCCATGTTCGCTTGACTGGAATTCAAGGAGTGCATGGTGACACGGAGTTTCAAATGGATGGTGTGTATAATCGAGCACCCAATGGGCAATGGCATTTTGCGATGGATCATTTGAGTATTGATCGTTTGCGTATGGATGCAGATTTATTAGCTGCGATGCCTGTGGACTTGAGCCAGCAGATACGTGGACTGGATATTCAAGGACCTCTACAAATCGAGGGTGACATTTATCTCGCTCATCAACCGGCGGCTACCAAGTCGTTGCATGCGAGTTGGAGAGTTCGATTAGAAGCCGCAGGTGCCTCAATCGATTGCGGAAGTCGATTAAGTGGCATCCATGGTGGGATTCAATTTACCGGCGTATTGGATGATCGAGGATTTCGAAGTAGCGCCTTTGTGGAGATTGACTCGATGTTTTTAGGCCGCCAGCAGATAACTAAAGTCCAAGGCCCGTTGTGGATTGACGAGCGTCAAATACTTGCCGGTACTTGGGCCCGCGCCACACAGCAAAACAAAACGGGGTCGACCGTCATTCGCCAGCCACAACGTCCGGCGATGAGTCTGACGGGACAAAGTTTTGGGGGTGTAGCAAAAATTGATCTGCAAGTGTTGTTTGACAAGGATCAGCGTCGAATTGCGTATAATAACGGCAAGTCTCAACCCACGTTCATGTTACAGGCGTCGTTGCTACAGGCTGATTTATCGAAGCTCGCTCGTCACCGAGGCGTGCAAGAACGAACATCAGGTCGCGTCGATGCTGCCGTAAGATTGCGTGGTGTTGCCGGTGACCGCACAACTTGGTTAGGCGATGGGCAGGTGCGATTAAAACAGGCTGATACATACGAGTTGCCTTTAATGGTTGCGTTGTTTAATAAAATTGACATGCAAGCGGAGCAAGGTGTGTTTTCATCCACGGATGTTGACTTCCGGATAAGGAACGATCAGATCGTATTGGATCGTATCGATTTGCGAGGTGACACCGTCAGCCTTTACGGAACAGGCTGGATGTCATTCGAGGAAGAAATCAATTTAAATTTCTATTCTAGGGTTGGCCGGCAACAGATTGTCATTCCGATTATCAATGCGGTATTAACTGAAGCGAGCAAGAGTTTGTTGCAAATTGAAGTTGTCGGTACCGTTGGGCAACCACGCGTTAATAGCACAGCTTTTCCTGAATTAGACGGCGCGATGGAGCGTATACTAAAAAATCTTGAACCGCGGATTGCCGCGCCTATACGTGACGGGCAAGGCGGCGGCGTGTTACAGTTGCGGTAGGAATAACATATGAATCTAACGGCATTCCACACAGTACGCGGAGTCTAATTCGGATTATGAAATTCACAAAAATGCATGGTATCGGCAACGATTATGTTTATGTCGATGGTTTTACGGAGTCGCTACCCGAGGATATTCCAGCGTTAGCTCGTAATATTTCGCACCGCCGCTTTGGCGTGGGTGGCGATGGTCTAATACTTATCTTGCCCTCCAGCGACTCAGCTCAAGCCGATCTGCGGATGCAGATGTTTAACGCCGACGGCAGTGAATCTGAAATGTGCGGCAATGGAATACGATGCCTAGCTAAGTATGCTTACGAGCACGGAATTTGTCGTCAAGAAGCCTTGCGTGTTGAAACGGGGTGTGGCGTGTTGTCCTTGGAGTTAGGTGTGCAAAACGACAAAGTAATAGACGTCCGAGTGGATATGGGAATTCCACGACTGCAGCCAAATGAAATTCCAACGACGTTAGCTGGCGAACAGATCGTACTTGAACCATTCGTAATTGGCGACCATTCATTGGCCGTGACATGTGTATCGATGGGCAATCCCCATGCCGTTATTTTTGTGGAGGACGCAAACGACGACTTGGTGTTGGGAGTGGGGCCGTTAATCGAAACGGACCCGCGGTTTCCGCAACGTATTAACGTCGAATTTGTGGAAGTTTTATCTGCGACGGAAGTTCGCCAACGCACGTGGGAACGTGGGTCCGGCGAGACCTGGGCCTGTGGGACTGGCGCTAGTGCCGTTTGTGTTGCGGGGGTTTTGGCCGGTAAAACTCAGCGGCAGATCAAAGTTCATTTAACCGGGGGTGATCTCGATCTATGCTGGGATGAAAATTCTAATCATGTATTCATGACCGGCACCGCGACGGAAGTGTTTTCGGGGGATTGGACGATTTAAAGTGGAGTCGGTGTTGTGGTAATTGTGGGCAGTGAATCCTTGAGAATCTAGCAGAACGCAAGAGAACCAATAGATGAAATTCCAAGCACCATGGATGATGCGACTTGGCGGATTCGGCATCAGCTGCGCGTTACGGAGCTGGATGGGAACGATGGACTATCGTAAAGCTTGTGAAGATCCAGCCGTCGATCCTGTTTCGCCGGATTTCAGTGGCCCGATGATTTACTTGTTTTGGCATGAATACATCGCCATCCCGTTTTATTTACGAGGGCGGTGTAATATTTCCATGCTTTTGAGCCGTCATCGTGATGCGGAATGGCTCTCGCATGCAGCACGATATATGGGATTTGGCACTGTGCGTGCCTCGTCTTCTCGGGGCAGCGTCGCCGGACTCAAGGAACTGTTGCGTTTGGGAAAAACGACCAACTTGACGATCACGCCCGATGGCCCGCGAGGCCCGCGGCGGAGGTTGGCACACGGTTGCATTTACTTGTCATCGCGTTTGCAAATACCATTGATTTGTATCGGTTTTGGTTGTGATCGCCCATGGCGGGTAAAAAAGGCATGGGATCAATCAGCCATTGCGCGGCCATTTTCCCGTGTGCGCATGGTGATGAGTCGCCCGATTCAGATTCCGGCCGACTTAAATCGCGGTGAGATTGAGGAACATCGGCTCGACGTACAGCAGATATTGGAGTCGCGAACGCAAATTGCTCAGCGATGGGCGCAAACTAACATGCGTTTAAGCGATGAGTTGCCATTGGCGAAAGATCCGGCACCGTTGGGTATTCTCGGCGATCAAGCTTGAACACGGCGTAATTCTTTAGATACTGTTCTAACAATCCCACCGCGGATAAGTGTTTATCACTGTGTTGACACGGCGGACTACTGCGTGTGCGGGTAGACCATTGTCGCGCGACACTGCACCGGTTAAAAATAGAGTTATGGAAGAGGAAGAATTACCATTATTTGCAGCGATATCAGGTTCTAGCAATCCAGCTAGTGAACCAGCGGCGGAGCAACCCGACGTGCTAAGTGTGAGCGAGCTCAATTCTTTAGCGAAGGATGTTTTAGGAGAGCGTTTTGCACAAGTTTGGGTGGCTGGTGAGGTGTCAGATCTTTCACGCCCTGCGTCTGGACACCTATATTTTTCTCTCAAGGATGATCAAGCAACGATCCGAACAGTTATCTGGCGCAATGCGGCTCAACGACTTCCTTTTGACCTAGAAGACGGTCAACAGATTCTTTGTTGCGGAAAAATTGATCTTTACGTTGTCCGTGGAAGTTATCAATTGGTAGTCAACCGAGTTGAATCCCAAGGGCAAGGTACGCTGCAGCAGGCATTTGAACAACTTCGTCGTAGTTTGGAGGCGGAGGGATTATTTGCAGATGAGCACAAGCAGCCGATACCTTGGATGCCCAAGCGAATTGCATTTGTGACAAGCCCGACAGGAGCGGCGATTCGTGATTTCCTAGAGGTCGTCCGGCGCCGTTGGAGCCGTGTTAACGTGGTCGTTGTTCCGGTGCGTGTGCAAGGTACTACAGCTGCAAGTGAGATTGCCAACGGTATCAATTTAGCGAATCAAATGCATCCACCTCCTGATCTAATTGTCACAGGTCGTGGTGGTGGCAGTATGGAAGATCTGTGGTGTTTCAATGATGAACAGGTGGTACGAGCAATATTCAATTGCTCGATTCCGGTCATTTCCGCAGTCGGTCACGAGATCGATGTTACCTTAGCGGATCTTGTGGCGGATCGCCGTGCTCTAACGCCGTCCGAGGCTGGGGAAATTGCTGTGCCGCAGGAAAGTGAAGTTCGCAGTAACCTCATGGGATTGCGGCAACGGCTCGTGACTTTGTTGCAAGCCCGACTGGACTCCGCCCGACAACGGTTAAAATTGCTGCGTTCCAGACCGGTACTGACGAATCCTCACGAGGGCTTGCACCTGCGTGCTCGCGCGGTTGACGATCTTGAAAAAGAACTTGCGCGTGGGATCCGCTTAGCGTTACAGCAGGGTCACGAGCAGGTGTCGGTGATGGCGGCAAGACTGTCAGCCCTGAGTCCTCTCGAGGTGTTGCAGCGGGGGTACAGCGTGACGCAGTCGTCTCAGGCAACTGTAGTAAGAAGTGTAACAGACATTCAGATTGGGCAGGAACTGCTTACACAGCTTGCCAACGGAAAATTCACCAGCATCGTGCAGTCACTGGAACACGATTCAAAGTAAGCCGAAGTTTTACGCGAAAAGAAAGAGGATATTGGTCTGGCCAAGGAAAAATCAGACGCCGCTGAAAAGTTAACATTCGAAGAGGCTCTGGAGGGACTGGAGGGCGTTGTGCAACAACTGGAACAAGGACAGTTGGATTTGACAGAGTCTCTAGCTCAATATCAAATCGGCGTCTCCCTGCTTAAACAGTGCCATGACACGCTTAAGCAAGCCGAGCGACGAATAGAGGTTTTGACGGGTGTTGATGCGGATGGAAATGCTGTCACAGAGCCCTTTGCGGATGAAGTAACGACTTTGGAAAAAAAGCAGTCTTGATGAGCGAAACGTTGTTCCACGCAAGAAGAACTAGACGACTTGACCATGCTGATTTAAAGTAGAACTGTAGGCAATGAAACAACAAACGCCCAGCGGTTTTTTCTGTTGTTTATTGTGATTAGTACCTGCTGCTTGGATTCACCATACATGGCAACCGACTCAACTCACACTCTTTCTCAGTACATGGAATTTGCCAGCGCGAATATTCACGCTGCGCTCGACCAATGGACGCAGCCTCAAGCTGGATGTCCGACTGTGCTTGAAGAAGCGATGCGGTATGTGTTGTTGGCGCCGAGTAAGTTATTGCGGCCATTATTGGTGTTTATGGCGAGTGATGCCTGCGGTCAACGTTCTAGTGCTACCCTTGCCAACGCTTGTGCGGTTGAAATGATCCATACTTACTCTCTCATTCACGATGATTTGCCAGCGATGGATGACGACCTATTGCGTCGCGGGCAGGCGACATGTCATGTTAAGTTTGGCGAAGCGAACGCTATTTTGGCGGGAGATGCGCTATTAGCATTAGCGTTTCAAGTTGCCGCGAGCAGTGAAACGTCGGCAGAAATACGAGCGGCATCTTGCCAAGCCCTCGCCACAGCAGCGGGTCCCTGTCAGTTAGTTGGTGGGCAAGTGGATGACTTAGCAGCGGAGCATCAAGCGGGAGACCTCGACTTATTACGGCAGATTCACCATCGCAAAACGGGAGCGATGTTTCGTGTTTCCTTGCGACTAGGGGCGATTGCCGCAGGTGCAAATGATGAACAAATTGACCACCTAGATGCGTATGGAAAGCTACTAGGATTAGCGTTTCAAGTAGTCGATGATTTACTAGATTGCGAGGGTGATCAGCAACAGCTCGGAAAACAGACTGGAAAAGACTCAGAACATGGTAAACTGACCTACCCCAGTTTAATGGGAATTGCGGCAAGTCGAGAATATGCTGAGGAGTTGATTCAGCAGGCACAAGCAGAGCTGGCTGTATTTGGAGAAAGCGCAAATTGGCTGAGGCAATTAGCCAAGATTATGTTGTCGCGAACCAATTAGTCGTAGATTAAACAACGAACCATCACGATATCTTATGAAACATCCAAATCTTAATCGATTAGATACGGCCGAGCCGTTGCAGAGCATGTCCAATGCCGAATTGGACGATGTTGCTGTCGAGATCCGTGATGTGTTGTGTGAGTTGCTCAGTGAACGGTCTGCACACTTTGCTTCGAACTTAGGAGTGGTTGAACTGTGCCTGGCGTTACATAGCACCTTTGACTTTCGTCGCGACCGTTTGATTTGGGACACGGGCCATCAAATATACCCACATAAGTTGGTAACGGGTCGGTATAAGCAATTCATGTCGATTCGGACCAAAAGTGGATTGATGGGTTATCCCAACCCAGCAGAAAGTGAATATGATTTATTTATGACCGGTCATGCCGGCGCGAGTGTGTCTTCGGCTTTTGGAATGCACAGCGGCGATACATTAAAGGGTGAAAGCGACCGCAGGTCGATTGCAGTGATTGGCGATGGAGCTTTTCCTTCGGGCGTTGTTTATGAAGCGATGAATAACGCAGAGGGAAATGTATTGGTTATCTTGAATGACAACGAAATGTCAATTTGCCCGAGAGTCGGCGGTGTTGCCTCCTATTTAGATCGTTTACGGCTGACCAGTTTGTATTCGGGTTTGAAGTCGGAAATCGGGCGGGTCTTAAATAAGGTGCCATTGGTAGGGGATCCGGCTGAACGGTTCTTGGCTCAGATGAAAGAAGCCGTCAAAGCTGGCTTACACGGGGGGATGTTATTTGAGGAACTGGGTTTTCGATACTTGGGCCCAATTGATGGTCATGATATCACCTTGTTGCGTAAATATTTGAAGATGGTGAAGGATTTAGAAGGTCCCGTATTGTTGCACGTCGTCACCGAAAAAGGTCATGGGTTTACACCAGCGGCGGACGATCCAAGAACATTTCATGCGCCGCCGGTGTTCGAGCGATCCGCAGAGAATGCGATTTTTGACGATTCAACCCCGCCTGGGTTGCCAAACTACACAAACCACGCGCGCGATGCTATTTACGACCAACTCAGTAAGAATCAAGACGTGACTTGTTTTACTGCGGCGATGTGTCAAGGGAATAAGCTAGAGAAAGTGCGGACAGATTTTCCTGACCGCTTTTTCGATGTCGGTATCTGCGAGGGGCATGCTGTTGCCTTTGCCGGTGGTCAGGCTAAAGCCGGATTGCGACCGATAGTTGCTATTTATAGTACGTTCTTACAACGTAGTTTCGACCAAATTTTCCAAGAAGTTTGTTTACAGGATTTACCCGTCACCTTCATGCTTGATCGTGCTGGACTCGCGGGTGAGGATGGGCCGACGCATCACGGTTTGTTTGATTTGGGCTACATGCGATTGTTTCCGAATATCGTTGTGATGGCGCCAGCAGACGGCGAGGATTTACGATTAATGTTGGATTTCTCAGTGAACCATACCTCTGCCTGTGCCATCCGGTATCCCAAAGGAGTTGCCGCAGAAGTGCCTCGTGAATTAGCGCCGCTGGCACCCGTGGAACTTGGTAAATCAGAAATAATCCGTGAGGGCAGTGACGGTACTATTTTAGCTTGCGGTGCGATGTTAGCGGATTGCATTGCTGCAGCAGATCGGTTGCTAGACGATGGCATTCAAGTGGAAGTGGTCAATGCGCGATTTGTGAAACCGCTTGATGAAGATGTTATCGCGCGCGTGCTACGAAGTAGTCCATTTGTAGTTACGGTTGAAGAAGCAGCGTTGATTGGGGGATTCGGTTCCGCGGTGTTAGAGTTTGCGTCCCAGCGTCAATTAAATACGGGGCACGTACGACGACTAGGCGTACCGGATATATTTGTGGAACACGGTAGCCGCCAAGAATTGTTAGCAGATTTGGGACTTGATAGTGATGGCATCTATC
>JAYZBF010000190.1:0-9013 GCA_036338835.1 Planctomycetota bacterium
TCTAAATCATGGATTTCCGAGCCAAAGAATATCTCGGTAGCTTGTAGGGCCGCTTCAAGGACCTATGCGCCATGAACATTTCGAGTCACTTGTTCTGCTAGACACTTCTGGCTCGATCGCAAATGTGGCTCAGCTTGACGAGATTCATCTAGCTTTCGAATTTCCGCCATTTCCAACTCTGTCAAAAAACGCAAACACTTGCCTGCATCATCATCGGCAATGTTAATCCAGTATTGGTAAAACTTGTACGGGCTTGTCCGTTTGGGATCGAGCCAGATTGCGCCCGATTCGGTTTTGCCCATTTTTGCACCGTCAGATCGAGTCAACAATGGGCAGGTCATTCCTTTGAGAGCAAGTCCATGCATGCGACGACCCAAATCAATCCCAGCCGTGATATTTCCCCATTGGTCGCTGCCGCCGACTTGCAATTCACAGCCATATGCTTGGTTTAAGTGCACGAAGTCGTAAGCCTGCAACAACATGTAACTGAACTCGGTATAGCTCAAACCGCTCTCACCATCGAGCCGGCTTTTGACAGAATCTTTACCAAGCATCACATTGACTGGAAAGTTCTTCCCGATATCACGCAAGAATTCCAAGAAGGTAAAAGACTGCATCCAATCCAAATTGTTCGCAAGAATTGCACCACCGCCAGACTCTTCAAAATCTAGAAATCGCTCCATTTGTCTCCGGATGGCCGCAGTATTGGCTAACAATTGCTCAACCGTTAATAGATTACGCTCTTGGCTTTTACCACTAGGGTCCCCAATCATCCCTGTGGCACCGCCGATCAATGCAATCGGTCGATGTCCTGCTTGTTGAAAACGACGCAACGTCATCACTTGCATCAGATGCCCAATGTGCATGCTGTCCGCCGTGGGATCAAAGCCGATATACATCGTCCGCGATTTTTCCTGGAGCCACGGCTCAAGTTCATCGGTTGTTTGATGAATTAAGCCTCGTTGCGAGAAGTCAGCCATTCCCAGATTCATAGTATCGGTATCATTCATTGCAGTCACATCATTCGCATCTTCAAAACAATTGTTTATTATGTTTTGATTATGTCAAATCGCGACGTTTGTGGATACGACGCATTCTAAAAGTTCACCGGCTATTAGCAAAAAACACCGGAATTTAAACCGTTATGTGAGATAGCTATCGCCACATATCATCGAGTGGATTCGTAGGCGTATCTAACTTTGGTTTCGGCAACGCACGCATCGCCATTTCAATAAAGCGTAAATCACTCTGGGTCGTAATTTTTCGGTTAAGTGGAGAACCTGTTACAATTTGAACATCGTGGCCAGCCCACTCTAATAATTGAGCTTCATCTGTTGCATGTGCATAGTTTTCAACGTTGGTATACGCCGATTCTAAGATCTCACGCTGGCAAACTTGAGGTGTTTGAGCTTCCCACAACCCTTTGCGTTCGACAGTTTCCTGAACCTTGCCATCCACCACTCGCTTGACCGTAGAAACGATCGGCGTGGCTAGGATTGCCGCACCATTGCGTTGCGCCTCCATAAACAATTCGTCAATCCAAATCTCTGAGATGCAAGGACGGGCAGCATCATGTACTGCAATCAACTCAACTCCGGCTTGAACTTTTGCGAGCCCTTTTTGGACAGAACTGGCACGAGTCGCTCCTCCGATAGTTACATCCACACCTAAAATTGCCGTTTCAGCGCCAAATCGAATACTAAAATCCTCACGGTCTTCTTCAGCAATAACTAGAATCACTTGTTTTACATCACTGCGATTAATAACTCGATCTACACAATGCAACCACACTGCACGATTCTTTAGGGGTGCAAACGGCTTCTTGTAATGCTTATCACGAAAGCGACTGCTCTTGCCCGCAGCCACAATTATGACAGCGACATGTCCTGACTGGCCCGTCAATCCTGTCGATTCCTGTTGTTGCATCTTATTGCACCTCAATCAGTTCTTTTGTACATCGCTTGTAATATTGACTCAAATTTGGCTGCTATCTGAGAGCGTCGTAATGTCCCTTTAGGAGTCAGCATATCATTTTCGCACGTCCAAGGTGACCGCACCAATGCCACTTTTCGAATTTGCTCGTGCGGAGCGTAATCGTGTAATTGCTGCTCAACAACTTTATGGAACCAACACTCAACGTTGGGACTATCCACCCACACATCCGGATCACCCGGCAAGTCCAATCGATTTACGAATTGTTCCCAATTTGGATGGACTAATGCCACTAAATAATCACAACCGTGACCATACACCATCACTTGCTCAATGGCCGCATGCTCTTGTAATTCTGCTTCTAGCAACCCTGGCCAAATATTCTCGCCGACAGTTGTCACGATCATCTCGTCGAGGCGTCCGGTAACAAACAAAAATCCATCATCGTCAATGTGACCTAAATCTCCGGTTTTGAACCAACCATCTTCGAAAGTAGCTGACGTTAAATCAGCATCTCGAAAATATCCTGCAAAAACATGCGGACCCGCTATTTGAATCTCGCCTACTTCACTGATCCGCACATCCGTCTCCGCTAGCGGCTTTCCAGCAGACCCCCTGCGTTGTGTGGTGCGGCTATTTAGAGTTGCCACCGGCGAGGTTTCTGTCAGCCCATATCCTTCAAGCATGGTGATGCCATGTTTCTCAAAAAAATCAAACGTTGCATCATCCAATGCCGCCCCACCAGAATTTACTTGGTTTAGCCGACTACCCCACACGCTCGAATTTCCACTGTCCGCTAAACCTGCTGCCTCACGCAACCGCCGAAAGTACAACGGCACTCCATTGATGTGCGTCGGTTGGCTATGTGTTAAGTCCGCGATTGCGTTTTTCTTATCTGAGGCAAGTGTTAAGCGATGCCCACCAACAATCCACGCGTACAAGTCACATGTGCGAGCAAATGCATGGAACAACGGCATGAAACAATATTGATGATCCGATTGGTCAAACCCATATCGATGTAAAGTCTGCACGGCATCGAAAGCCAAATTGTCGGCACTCAACATGACACCTTTGGGGGCCCCAGTGGTACCTGAGGTATATATAATCGTAGCTATTCGATCGGCATCAAACTCAGATGACAATTCCTCTTTTACATCTATTTGGCCCAAGTTGATAATCTCGTCCCACGATCCCAACACGGTCCAGCGGACATTGTCATCCCTAATGGACGGTTCGTCGAACATCGTCACGACATCAATCGCAACTGGCACAGTATCCAGACGATCAAGATTATCGACAATCAATAAACTCATGCCAGAATGTCGTATTTGTGATTGCAGTTGTTGCGAGCTTAATTGCGTGCTCAGCGGAACACTCACCGCTCGCAGGTATTGGCACGCGAGGTCTGCGATGATCCATTGCCAACAATTTTCCGCACTAATCCCCACTCGATTGCCATCACAGACTCCAAGATTTTGCAGCCCATACGCCGATTTGGATACCAGTTGCCACAATTCCTGCCATGTGAACCACGTCCAACAATCATGCTGAAAGACTTGCAATGCTGGGCAATCGCCACGTTGTTTCACGTGTTCGAACAGTTTCTTAATTAGCAACATAAATAGAAAAAACCTAACCCGTCAATCCGCTGCCCATCTATAATAACGTGCAACCCATTTAACCAGAGTATTTTTAATGGTTCATACACGCCTAAATATAAGTTACAAACCGAAGTCGATGAAGCGTTTGCCCGCATACTTTTCATTGTTTGTGGTGTTCGCTGTCGTCAGCACGATTTCATGGAAACTCGCGCCCAATTCATTGCACGCGTATGAGAATAAAGCGGCCGTCGACAAATTGCGTCTGGTCATTGAGCATGAAAATGGATTCGAAAAACACTATACGCAATTCAAATATTACCGCGGCATGACTGTGCTACATCTGATGCAACAAATGCAAAAACATCCACAGGCCACCAAATTTAAAGTGCGCGGATCCGGAGCGTCAACGTTTCTTTATGAATTAGATTCCGTTGCCAACCAGGGAGCGACAAATAACTGGATCTACTATGTGAATGCCAAGCGAGCGAACGAGGGAATTGGCACAAAAACTCTCCGCGTTGGAGACATCGTCCGCTGGAAATTCGAAGCATACGAGTAGAAACTCGTTAATTGGATTTTGCTTCGTTGGTCAGCAAAACTCTCGCCAACTCGCTCTTGCGATGAGATATCCATTGCAACGCCACTGTGTAACTGCCTAGAAACGCGAAGGCAAAAACCAGATCACCCATCAAGGTATGACGAAAGAACGGTATCGCTTGGCTAAAACACAGCATGAGTCCACTCATGCTATTTGGATACATCGACCCACACCACCATACGGTTAAATTTGTAACGACAAAAAATGCTATGGAACAGAGCAGGCCGCTCGCTCCAATCGTTAGACAGGTTTTGACCACTTTCTGAGATGTCTGCAACCGCGATTTCAACCATGGGCCCGCTAAGGCTGGCAGCATCAAGCAAGTGTATACACTCATCATGATAAAGAAATCATAGCCGCCAAATTTGAGGTCACTGATCACCATTATCGACAAAGGCACAGCAATCGCAATTGACCGCTTGTTGAACAAACAGCCGCTCAATAAAGCCAGGGCGGCAACGGGGGAAACGTTTGGATAATCTCTTAGCCACAATCGCAATACAACTCCGCAGATGACCAACAAGCAAAAAAAGGACACATCACGGTAAGTCAAATTATTAGTCATAGTTTTCCTTAAGTACTGACTACAATTGCTTGTCAATTCAGAAAACACTTATGACCCAGGTAACGCACTGGGGACACCTGTTGCTGGAGCATCAGCGGTTACTGTTTCTGGGGTCGTTTCAACAGGGATCACAAAGCTCTCTAGCTTGCGAATTTCCGCAGCAATACTTTCCAACAGTGTATCACGGTTTGGTTCGGCCACAGGTTTCCCCGAATCATCCGACTCTGGGATGCGTAAGATATCAATCAATGCCGTCATGGCATCTCCTAGACGGTCTAAAGCTACTTGTCCAGCAGCATCTTGAACAACTGCGGCGTACATCCCGATAGGGGGTGTTGTACGTATCTGTTTTTCACCAATCGCTTCGTAAACATGGAATAGCTGATAAACCAAAATTCGTCTCGTATAATCAACTTGCCTTTTTTCTTTCGGCTCTAACATCGATTTAACATCGTTGGTGCCACCCATACCGCCCATCATGCCGCCCATGCCGCCCATCATGCCGCCCATGCCGCCTTCCATGCCGCCCATGCCACCCATGCCACCTTCCATGCCGCCCATCATACCTCCCATGCCACCCATATCGCCTTCGCCATCACTGACGCCGGATGCTTCTTGTAGTGCCGCTAATGCTTTTTCTTGATCAACACGATCTATTTCATTGCGGCAAATACGAACAATCAAAGTACCTAATGCGTTTGAGGTTGTTTCAACAGGAACTTGCGTCGAGGGACTATAGTTGAAATATTTCAAGGCTCTCGCTGCTGTTAGCCTTAATGACATCGCTGCTTTTTCATCTTGTATGACACTTAAAATCTTTGGCAGGATTTTTTGGTCATCTTGGCCAATCATCGCCAAGACATCAATCGCCCGGCGTTGTAACCAGACTTGGCCTCCGGCACTACGGTTGGCAGGGGGAGTCACTTGATTTAATAGCTTCATGGCTTCGCCGGCAATCGTGATAATATCGCTTCCAGCAATATTTTGGTTTAGCCGATTCAACCGTACATGCCGTAACACTCCAATCCAACTTGCCAGCAATATCGCATCGGTTTCCGTACCGGATTTGATCGCGTCTACCATAAATGTCAAGGCAGCGGGTAATGGTACAGGAACACTACGACCCTCATTGGTAATAATAACTTGGCTATTGAGTTGACCGATGATCAACATTGCATTGTATTTTACAACTGGATGATAGTTTTCTTGTAGAAAGGCCGTCATTTGCGGGATTGCAATTTGGTCGACCACATGACTGTGGATACTATTGTCCGTGCAAATCATTGTTAGCTCTTTGATAAATTCTAATCGTTGCAGGTCAATATCACCCATACTCGTGGCTTGCGTCATTAAGGCAAAGTGATAATTTTGATACCATCCAGTGAGCAGTTGTTGATTGGTAATTGTATTCTGATCCGGTGTGCCTTCAGCGATTACAAAATTATCATTCAATCCACTTCCGCCGCGTAATACGGTGTACACTTGTGCTTTCGCAAAACTCACGTTGCGGCGTATGGTGGACTGCAGGCGTTTGTCGGCCAAAACTGCTTCAGTTTTACCATCAAAGATTGTTGCTACATCAATTTTTTTGAAAGCCGGTGGCGCAGGCGCAGGCGCAGGCTGTTGAGCAGCGACGCTGATAGTAACGAGCAGCACCATCGCCAAAGTAGTCAAACGTCCTACAATACCTAAATTTCTGTTCAATGAAAAACTTCGAAACAGCACGACTGTCCCCTTTGTTTTATGAGCTGCTTAATTCAAATACGCTCGCATGATACAAGCATCTATTGTTTTCGCTTCTCTTATCTTTTTCGACTTAAATAGGCGCCAATCAGGACTTGAATTCTAACCTACGCACTTTTCTTTCACATTACACTGCAAAACATCGGCATATGGCAATAATCCTTATCAACTTTTCACAATTACGCCTAAATCCAACGAAAAAATCATTTTCAAACCTATTGTAACTATATCCCTTTTCCACTTGTTTTTCCATATTGAAAATCGGCGAGGCGAGAAGTTGTCCAACCCTAGGCCGAGCGTAAACACGGTTATATCACCTTGTTTTGCTGCACCCGTTGAAAAAATTCCGCTCGCTGTTCAGTATCCAACATCATGGTCTCATTCGCAATTGGTAACTCAGGCCACATCACCATTAACACATCGCAAAACCTGCCATTTGTTTTTCCGACCACGGATTGCCCCATTACGCCCATCAACGGAACGTCACCGATCCCGCAACTTGGAGATCGCGCCTTAAATACATAACCTACGATGTCCGCAGATTGTAATTGCAACACGCGCTGCCTCGCAAAATCGTTCATTTGCTCGGTCCAGTCTTGCCGCGATTCAACCCCAATCAACCTAAGACCAGCATTCGATTCTTCAATCTGAATAGCCTCGCGAGGAATAGACATGCCAATTTCAACCTCGGGGCAAACCGGTACCCACTCCACCTCGCCACATTCATCTAACCAACTCTGAAGTTTACTTTCACCATCGTACCGCACACGTTCACCAAGCAAACAAGAAGAAATTGCTATCCGAATTGAATCTGTCATAGATTTTTCTCAACTCACAATACAACATTCACTTTAAATACCTACAACAATATCAAAAATATTTTGCCGCAAGTCGTATCCTACCATACGTTTGGTCTTACGGTATCTATGCTAGTTGAATCATCGAACCAACTGTGCCAAGATAACTAGTTCTGTCAGTATCTCCCTTGTAAACGATCCCCATGACACCTATCCGCACTGCACTCGTCACAATTATTATTTCACTGCTCTACGCTGTCATCCGCTACAACATTGCTGGGGACGTCCCCTGGAGTCAATTCCCCGTCTTCATTGTCAATAAAGCAACAGCCTGTAGTGGAGTCATTCTACTAGGACTTGCCGGACTAAACGATTCTGTCGAAAAACGCCATCGAATCGGTCTGTTTGCGTCCGCTTGCCTCGGCTTGCATTGCTTGTTGTCCTTGATGCTGCTGACGCCAGCCAATTTTGAGGGTAAATTTTTTGAAGCTGACAATACATTTACCGTCATCGGTGGATTAGCTCTGTTATGCGGAGCATTAGGTATTCTCGGTCAAGCTGTCCTTTGGCGCCGCTCGATGAACACAGCACCGAATTCCGGCCCGAGTTTAATCACCGGCCTTGGCCGAATTTTATTGTTACTCGCCGCGGCACACGTCACATTGATCGGATTCCGTACGTGGACCCAATGGTCACAGTGGCCTGGATATCTACCACCAATCACATTACTCATTTTCATAATCGCAATTGGCTTTGCAATTGCCAATCATCGCAAAAAACGTTCCACACGCTTACAAGGGCACTAGGATATGCCGAGTCCCTCGCAACAATACGACGCGATTGTAATCGGTGCTGGAGCCGCTGGGCTGATGACTGCTATCAGCGCTGCGACAAAAAACCGCAACGTGTTGCTGCTCGAGAAAAACTCAAAACCCGGCGCTAAGATTCTCATGTCCGGAGGCACTCGCTGCAACATAACCCAAAACACCGATATCCAAGGAATCATCTCAGCCTACGGTAAACCTGGACGTTTCTTGCATTCAGCGTTAGCCGTGCTCGGCCCAGAGCAACTCATCGACTTTTTCAATGAGCGTGGAGTCCCCACAAAGTGCGAACCTTCAGGTAAAGTCTTCCCGCAATCGGACCGAGCGCAGGATGTATTACAGGCACTACTCGATAGCCTCGATCAGACTCGAATTGATTTGAAATTAAATCATGCCGTAACGAGCATTAAAGCGGACTCTTGTGGATTCAGTATCGCTACGAACAACGGAACTTCAACCGCCCCACACGTAGTTATTACCTGCGGCGGTAAATCCTTTCCAGGATGTGGCACAACCGGTGACGGATATCCATGGTCAACGCATTTCGGCCATCGAATTGTTCCAACGCGACCAGCATTAGTACCTTTGGTAACCTCTGCCGACGCATGGCCCACTCAATTACAAGGCATCACCTTGCCCGACATTGAATTAATCGTCCGTAATTCCGATGGCAAACAACTAGGAGCACAACGAGGGTCAACTCTGTTTACCCACTTTGGCATCTCCGGACCGACAGCGATGAATCTTAGTGGCATTTTCACTGCGGTCCCCAATCCTGAAAACCTCCAATTAACAATTAACTTCCTCCCCGAACTTTCATTAGTTCAAAAACAACAACAACTCGCAACGCTGTTTCGACAAACACCCAAGAAACAAGCGCTCACGGTTATGTGTCAACTTCTACCCCAACGAGCCTCAGAAGTGATCCTTGATCAGTCAGGCATCACGCACAG
>JAYZBF010000191.1:0-29591 GCA_036338835.1 Planctomycetota bacterium
AACTAAAAATAGAATTTGTAGATTACTAACTTGAGTTTGCGATGATTGAAAGCACTGCTTTTTCTATTTCCCACCTCGATAACCTCTAATTTTGAATTACGTATTCCGCAGTATTAACACCTCACGTTTAATAATAATTTAAGAGCTCAGAAAAAATGTCTACAACGACTACTCCGGAAAAAGTAAAAGGCGCAACAATAAGATTTGCTGGTGACTCTGGCGACGGTATGCAACTGTCTGGGACTCAACTCACTAACACATCGGCTCTAGCGGGAAATGATGTAGCGACTTTTCCAGACTACCCAGCAGAAATACGCGCACCCCGAGGAACGCGGGCCGGTGTCTCTGGGTTTCAAGTGCAAATTGCTGCTGAAGATATTTTTACGCCTGGCGACCAACTTGATACGCTTGTCGTGATGAATCCGGCAGCGTTGGTTACGAACATCGGAGACCTCAAAACCGGCGGCACGCTGATTGTCAATGAAGATAGCTTCCAAGACAAAGACCTACGGTTAGCTAAGCTCGATGAGAATCCTCTAGATGGCGAAGGTATGGATGAGTATCGAGTCATCAAAATTAAAATGACGCTGCTCACTCGAACCGCTGTCGAAGAATTAGGACTGAGCACAAAGATAGCCGATCGTTGTAAGAACTTTTTTGCCATGGGGTTTGTCTACTGGCTCTACAATCGTGACTTGCAGCCTACCTTAGATTTTATCCAAGCAAAATTTGGTGGTATGCCAAATATTGCCGAGGCGAATGAGAAGTCACTCAAGGCTGGGTTTAATTATGGCGAGACAACCGAAGCGGCAATTAGTACCTACCAAGTTGACCAAGCGAAGTTGCCCAAGGGTAGATACCGTAACATCATGGGGAATCAAGCGTTGGCAATTGGTTGTGTTACAGCAGCCAAGCTCAGTGATCGAGATTTGTTTTTGGGTTCTTATCCAATTACGCCAGCCTCCGATATTTTGCACGAGTTGAGTAAACACAAAAAATATGGTGTACGGACGTTTCAAGCAGAAGATGAGATTGCAGCTGTTTGTTCAGCAATTGGTGCCGCATTTGCAGGACACATGGCGATTACGGCATCGAGTGGCCCTGGTATTGCACTTAAGGGAGAAGCGATGGGGCTGGGGATGATTCTCGAGTTACCTATGATAATCATCAACGTCCAACGAGGCGGTCCAAGTACTGGATTGCCGACTAAAACGGAACAGTCCGATTTGTATCAAGCGATGTATGGTCGTAACGGTGAATCCCCTTTGCCGATAGTTGCACCGCAGAGTCCGTCAGACTGTTTTACTACAGCAATCGATGCATGGCGAATTGCGGTGACCTTTATGTGCCCAGTGATCATTTTGTCTGATGGATATATCGCGAACGGTGCTGAGCCGTGGAAGATTCCCACCTTTGATTCGCTCGAAAAAATAGATATTACACACCCTGCCCCTCGGGACGACGACGAACCGGCATTCTTGCCCTACGCGCGTGATGAAAATCTCTCGCGACCGTGGGCCTTGCCGGGTACCAAGGGTCTTGAACATAGAATCGGCGGTTTGGAAAAAGCTGCCAATACTGGTGATGTCAGTTACGACCCAGACAACCACCAAGCGATGTGTGAATTACGGCAGGAAAAAGTAGATCGCATTGCTGGCTTTATCCCACCTCAAGAAGTATTCGGACCTGAAAAGGGAGATTTGCTGGTTTTAAGTTGGGGTGGCACCTACGGTGCTTGCCGCACAGCAGTGACTCGTGCTCAGGCAGCCGGTACAAGTGTAGCTCACGCTCAGCTACGTTATCTTAATCCGTTCCCAAGCAATCTTGAAGAAGTCCTCAAAAACTACGATAAAGTACTTATTCCGGAATTGAATTTAGGACAACTCAAAGCCCTGATCCAATCAAAGTATCTTGTTGAGTGTGTCGGATTGAATAAGGTACAAGGTCGTCCATTTGCAATCGTTGAAATTGAACAACGCATTGCAGAACTGACAAGTTAATTTGCGTTATACGAACAGACAACTAGGAATCCACTTATGAGTATTGATTTACCTGTGTTGAAACCAGCTGATTTTGGTAGCGACCAAGATGTACGTTGGTGTCCAGGTTGTGGTGATTATTCTATTCTCGCCCAAATGAAAAAAGCACTTGCTGCGATTGGTGATCCTCGCGAGAATACAGTATTCATATCAGGTATCGGATGCTCAAGTCGTTTTCCGTATTATATGAATACATATGGTATGCATTCCATTCATGGTCGTGCTCCGGCATTTGCGACTGGCTTGAAAGTATGTCGTCCGGATTTGAAGGTGTGGGTAATAACGGGTGATGGGGATGCGTTAAGTATCGGTGGCAATCACTTGATGCATGCGCTTCGCCGGAATGTGGATATCAATATTGTTCTATTTAATAACCGCATATACGGACTAACCAAAGGTCAATATTCACCAACGTCGGAAACAGGGAAGATAACTAAGAGTAGTCCCGTTGGCTCGATTGATAATCCCCTATCTCCGCTATCAATGGCGATGGGTTGTGGGGCGTCATTCGTCGCTCGTAGTATTGACGTGAATATTAAGCACTTAGGACAGACGCTACTACGCGCATCAGCTCACAAGGGAACGTCGTTTGTCGAAGTGTATCAGAACTGTAATATTTTCAATGACGGTGCTTGGAAATATGCGACGGATCGGGAATCGAAAACCGATAATCTAATCGAGCTTGAACATGGTAAGCCACTGATTTTTGGGAAAGACCGCGATAAGGGAATTCGTCTTAATGGCATGACACCTGAAGTTGTAGAGTTAGGCAAAGGCATCTCAGAAGATGATTTACTATTCCATGATGAGAAATCTACCGAACCCTCACTAGCGTTCTTGCTTTCTCGTTTACGGCAACCAGACTTCCCCGAAGCGATAGGTGTCTTTCGCGATTTAGCGGTGCCCGTTTATGACGAAGGCGTCAATCAACAAGTTGATCAAGCGCAAGAAGCAAACCCAGATTCAACTCTCGATGAACTCTTTAGCTCAGGCACCAGTTGGGACGTTGAATAGTCGATTCTAGCTGAATTCTTGGCTTAACGGTTTGATGGTGACTTCCGGCACGTGTGCCGTTGCCGGAAGGGTTGCGATTGATAATGCGAGATGGCCAAGGTCTGCGGGTTTGAGCATTCGAGCTTTATGTTCATCGGTTACGGTTTGCGGACGCTTTTCGAGGATCGGTGTGTTTACTTCACCCGGATAGATATTGGTTACGCGGACTCCGTCAACATTGACTTCATTCGAGGCGGCCATTCCTAAGGCTGCCATTGCGAATTTTGAGGCGGAATAAGCCACTCCACCTAACGCAGTCGCTCGGACTCCAGAGATGGACGATATATTGATGACCAAACCCTCACCGCGTGATCTCATAGCGGGCACTGCGGCTAGCATACAGTAGTACGCGCCACTAGCGTTGATGGCCATCACGCTGTCCCACTGGTCCGGCTCCATATCCGCTAATGTTCGATTGGGTATGTTGGTACCCGCGGAATTGACGAGGATATCAATTTCGCCCACTTCCGAGTGAACCCAATCAAACAACGCCTGCACGCTTTCTCGGTTAGAGACGTCTACACAATGGTGTAGGAGTGAACCATTACCTTGCCACGCAGAGGTAGCCAATGTAAGTGGTTCCTCGCGGCGACCCGCAATGACTACTGCGCAACCCGCTTCCGCAAATGCATGAGCGATGCCGAGTCCGATCCCTGTTCCGCCACCAGTGATGACTGCGATTTGTCCTTGTAACTTCATAAAACTAAGTCGCCTTGTTATTCGCGTAATATTGAAAAAGTAAATGTCTTGCTAGTCATCATTTTACCTTATTTCGAGGCAGTGGCGAGTAGAGCAGCGGTGGACAGCGGGAACACCGCGCGAAATTATGGGGACTTAAGAATCAAGGCTTTTCATAGTATTGTGTTAGATCAATTCCCCCGCGACTCTCGTCTTCTAGGAGCTTGGTGCGAATGGAAAGCTGATCTAGCTTTTGTTGAAGTACCGCAATTACGTTTTTAGTTTCGTCAAAGGGTTTAGGTCGCGGCACCTTAGGATAACCTAGTTGTCGTTGCAGCGACGCAAATAAAAACAACGGATTCTTCCCTGAATTAGCTAACGCAATGCGTCCCTCTTTCTCGCCGAAGAGAACGGTTTGTTCTGGGTTAGGCGGTTGGGTTTGATGACGGTTGCGGAGGTTAATGTAATGCCAACTGCGTGAAAAAATGAGGTCTGCGATTTCAATGATACCGATTTGACGACGGACGATTAATATCCATTGCTTCCAGTGATCATCATAAAACGCATCTTCAGACATTGCGAACAATCCTGAATCATAAGGGAGGTTGTTGTGGCAGATGCTTTCTAACTGATACAAAAACAAACCAGCTCGACTGGGTTCATCCGCTCTATATTCCGCTTCGTTTTGCAGAATCTTGACCGCCGTTCGCAAATCGAATTTACCATCATCGCGTTCAGCTTCGCGAATCAAATGCGTTTGAAAAGGTGTGAAATAATGTGATAGTTGTTCCATTGCGGGCGATACAACGCCTGTGGAACAAAGTTCGGCGAGCATATAGTCTAGGGCAATCGGTAGTTTTGTCGTTGCTAGCGTCTCGTCGCGAACTTGCTCCAAAATATCTTGGATCGGGATATCCTGGGGTAAACGCTCGCCCAGAATCTGAAAAAAATAGGCCTGTTCAATATACTCATTACGTTGCAGCATAGTTGTTTTTGATGGCATGCTGTCTTGTCCGGGCGGCATTGTGAAGGATCGTCGAATATGCCGTAAAACGGGGTGAATTGTTGGTGTAACTGGAATAACTAGCAATTCTTTTGTTGTGGGAAGCCCGTCCGCTGATTTATTCTAGCAGGTTGCCACTAAGCAAGGTGAATAGATGGGTCTATAATTGACAGTACATTAATCATTGGTAAATAACAGGATCGTTGCATACTTGTAGCGTGCCTGTGGTTGGAGTGTTTCGTATGTCAGAAGAATTTTCCACGGTCCAAGCAGCTGTTGACTCAATAGGTCGCGGTGAAGTGGTTATTGTTGTCGACGCGGAAGATCGAGAGAACGAAGGCGATTTTATTTGCGCAGCAGAAAAGGCCACAACAGAGAACATGAATTTGCTGCTCAGTGGTCGTGGGGACTTCTGCTTGTCGATCCTACCCGATACGGCGGCGAGGTTAGAATTAGCGCCACTCGCGGATACAAATAATACGCCGTTGGGCACGGCCTTTATGACTCCATTGGATCACCGTGACTGCCGGACAGGCATTACGGCCGACGAACGGATGATGACAGTGCGTGCGATTGCAGATCCGCATAGTAGCCCTGCTGATTTTGTCCGGCCTGGACACGTGCATGTACTCGTTGCCAAGGAAGGTGGAGTATTACGTCGAGCAGGGCATACGGAAGCAAGTATGGATTTGGCACGAATGGCAGGACTAGCTTCCGCAGGTGTGTTGTGTGAGATTCTCGACGAAACGGGAAATCGTGGTTCTCGGGACTTTCTGTTCGCTGTGGCAAAAGAGAATAATCTCGAAATCATTTCGATTGAGCAATTGATTGCCCATCGGCGGGTGAACGAAAAGCTAGTGCACCGTAATGCGGAAGCGAAGTTGCCAACGAAATACGGCGAGTTGGATATTATTGTGTATGCGGTGGACTTTGAAGGAAACGAACCGGTCGCTTTAGTTTTGGGTGACCCGTCCTCGAATGAAAACCCACCGCTAGTAAGAATGCATTCAAGTTGCTTTACGGGCGATTTGATATCCAGCTTACGCTGTGATTGTGGTGACCAGTTGCATATGGCATTGGATATGATTAGCAAAGAAGGATGTGGAGTATTGGTTTATTTGCCGCAGGAAGGCCGAGGAATTGGCTTAGCGGAAAAAATTCGCGCGTATGCATTACAGGAGCAGGGAATGGATACGGTTGAAGCTAATCATGCGTTGGGCTTCAAAGCAGATATGCGTGATTATGGTGTTGGCCTACAGATTCTTAAAGACCTAGGACTTAGCCAATTACGGTTACTGACAAACAATCCGAAGAAACTTGAGGCATTTAACTTACGTGGATATGACGTGACGGTTGTTGATCAAGTGCCGATTGTTGCAACGGTGAATGAACACAATGAACGGTACTTGGAAACCAAACGTGAGAAGATGGGGCATCAGCTACCCTAAGGTTCTCTGCTGAAACTGTATACATGAATCCTCTTTTCCGTTTTGAATTTCTTCAGGGAAAGGCGAGGCCAAGTTTTAACGGATAAGCACTATTTCTCGATCGGCTTGAGGGCGTTGTCGATTGCGGCTCGCAATGCTTGTACGCTGTGTCCCACTGCCAAAATTTTGCCTTCGCCATCTACCACCATCATCGTTGGTAAGGCAGTAACGCCGTATTGTTCAGCTAACGCCCGACCATCGTCTCCGATGACATTTGGCCAAGGAGACTGATGCTCTTTGGAGTATTCCTCAAAAGCCTCTGCACTGCGGTCGAGGTTGACCGCCACAACATCAAACTTTTTGCGGTCCAACTCCTCGTAGATCGCTTTGATCTTTGGCATTTGAGCACGGCAAGGGCCACACCATGATGCCCAGAAATCAATAAGCACTACTTTTCCACGGTAAGAAGCCCAATCTAACTCACCGCCTAAATCTGTAACACCGGATAACTCCAATGGTTTGCCAACGAGTTGAGAAACATTCGCCGCCGCTGTTGCCGATTTGGTGATCTTCTTGCCATAAGCCGCTAACGTGCGACTTTCGCTCTGGCTAAACACTTTACCAAATCGTTTGTGCTGCTCTTTCCGCGTCTCTTCATCGTCATAGCGATTGATGGCATGCACAACCGTAGAAGCGAGACGTAAATGCATGTCGCTTAAGTCATGTTCGCTGAGATAATCGAAGGCTTCATTCAATAGCGGTTCCAGTTTGTCTGTGGGTAAATCGTCGGATGCAATGACCCGTTGTTCGAGTTGGTGAAAGGCAACGTGTGCGGCGATGGCTGGTCGCTCGTCAGCGGCGAGCGATTTCATGAAATCGTTAAGCTGCTGGTCAAGTTTGTCATTACCGAGTGAGGCTTGTTCGTGCAGTATGGTAATCGCGGTCTCTACGGCTAACACATGAAATCGGTCCGATGCCTCAAGCGCGAGCAAACGAGTTGCGGCTTCATGCACAGCGTCGGCAAACCCATCGCGATAGCGGATGGACTTAACTTTGTCCTGCATGTCGAGCAGATAGTCGAGTAATTCTAGTTTGTCTGCATCCGCAGGCGCTAAGTAGGGATTGCTTATTGTTGCTTTGTCAGTTTTATCATCCGCATCTTGTTGGAAAGTTGTGGTATTGATGAAGTGCAGTTGCCCACCGGCGGCCGTTAGAGTCCTCGTCTTCGGGTTGTGGGAACTAGAATCCTTGGAGGTGGGAGCACCAATAGCCCGAGCCAGTTCGACCTCTAATTCCTGAGGGCTATGTACCATGGCGGCTACCTTGCCATCGCGGCCGACAACAACTAACGCTGGAATACCATTGATTCCACAGGCAGTTGTGGATGGCATATCCCATGACGCAGCTACAACGCTGTCCGCAATCTCTGCAGCGTCGACTTCGATGTCATCAATAATCACAGGCCAAGCAAGCGCGCGATTTTTGAGAAACTCCGTGAGTGCTTGGCGATCCGCGTCGATGCTAAAACCAATAAACGAGACGTTTTGATCACTGTATTTTTTCTGCAACTCTTCTAAATGAGGTATAGCAGCTAAGCATGGTCCACACCAAGTTGCCCAAAAGTCGATGACAACCACCTTGCCATTGAGCACAGTCCAATCGAAGGGCATCCCGTCCATCGTCTTTGCTGGTATCGAAATGGTTGAACCCACGAGATTAAGGCGATTAACAGTTCGCGAAAGTTGTGTTTTTAGATCCGTCTGTTGCTCTGGGGATAACTTTTCTTGCGAAGTTTTAAGTACGACTTGCAGCAAGTCTTTTACCAATTCCGGATATCTTTCTGCGATTTGAGCGGTTTCTTGTCCCATGACTTCAAACGCTGCGGGACTTGTACGTTCATGTTCTAGTAGGGATGTGACGGCCGCGATAACATCTTGCTTGCCCTGGGATGTTTGAACTTGCATGTAAAATCGAAATGTATCTTCAATCTTAAATTTTGCGAATAGAATTTCGTCGCTCAATTGCTGTAAGCTGGCGACCAATTCGATTGAGAGTTCTTTATCTGCGATCTGTTTGTACGATTCGATGGTTTGGTCAAGCATCTGGAAACCAAGGTCAGTGTCTTGTTGGCCGATTGATTGGATGATCTGAGCTAAGACTTGGAAAGTACCAAGGCCCCGATCGGGATTTTCGAGTACCTTCGCAAGGCTTGCCAGCATTGCATCAGGATTTTTAGTGGCGTCACTCTCGGTTGCGTAGTCGCGAGCGGATTCGAGGAGGCCTGATTTGTCGATGAGGGGTTGTTCAAGAATAGCTCGAGCATTACGGGCAATATTGATGTCCGAGCTATCGCTGAATCGTTGCCCGATGGTGTCTAGCAGTACGTTGCCATTTTCTGGATCCATCTGTGATAGGTGTAATCCAATTTGTTGTAGCGCTGTAAACACCCCAGCATCAGCTTCGTTACCCTCGATCCAAGTGATTGCTTCTTTGCTGATTGCTGCGACGGTTGTGACAACGTCGCCTTGACCCTGTGCTTCAGATAGCCGCTTTTGCGTGGTTGTGATAAATGCCAGCAAATTTCCTTCTTTGGCGATTTCTTCGAATTCATCACTGGCCATTTCATTAGCTAATGCCAATTGCAAAGAAAGCGCTTTGGGATTACCAAATTGGTGCAAACGCGTGATGGCGGTTTGTTTGATGTTGTATCCATAACGACGTTCGGTTTCATTGAGCCCTTCTTTGCTGAGTAGCATCGAAGACAAATTCTGCAATTCGTTGGTGATCAGCATTCCAAACTGAATTTGCTGCTGCTGATTTTGTCCCTGAGGAGGAATTTGAATTAGGATGGAAATAAACTGTTGGATGGCATCGACTGACGAATCTTTGGTTGGTACAGGGAGATTCGCTTGCGTTGCGACAGCTTGTAAAAGATTTGGAGCTTGTGCGGTCGGCACATTGCCAGGCCCTTGGTTTGTAGCGTTGGCGTTGGGATTTGGTGGAACCGTTAATGGTTCGACATCATGGTCGTGATCATGGTCGTGCTCATGATCGTGCTCATTGTTATCAACTACTTTGAATTTATCTGCAGGTGACTGTACTGTTTCCTCGTCGCCAGAGCACCCAAAAAAGAACATTAAAGCTAGTAACAATAGCCCAGTTTGGCGTCGGCAAAGTGACGTTGTATTGAGAATAGCCATAAGTGGATTACCTTCTTAATTTTTGATCTCGAACGATATTCAATTGTATAAATAGTACTACGCACGACATTATAGGTAGTTCAGACGTTCAATAACATGGTATTTTTACAACTGGCGAATAACTTCTATAATTGTTCGCACCATTATACCGCTAGCTCCACCATCGACCCATTTTTTAGGTGCGTCTGCGAAGGCGGGACCAGCAATGTCCATATGCGTCCAAGACACTTCCGAGACGAATTCTTCGAGAAATTTTCCGGCGGTAATCGCACCGCCCCAGCGTCCGGCACCGATGTTGCGCAGGTCAGCGACTTTACTTTGTAGTTCGGTTGCAAACTCTTTGAACATGGGAAGTTGCCAGACTTGCTCACCTGTAACTGCTGCCGCACGAGTTAAATCATCACACCAATTTTGGTCATTCGTCATGAAGCCCGTGACGTTTAATCCTAGTGCCACACAGCAAGCCCCGGTTAGTGTAGCAAGGTCAATCATATGCGCTGGTTTTTGTTCGACTGCGACATCCAATACATCGGCTAACACAAGTCGACCTTCCGCGTCAGTATTGAGCACTTCGATTGTCTTACCGTTGCGAGCTGTAATGACGTCGCCGAGTCGATAAGCATTTGAACTCACCATATTCTCAACGAGTCCGACGAGTCCAATGACGTGACAAGGTAGTTTTAATTGAGAGATGGCGTGCATCGTGCCCACGACAGTTGCTGCGCCTGCCATATCGCACTTCATTGTTTTTTGGCCATCTGATGGTTTCAGTGACAAGCCACCGCTGTCATAGGTAACTCCTTTACCCACCAATGCAAGTTGGGGATCGGCAATATCAGATCCACGATAACGTATGATTACGAGGCGAGCTTCTCTCGCAGAACCTTGAGCTACGGCCAGCAGTGACCCACACTTTTCCTCCGCTAATTTAGTGGCATCCCAGACCTCAATTTCTAGCGAGGTGGTTTCTTCTAGACTTTGGATTTGTTCGGCGAAAGTTTCTGGGTACACCATGTTAGGAGGACCGTTGACTAGGTCACGAGTCAAGTTAATACCCTCTGCGATAATCGTACCATTTCCAACGGTCAATTCGTCGTTAGTCGCCCAGAGAATGTTATTCGGTGTGTACAGATCTTGTTTACTCCGGCAAATATCCTGACCATGACAACCGACTAGGCTTCCGCTGACCGCTGTTTCAAGTGCGGCGGCATCACATTCGGGAAAATAATAGGCAACGGTGTCACGTTGTTTCGCTGCTAGCGCCTTGGCAGCAGCACCGGCGGCTTTGAAATACGAAATGTTTTCAGGCGAATCGCAACCGAGTCCGACGAGCATGACTACGGGAGCTTTGATTCCGCTGGGTGCTAGCCAAGATGTTGTAACTCCAACTTTTAAGCTCGTCTCGTTGGCGTCAATCATGCGTTGCAGAGCACCGTCAGTTTGTGTGTTTAATTCCAGGGCAGGTCCGGTTAGTTCGCCGCCGCCAAGTGCAACAACAATAGCGTCAACGTCGATTAAATGTAGTGGTTCTTGCGTGATTGCAGTTGCCATTGTGTCAAAATCCTCGTATTGATAGCGTAATGTGTTTATGAATATTTATTGAAAAGAAGTGTGTGTAGGCTTTATTTTAACGTGAAGCATTTCGCATGCGAGTACCCTATAGGTAGAATCAGAGCTTTGGGCACAGTGTCATATTTCGTCGTTATTTTTTTGGCGCTGGTAGGATACTATAAATGCAGTGGCGACCGATTGATGACTAGCAATGTGTAATAAGAGATCCGATGGCAGTGAATAGCCTTGAAAAATGTATACGTGAATTGGAGTCGCAGGGCTTCTTGTTACGGTATGAGCATGAAGCCGACCCCTATCTAGAGATAGCTGAGATTCAGCGGCGCGTGTTTGCCAACGATGGACCGGCAATCCTGTTTACCAACGTAAAGGATTGTCAGTTTCCCGTGGTCTCCAATCTATTTGGAACTTTAGAACGTAGCCAATTCATTTTCCGTAATTCACTTGATCAGGTTCGCCGTCTGGTGCAAGCAAAGGTAGACCCCAGCCAAATTTTACGTCGGCCTTGGCGGCATTTCGGGTTGGCCCGACAGGCACGGAAGATGATTCCTAAACGATGTTCCCGCGGTGCGGTATTAAAGCATCGATGCGAGTTGAGTGACTTACCGCAAATTCAGAGTTGGCCTCGTGATGGTGGCCCGTTTATTACACTGCCTCAAGTCTTTTCGCAGCATCCAGAACAAGATGGATTGTTGCATTCGAATTTAGGGATGTATCGAGTGCAACTGGCAGGCGGCGACTATCTTGCAAATCAAGTTGGATTGCATTACCAGATTCATCGAGGAATTGGAGTCCATCAGCAAGCCGCAAATGAATTAGGCAAACCACTGAAAGTAAATATCTTTGTAGGTGGTAGTCCGGCGATGACAGTGGCTGCGGTAATGCCTCTGCCAGAGGGTATGAGTGAATTAACATTTGCCGGTGTGCTAAATGGTGAACGGATCAAGATGATCTGCCAGCCAGATGAGCTACCAATGTATGCAGATGCAGATTTTTGTATACAAGGCGAGATTATTCCAGACGAGTTAAAACCAGAGGGTCCATTTGGTGATCACTTAGGGTATTACAGTTTGGCTCACGATTTCCCAGTATTGCGGGTAACTAACGTATTTCATCGCGAAGGTGCAATTTGGCCATTCACGGTTGTTGGCCGCCCGCCTCAAGAGGACACGCGATTCGGCGAGCTCATACATGAAATTACTGGGCCAGTGATTCCCTCGGTTCTGCCCGGGGTGAAAGCAGTTCATGCTGTGGATGCCGCCGGCGTCCATCCATTATTGTTGGCTATTGGTAGTGAACGTTATACGCCGTACAGCGAAGTGGACCATCCGCAGGAACTACTCACGCAAGCGCATGCGATTTTGGGACAGGGCCAATTGTCTTTGGCAAAGTACCTGTTCATATTGAATGAATCAGATATTCCTGATTTGGATATTGGCGAGATAGAATCGTTTTTATTAGAGTTTCTGCAGCGAGGTGATTGGCGTCGAGACCTGCATTTTTCAACCAAGACGACGATTGATACGCTGGATTATTCAGGCACAGGGTTAAATCAAGGTTCCAAATTGGTAATTGCCGCTACCGGTAAAATTAAACGCGATCTGACCAGTACCTTACCGACATCATGGTCGCTACCAGCAGGATTTACGGAACCCCGTGTTGTCATGCCGGGTGTATTGGCTATACAGGGCCCGCCGGCGGGTGAAGGCTACGTTCAGCAAGTAAGCGATTTTTGTCTGGCATTGGATAACGATCACAGTGCGAATAGTTTTCCGTTGATCGTGATCGTAGATGAAAGCCAACCACTCACGAATAATCTTAATGAGTTTTTGTGGGTAACATTTACTCGCAGTAACCCAGCAGTGGACGTACATGGTCTCGGTGCGTCGATTAGCAATAAGCATTGGGGGTGTACCGGTTCGCTGGTAATTGATGCTCGCTGCAAACCGCATCATGCCCCGCTATTAGAAGTTGATGCGGAGACTAGTAGTCAAGTCGATAACATTGCCTCGAGTGGGCACGCTATATCTAAATATTTGTGACCACGAATACGACAGGGCCGAGATCATAAAGTGCGGGTGAGAGGATTCGAACCTCCACGGGATTAACTCCCACATGGCCCTCAACCATGCGCGTCTGCCAGTTCCGCCACACCCGCTCCTAGAGGATTCATTCTAGATTATTTTAAAATAGGTTAAGCATCAAGTGCTCGGGATTGTATTTACTCAAGTCTGGCGCGGGTTATTCCGGTTAGTTGGGTTTGGCCAAACGTACTGACGACGACTTGTGATGCATGCTTCCTTTTGGGGAATTCCAGTCACGTAGAATAGTTTGCGGCGTCGATGAGTTATCTTACCGGCAATGGAAATTCTGAAATGCTGAATACACTTTGATCACCGTAAGATACCCGATGGACTGTGGAATCTTGCAAGCACCTCTTCTGCCTAATCCCTTCATCATGTTACATTCCCACCCTCCCACACTAAAATTTATTCCAGCTAAACCAATTGACTTGGACGCGTTGAAAACATCGCGTTACCAACCTCCGCGACTGACAGAAAACGAACTGGCTCGGCAAACCAATGACCTCACGATGCAGGCACTGGCATGTGGGATAAGTATTTTAGAAGCGAATTTTGCTGCTACCTATCTCTTGGATGCGGATACTCGATATTTGACGCTTGGTCCTTGCGGTGGTGCACAAACGGAGCTGGCAAATATTGGTGTGCGGATGTTACAGCAAGCGACTGCAGATCTTGAAGCACTTACTGGGCATGTAGTTACCTTAACAACGGCGGACCGCGTACGACAATGCAATGCACCAATGGACGCAGCATCCGCTGTGTGTGTCCCATTGGTTACCCAAGATATTCCGATCGGAACGTTGTGGTTCTCATTTGATAGCCCGCGGGTGTTAGATGACAGTGAATTGATGTTAATCGAGCTGATTGCAGCTATGTCGGCTAACTATTTTACCGCCATTTTTAACGGCGGTAATCACCGAGTTGATGGTCAGCTGATCAAAATGGCTCAAGATTGGCAGCAGAGTCGCCGTTTGCCTATCCATTGCTCTCACGAGATGTGGCAGGTGCAGGGCTGGCATTTTGGTGATACAACGATCAGTCGTAATTATTACGACTGTCAGGAAACCGAACATGGGATCAACGTATCTCTGGCGCATTCCCAAGGATGCTCGCTTGAGGCTCTGTTGTCGATCGGCGTAGTTGGCAGTACTTTACAACGAATGATCGCGGTGACAAGCGATCCCGCAGAAATACTCGAACGAACGAACTCTTCTATTTGGGAAGGTGCAGCGGGCGAGCAATTTGCAGATGCCTTGCAGATCGCTCTCGATGCGGATACGGGGCGAGTTACCTATAGTTGTGCTGGCGAGATGATGTTACTAGTTGTTACGCCCCAAGGCATCGAAGTATTAGAAAATATGTCGCCAGAAATCGGCATCATGGACTATGGCGAATATGAAAACCGCTGTCACATCATGCAGCCTGGAGATTTCTTGGTTGCCTCGACAGAATGTGGCTTCCACCGTGATCATAACTGGGTCGACGAACTACAAGCGATTACGTCGGCACTAAACTCCAAGATGACAGCAGCAAAATTGATTGCCAGCATTGAATCCATGCAGTGTGGTCATCAACGACAGCGTTCAAAAACTTGGACCGAAAACGATCGGGCTATGCTGGTGATGCAACACGTCGGTTAAGCAGAGACGATTAACGTTTCGAGAACTGAGATCCTCGACGCGCACCATGCAAACCGGGCTTTTTTCGTTCGCTCATTCTTGAGTCACGAGTTAAGAAGCCACCGCTACGCAGAGCGAGAAAGTTTTCTTCGTTGTGGCTGACCATAGCTCGAGCCAAGCCCATTCGAACTGCACCAGCTTGTCCGGTTGTGCCACCACCATTGCATCGTACGATCACGTCGACATCATCAGAGTTGCCGGTTAGTTCCAGTACTTCTAATACTGCCCGACGATTTTGAGCGAATTTAAAATATTCTTCAAAAGGGCGTTTGTTGATAGTGATCTGACCTGTACCAGGACGGACACGGACACGAGCGACAGATGATTTACGGCGTCCAGTTCCAAGACTGTCTTGATTGGATTTGCATTTTCTTACGACTGCTGGCATCTTATTTATTTACTTCGTTTAGAGGTGTGAAAAATTAGACCAACTCACGAGGCTGAGGGTCTTGCGCCTGATGTGTATGATCGGGACCAACGAAAACCTTTAGTTTGGTCAACATTTTGCGGCCTAGTTTGTTCTTGGGTAGCATACGCCGAACAGCTTCGGCAAGAATAAGCTCTGGAGACTTTTCTTGTCGTTTCCCAGCGGTAATCGATTTCTGCCCTGTGTAACCAGTGTACCAAGTGTATGTTTTCTGTTCCCACTTCTTACCACTAAACGTAACCTTTTCGACGTTTACAACGACGATGAAATCGCCAGTGTCAACATGTGGTGTATAAGTTGGTTTATCTTTACCCATGAGGATAACGGCAATTTCAGAAGCAAGGTGTCCTACTCCCTTTTCTGCAGCATCGATAAGCCACCAATCTTGGGTGACTTCATTAGGTTTCGCCATGTAGGTCTTTTGAGCGACCAACGTACTGTCCTCTATATAGGTAGATTATATTAAATTAGTGGAAACAGCCGATTCTAACCCCGTAAATTAGACCTAACAAGGGCTATTCAATACTTTTAGTTTGATGTTTTCCAACGGCCATACGCTTAAGATATACCGACTTTACGATTAGGTCAAATGGCTAGATCTAAGGCACAGAGCAACACTGTATTACTGCACAAGGTCTATACGAAAGGTGGTTAGTTGGGTATCTTGTGGAGAATGCTGGAAATACAAACAAACGACAAAACAAGATAAAGATTAAGCGATGAAAGCAGCGGTCCTGAAAGAACGATTTCCAGATGAACGGCGAGTTGCATTATTGCCCGAAAATGTTCAAAAGCTACAAGCTGCTGGTTATGAAATACTTATTGAACGAGGAGCGGGTCTTGGCGCATCTATTGCAGATGAAGATTATTCTGCTGCTGGTGCAAAGTTAATTGATCGAGCGGAAGCTGCTGCTGCTGATATTCTCTTACAAGTTCGTAGTGCCGGCGCGAATACGGTCAACGGTGATGATGATGTTCAATTGATGCACGCTGGCCAAATTGTTATTGGAATGTGCGACCCATTAGGTAACGCCGCATCGATTGGTGTGCTAGCAGACTACGGCGTCAGTCAAGTTGCACTTGAAATGATACCGCGTATTAGCCGAGCCCAGAGTATGGATGTATTGAGCTCAATGGCAACGATCGCTGGATATCGTGCTGTGTTGCACGCGGCTTACGAACTACCTCGAATGTTCCCACTAAACATGACCGCAGCTGGTACTTTGAAGGCCACTAAAGTCTTTATCATCGGAGCGGGTGTTGCTGGGTTACAAGCTGCAGCGACTGCGAAGCGACTAGGTGCTGTTGTCTCCGCTTATGATGTGCGCCCCGACTGCCGCGAACAAGTGGAAAGTATTGGTGCTCGGTTCGTCGAAGTGCAGTTGGAATCAGATGATGCTGAAGACGAAGGTGGATACGCCAAACAACAATCCGAAGAGTTTCTTGCCAAACAACGAGAACTGATGGCTGAATTGGCTGCGGAAAGCGATGTGGTCATTACCACGGCCGCAATTCCAGGTCGGCAATCACCGCTTTTGATATTAGCTGATGCTGTGTCCGCAATGAAGCCAGGTAGTGTTATCGTGGACCTCGCCGCAGAACGAGGTGGAAATTGTGAGCTCACTCAAGCCGATGAAACGGTGGTGGTTCATAACGTCACGATTCTGGGACCCACAAATCTCCCTTCGGAAATCCCCAACCACGCAAGCCAGATGTTTGGCAACAACATAACTAAGTTTTTGCTGCATCTTGTCAATGACGAAGGTGAAGTTAGTTTGGATTTGGAAGATGAAATCATCCAAGGTTGTTTAGTATCTCACGACGGTCAAGTTATCCATGAACGTATCACCTCGATGTTAGGTATCGAAATTAAAGAGATCGATCGAAGCGATGTGGAGTCTACACCTGCGGAAACTGCAGAAGCAGAGGATGAAGATCTAGATGTGGACGAAGTGAAAGTAGATTTTGATGACGAAGTGGATGCGGACGAGTACAGCCATGATGTCGACGAAGATCTAGATGCGGACTTGGAACTAGAAGAGGCGGACGCAGCGGAAGTAGATTTCGATGACGAAGTGGATGCTGACGAGTACAGCCATGACGACGACGAAGAAGCGGAAGTAGGTTTCGGTGGCAATTTGGAAGCTGACGAGTACAGCGACGATGACTTCGATGCGGACATCGAACTAGCATTCGATGCTGAAGCCAAAGAAGACCCTGCGGGCGAAATGGATTCTGATAAAGACAGTGCCGCCGAGGATGATTTAGACACGGAGATCAAATTCACAGAAGATCTAAATAAGGACGACGAAGAGAAACAAGATTACGATTTTTACGAAGATTCGCAAAACGAATAAAAGAAAAACAAACGTTATGAATTTAGCAAAACGATCCAAATTAATTATTATGCTCGGAGCGTATCTGTTTCTAGTTACAGGTTTTTTACTAGCCCAAGGTAATCCATCCGCAGCCACGGAAAACACATCAGCCGAACAAAGTGACGTTGCCCCCGTGGCTGATACTGCTGATGCTGATTCTGATACTGCTGCTGATATTGATACTGATACGGATGATAAATATGCCATGCTGATGGCCGGTCTGACGATTTTCATCATTTCGATTTTTGTAGGCGTTGAAGTCATCACTAAAGTCCCACAGAAATTACATACTCCGTTGATGTCCGGCTCTAATGCTATTAGTGGAATTACTATTGTGGGCGCGATTCTTGTTTCGGCTAAATGTGCGAACCAGAATAATGGGCTTGCTGTCGTTCTCGTGGGCATTGCGATAGCTTTGGCCATGATTAATGTAGTTGGCGGTTTTGGAGTTACACATCGCATGTTGAGCATGTTTACGAAACGCAAAAAAGCGCCGTCAACTTGATGGGGCTACACGTTAGTTGGCAATAGCAGACGACTTTATGATTTTTTTAAGGCTGAATCACAGTGGATTCGAAAGTAATATACGACATATTTTATCTATTAGCGGCGATCCTGTTTATTCTCGGGGTTAAGTTAATGGCACACCCGCGGACAGCGCGACGCGGGAACATGTTTGGCATTCTTGGAATGACGATCGCGATTGTTATTTCGGTATTGTCTGCCAACGAACAATTAGTTTCCCTAAAGCCATTTACGTTATTTGTGATTGGACTTTGTTGTCTGATTGGAATATTATTTGGTGGAATTTTGGCGACACGCGTCAAAATGACTGAAATGCCACAACTGGTTGCAGTCTTTAATGGCATCGGTGGTTTAGCTTCCGTGTTGGTTGCTGGAGCAGCGTTGGTTGTTGCCAACAATTTTTCCGTTGATGAAAAACTCGCGACTGGGTTGTCGGGTTTTATTGGATCGATTACTTTTATCGGGAGTGCGGTAGCCGCTGGAAAACTTCAGGAATTAAAGTTCTTCAAAAAGGATTTTCCACTACCAACGTTCTTACGTCATCTTATTAACCTGGCATTAGTATTGAGTTGTGGCTGGGCTGGCTATGCACTGTTAAATGCTTCTCCTGACCAAGCGGTTTTGTTGTATGTTGCTATCTGCAGTTTTGGCTTTATCTTGGGTTACACATTGACCGCTCCCATTGGAGGCGCGGACATGCCAGTCGTAATTGCATTGTTGAACTCGTATTCAGGGTTAGCGGCATCGGCAACAGGATTTGTCGTCGGCAGTAATATCTTGATTATTGCTGGGTCGTTGGTCGGAGCCTCGGGTATTATTTTAACGAGCTTGATGTGCGTTGCGATGAATCGAAGTCTGCTGAGTGTATTATTCGGCGGAGGTAAAGCGAGTGTCGATGTCGATGCGGACTTAGTCTATGCAACGGTTAAACGTACTACGGCTGATGATGTCGCGATGATGGCCGATATGTCCGAGCGAGTGGTGATTGTTCCGGGATATGGCATGGCCGTCGCACAAGCCCAGAACGCCGTGAGTGATATGGCGGAGATACTTGAGAAACGAGGAGTGACCGTCGAATACGCGATTCATCCAGTGGCAGGTCGGATGCCAGGGCATATGAATGTGTTACTGGCGGAAGCGGATGTAGATTACGAACAACTTAAAGAACTCGAAGAAATCAATCCAACATTCGATACGGTTGATTTGGCCATTGTGCTGGGAGCCAATGATGTTGTAAATCCCGAAGCTCGGAAAGAGGGGACCGTGATTTCTGGTATGCCGATCCTCGATGTTGATAAAGCTCAACAAGTGGTCATCATCAAACGTAGTTTGGGTCCCGGCTATGCGGGTATTCCCAATCCCTTATTTGCTCAAGACAATGCTACGATGTTATTCGGTGATGGTCGCGAAGCGATTCAAGAAATCATTGCGGCACTAAAAGATCTATAGTAATTGTGTGGGTTTGACGCGGTTGCCGTCCCCGACATTGCGAAAGCACTGAATTCGAAGCCACAAATTTATATTACTTGCGGTAGCGTTGTTGGTATTTATTCCACAGTCGTTTATGGCGATCTGACATATAGACGCGTCGCCCTTGGACGTAAGCTTGTTCTACTTGCGTAGCAATCTCAAGGATGTTTCCATCGGTTATCACAAGCGTGGCATCTTTGCCAATATCGAGTGATCCGACACGGTCCGCGACACCCAGAATCTGAGCCGGATAAAGTGTAACGGCTTTGAGTGCTTCGTTTTTATCCAAACCATACGCAGCGGCTGTGCCAGCATGATAAGGTAGATTGCGTGACATGGACGCACCAAAACGGCCATCGGAAGAAATACAGAATTGGACACCGAGGCGACTTAGCATCGCTGGAATTTCATAAGGTAAGTCGTAGAAATCATCACTACGTCTCGGGCTACGATATACGCCACCGAGGATTACCGGCACGTTGTGCTTTTTCAAGAGATCCGCACAGTATATAGCGTCATACCCTCCATTGATAATGAGTTTCACCTTTTGGCGGACGGCAAACGCGACAGCGGATTGAATTTGATTAGCGTTATCAGCGTTGACAATGATAGGCACATCGCCGGCGAGTACCGCTCGCATCGATTCCCACTTCATATCGACCAGAGTGTCAGGATTACTTTGTCGAGCCTTATCGTACAGCCGAGCGGTTGTGAATTGTTCTTCCAGCTTTGCCAGCGCTTTTTCTCGAGAGGTAATTTGTTCTTTGGCCGAACTAGTAACCCACCAATCGCTTACTACTGCCATTAATGGCCACTTGATGTGCAAGCCCGCAGCAGAGCGTATGGTCAAATCTTCGTAGGTCCAGCCATCGAGTTGCAGTATGGCCGAGCGACCGGATACGATGCCTCCTGAAGGAGCAGCAAGGCAAAGCAAGACACCATTGCTGCGAGTTGTCGGAATGATCTCGCTGTCCGGGTTTACCGCAACTTCCGCCCGTACATTTGGGTTAAAAGTGCCTGTTTCATTTTCATCCTCAGAAGCCCGCACAGCATTGATCTCGACCAATCCCATATTGGTATATGCATCTAGCATGCCGGGAAAAACATGCTTTCCCTTGATGGCGATGACTTCGCAATTCTGCGGTAGGTCAAATCCGGTACCGACAGCCGTTATTTTGCCATTGTCAAACAGTAAGGTAGCATTGGTCAGAGTTTTACCACTGACGGTATGGATCGTACCACCAACTAAAGCGATGGGGTGAGTTTGTTTGGCCCCTGGTACTTCAGGCGATGCGAGCAGATTTGCTGTGATTGCGACAAGGGCGATGCTCGTGAGTATTCGAATAAGCATTATGTTCATTCCAGTTGTGGTTTGAAAATGTGTTTGTGTAGGCAGTGTTGTTCGTTTTTGTTCTAAGTGAGACTAGTCATTTTTATTTTGCTGTTGACGTTGCTCTTCGTTGATCATTTGCATTAACTGTTGCAAGCGTCCTTGCTGGATTTGAGCACCATGGTTGCAGCGCCCGTCCGCATGGCTATGACCGGCACAAAACAAATCTTCGCGGGGCCATAAATCAATATCACTTTTGTTAGTTTCGGTGGGTCCAAGCATAGTTTCGCCAGAGGCAAGTATTTTTTGGATCAGCGTGGATCGCCGATCGAGTAAGGTAGTTCGCTGGGCAATATCAGTGGCACGGTCAAAATACTTCATGCCATCTATCCATGTTTGTTCGCAACGACTAAATACCGATAGCGGTGGACCGCTCCAGATTACAAAGTCTGCTTGCTTGCCCGCTTCAAGCGACCCCACATATTGTGAGATACGTAATTGTTTGGCGGGATTTAGAGTAACAAATTTAAGTGCTTCCGCTGGTTCCACGCCACCGTACTTCACCGCTTTTGCTGCCTCATGATTGAGATGGCGTCCGAGTTCTCTATCGTCTGAATTAAAGGAGACGACGACACCCGCGTTGTGCATGATTGCCCCGTTATAGGGAATCGCGTCGTAGACTTCTAATTTATAAGCCCACCAGTCGGAGAAAGATGACCCCATAGCACCATGTTGTGCCATTTCCTCAGCTACTTTGTATCCTTCTAAGATGTGCTGAAAGGTACCGATTTGAATGTTGAAATGCTCTAGAGTACGCATGAGCGTAAGGATTTCGTCTTGTCGATAACTGTGGCAATGAATCCAACGCTCCCCATCGAGTATTTCTTGTAGTGCTTCGAGTTCTAAATCAATTCGTGGTGGTAATCCCCGATGTGTCTTATTCCACTGCAGGTGATCTTTTTTATATTGCCTAGCCCGTACAAATGCATCCCGCATGATTTGTTCAACGCCCATGCGAGTTTGAGGATAGCGTGTTGTGTATTCATCTCCCCAGTTGCTTTGCTTAACGTTTTCGCCCAAGGCAAATTTGATGCCTTGCGGGGCTGCGGCAAATTTCATCTGTTCTCCGAGTGAACCCCACCGTAACTTGATCACTTGGTTTTGCCCGCCAATTGGATTTGCCGAGCCATGTAAAATATTAGCCATCGTGACGCCGCCAGCGAGTTGGCGGTAGATTGTCATATCATGTGAATCAACGAAGTCGCCTATGCGAACTTCGGCAGTGATGGACTGGGCACTCTCGTTGACTCCGCCATCAGTCGCCATGTGTGAGTGGCAATCGATAATTCCGGCAGTGATGTGTTTGCCCGCTGCATCGACAATTATCGCACCGCGAGGTGCTTTCAAATCGGATCCGACTGCGACAATAACTCCGTTTTCAACAAGCATGTCCGCTTTTTGTAGAATCCCTTGTTCTCCAGAGGTCCAAATTGTTGCATTGGTTATGAGCAGCGCTTTTGGTTGATTAGGTGTAGTGTCTCGGCCATAGGCACCAAGTGGAAAATTAACAGCAAACGTTGCTTTGTTTTCGGTCTCAGGTTTTTCATCCTTACTTTCTTGTTCCGCTGAGTCGTCTTGTTCAGTTGTCTTCGCGATTTCTCGTGTAATTGTTATATCCGTGATGGTGCCGTCCGGCGTAGTCCATTGTCCTTGTCCGTGAATTGGAACCGTGGCAGAATCGTTACCTGTTAATGTCAGGGTGAACATGATAAATCCATCTTGACCAAAATGTTTCCCTGGCAAGACAGCACTTAGCCGCGCACCTCGAAGTGAAACTTTGGTAAGCGGAATGATGATTTGTGGTGGTTCGTCTTCCTTAGATTCGTTTTCGGCATCTTCTTTGTCTTCTGGATCTTGTTGTTTCACGGTTTGTGTTAATTCCCCGGATAGTTTGGGAGCCTTCCCTGAAAGTTTAAGATTCCATATTGCGGGTTCCTTGCCGAGCGACAGTTTCCAGTGCCCGCCGACGTCTAAGAGTGGTCTTTTATTGAGTTCGAATCGTTGTCCGGCGACCCACACTTCATGGATGTTGGTTTTTGCATCAAAAATATCGCCGGTTGCAATAATCAAGCTTGCTAGTTTTCCAGGTGTGACTGTGCCTACGAGTTTTGTTACTCCGAGAGTCGTTGCTGGTTGAGTTGTTAGAGCAGCTAGGGCTTGTTCAGGATTGAGTCCTCGTTGAACCGCACGGCGTAGGTTTTTGAGAAAATCCGATCGTTTATTGAGACCATGGCTTGTGAGCATTATTGGGATACCAGAATTGGCAATGCGTCCTGGGTTTTCAGGGGCAATGTCCCAGTGCATCAACGTATTTAGTGACACAGCACGTGCTGATTCGATACTGCCAACATTGGGCGCTTTCGGAAAAGCAACAGGTACGATAACACTGCGACCGGCTTGTTTAATTGCCTCGAGACGTTGATATTCTTTACCGGAGCCGAGCATGATAGCTGACAGGTTAAATTCGCGGGAGAACCGATCGGCTCGAAGGAAATACTGTTCGTCGCCGGTAACAAACAGAGCTACTTGTTTTTGAGAAATCAACGGCTGTAAAGCCGCGAGGGCGTCATTGCGTTCGGGGCGAGTGGTCGCTTGACCGCTATTAAAAGCACTCCAAGCTTTCCCATACCATTGGGCATCCAATAGTGCTTGTCGCGCTAAGGCAACGGCTCCCATCGGTGAATTTGGATAATCGGTGCGCCCGCGCCCGTTCGGCACTGTTAGGTGGATGTGTTGAAAAACGTTTTGACGTAGCACAACACGATCATTGCTGCCAGTGCCACAAATCACAACAGCGCTATTGCCTCGAAAGATCCCTTTGGAAGGAATCGCTAATCGTGTTGTGAATCCTTGGCTACGGTAAGAGGTGTTTAGTGAACTACTGTTTATGTAGTTCGTGGCCATATCGAGTTGTGGGGTAATCGTATCATTCCAATAGGGCGCTCCGAGTGAATTAGAATTATTCTCAACGCTGTTTTCGCTGTAGGCGTCGATAAAGCCTGCATACACGGTTTTTCCGGAAAGATCGATGATCTGGGCGCCCGCTGGTATGGCTCCTGACTTTCGGATTTCTTGAATCACGTCACCCTTGATGACGATTTCCATGTCCTCTAATTTCTCTCCTGGTTTGGTAACAACGCTAGCATGTTTTAAAACAGTCCAATCTGGAGTGTTGTTTTGTAAGCCAACGATCGGATCTGTGGTCGGTGGCTGAGATTGTGCGGATAAAGAAATCGCTCCCAAAAACAGAATTAACAGACAGAGATTAATATGGCGTGGAGTGTAATGCGACATAGTTATTTGAGCGTTTCGCTGAGTAAAAATGGATTAAAATCAACTTCTTCAATCCTATGATATATTGATGGACATTGAAATCTACCACTCAAATTAATACGTAGAATGTTTGATGGTGTAGAATAGTGCGAGATCGACTTCCTTTCCTTTTTAATGCTGTTAACCACTATGCCTAAACGTAATGTCGCGATCATTGTTGCTGCGTTGTTGCTATCACTGATTTGTTATTCAAAGATTCCGCAAAACAACTATACTCGGCTCTATCAACGGGCAACAGCAATGCTCGATGCTCGCTATGTCGAAAAGATTGATCAGCGTCAGTTATTCCAAGGTGCCATGAACGGGATGATGGCGACTCTTGATGAGCATTCTGTGTATATGGCGCCCCGAGAATACCGTGGCTTAGATGAAATTCTCAATCAAGAATTTGGCGGTCTAGGAATATATATTGAGCCGATCAAAGAGTCCAATGAAATACGGGTTATAACACCAGCACTCGGAAGTCCGGCGCTTGAGGAAGGAATTCAGGCGGGGGATGTAATCGTCCGTATTGGCGACCGCCTTACTGCAGATTTAACAATCGAGGAATCGCAAAAACTTATGAAGGGCCCCGCTGGTAAAGATGTTGAATTGACTGTGCGGAGAGAGGGTGAGGACGAGTTGTTATCGTTTACGGTAACTCGAGCGATTATTCAAATGGCGTCAGTACGAGGTTACAATCGAAAAACGGATGGACATTGGAAGTACCGACTGCCAGGAGAAGACGATGGAATTATTTATCTGCAATTGGTAGATTTTGCAGCACATTCGGCAAATGAGATCCAGTCAATTCTAGAGATGGCGAAGGCACAAAGTGGCTATCATGGAATTATCCTTGATTTACGAGGCAATGGTGGGGGACTGTTAAATACTGCCGTCGAGGTTTGTGATTTATTCATCAATCAGCAAAAAATCGTAAGTGTTCGTTTTCGTAATACGCAACAAGACCGCAGCTATGAGGGCACGGTTGAGGCGACGATTGATGCGACCACACCGATGGTGATTCTGATTGACGAGGACTCGGCAAGCGCCAGTGAAATTACATCAGCGTGTTTACAGGATAATGGACGAGTTGTTGTAATTGGGCAGCGTAGTTATGGCAAAGGTTCAGTTCAGGATGTCGAAATCTTACAAGCAGGTGATGAGGAGCACGCGATTAAATTTACGATTGCGCATTTTTGGAGACCCGATGGACAGAACATCCATCGCCTAGAACCCCTCGAAAAAGCTGACGTAAACGCTGTGTGGGGCGTCCGGCCAACGGAGGGTTACGAAGTAGTCCTGACGGCCGAACAGCAAGCGGCAAATCAAGAAGATCGGTTGAGAAGATTCGTGATTCAACCACAGCTCAAGGAGTCTAATAGTGACCCGGCAGCCGCACCAGCGACAAGTGTTGAATTTGACAAAGAGTCTGCTAAACCCAATGTGGACCCACATTTGCAAAGAGCGATCGAGTATCTAAACCAGCGAAATTTTGCCACCTAAAAGGTTTGTTGACGGGAGCCGCAATGGTTGTGACAGGAATTTCCAATAGATAATCCTTGTCATGCAATTATTGACTGGTTTCGGGGTCTAGCGGTACGAGTCCCAATTCTTGTAGGTCGCTGGTGGTCCATTCCTCACCGTTGACAATGATGGTACTGCCGCGTGCTACAACGAACTTACCTGTTTCTGCAAAATACGGAGGTCGCTCTAGTATGTATTCGTAACGTCCTGGCGGCAATGAGATTGAAATCGGGTTTGACTTTGACAGCCCATCATCTTGCGTATCATTGATTTTATAAATCTCTTTTCCGGCAGAGGTTATTTTAATTTCCCAGCGGTTATTTCGATATTCAACAGGGAATTGAACTTGCACATAGCCTGGTCGATTTTGATACCAAACGCCGCCGGCGAGTCCGCATAAAATAACGAGGACGAGAAACGTGATAAAATAATTGACTTTCCCGTAAGTACGTATTGTATTTCGGTTGGTGGTGACCGATTCGGATTCGATCTCGGGTATCGTTCGGCGACGTGGTTCTCTTGCTGTTTCAACGGGTAATAAAATGTCGGGCCGGTCGACCTCCATGGTTGAGGCAATGTCATCCCCAAGGTCTAGGTCGATACTTTGAATCGGATGGATTACCGACTCGCCTGTTTGGATATTGGGTTCTAATGACACCGTTGCCAAACGACATGTTTCCAATGCTCCGACCACTTCGTCCATCGATTGATAGCGATTGTTTGGATCTTTAGCTAGCATACGGCGGAATATTTGATCCAATAACTCCGGAATGTCATCACGAGAATCGTGAAGCGAAGGTATGGGATCATCTCGGTGGGATAGGAGCTTTTGGATTGCAGAAGACCCTGGAAAGGGCGGTTGTCCCACGAGGAGTCGAAAGATGGAGCAACCGAGGCTGTAGATGTCAGCGCGTTGATCGACATGGTGCACGTCTTCCGCTTGTTCAGGTGACATGTAATCTACGGTGCCAATGATTTGGTTGTGTTGGGTGATGCTGTCGTCGTCGGAACCTTGAGGCCGCTGCAAGGAGACGAGGCCCATATCGAGTATCTTAATGACCCCGTCATCATCAAGCAGCATGTTATGTGGCTTAATGTCACGGTGAATGACGCCTTGATTATGCGCGTAGGCGAGGCCCACGGCAGCTTGAGTCATATAGTTAATGACTTCGGGAACCGTTAGGACACTCTCGCGTCGCATGATCACCCCTAAATCCTCACCCTGCACTAATTCCATCACCATGTAGTGTTTTTTGCCATATTGGTTGGCGTCAATCGCAGTGACGATATTAGGGTGTGACAACTTGGCGGCGACTTCGACTTCGCGAAAAAACCTTCGTAACGTGGAACTGTTGGCTGTTACTTTCGATGAAATCACCTTAATAGCCACTCGGTGTTTCATCGTTTTATGCTCAGCTTCATAAACAATGCCCATACCGCCGCGGCCAATAATCTTAATTAAGCGGTAATTATCTAGCTGGAGGGACTGGACTTTTCCTTGGCAAAGTCTTTGAGCTTGGAATTTAGTTAGAATCCCTTCTTTTCGTAGTGCCTTTGCCAACGCATCGCCATCGATCGGTCTCGCTTCGATTGCCTGATCAGCGATCCATTCACGAACCGCCTCGGCGGTCATGATTTCCGCTTCATCTAAATAGCTGATAAATTGCTTTAAGGAGGCAGCCATTAAATCAGTGGTGCAATGGGAGTGGGTGTGAAGTCTGCGAGTTGAATTACAGTGTGCATTGTTCCTATAGAGTACCACGTAATTGATGTTCAACAATATTCGGGGCTATATTTTTATTGTGGCAAAGCTCACCAAAAGACAGAACGGGCCAGCGACAAGAGGCTTGCAATTGCAGGGCATCCGCTTGATTTTCAGTGAAAAAGATAATGTCGTTGGAATTAGCACTGCGTAAATCAAGGTCCCCGGCGACACGCTCTTCTTGCTCCACACGCCAGTCAATTGATCCCTCGTTGATTTGAAAATAGCGGCGGTCGGTGATTGTTAGGGTATTGAATTGTTGTTGTGTGCCATAGAAGACCGGGCGTAAGCCTTGGGTTTGTAACCAATCCCGATTGATGAGTAGACCATCAGGACAAAAATCCCACCGCTGAAGATGAGGTCGATAAACATGATTTGCCGACCATTGAGTGATTGGCACTCTAGTAAAACATGTCAGCGGTAATTCTCCCTGAATTGTCTTACTTGCAGCAGTCAGGGTTTTCGATGCAATGATACGTCGTAAGGTATTTAGTGCAGCGTGGTTTGATTGTGGAAGTTGGTCTAGCAATTGGTTGATCCAATGTTGACGTGTTTCACCGGGCCACGGGCCATCACAATCGCGGGTCCAGTGGCCAAGATAGTTCTCAGAGGTGAACCAATCAGGTAAAACAATCGTTCTTGTGAAATTGGATGGCTTGAGTTTGCTCGCTTTTGCAGGTGGTGAATTGACTTGCAAGCACCGAACGTTGTTGGGTTGTCTATTATGTAGCAGTGATCCTAATAAACTGTTTCTGCGGAGTTGTAGCACATCGATAATATTGGCGCTGGCGATTAGCATTCGGTCGCGGAGAGCGGGACGGAGAGGCGAAATATTGTTGTTAGCAGTAGTTGCGATGTTGACGGCGGGACCTGCTAAAACGTCATAGGGTGCAGATAATTTGGATTGGGGATTGTTTACGATTGCGCCCCATTGGGCGGGGTTGGAATAGCAATGTATGGTGCCTAGAGCAAAAGCCAATTTTTTTTGTCGCGCATGGATGAACTCATGAGTCGTTGTTTGTGGGATTGTTAGGATTAGTTGTGTTTGTTGAGAGGCTTGTGCTAGACATTCGTTGAGTGCAGCGAACCAAGGTAGTTGTTCATAGAGCGGATGTCTAAGGCGTGAAGAGATAATTGCGCGAGATTGTATCGGAGGTAGTTCGCGACGATAGATATAGGGGCGAGTACCAATGGCGTTCCCGACCGATGGAGCGAACCACGGCGGTGGATCAAAGGTAGTTTTGTACGACGGGTGCTGGGTAATCGGTGGCATCGCTTTTTCCCTGTTCGCTAGTGCTGCAGAAGCGCACGCGATGTGCGGGAAATAGTATTTTAAGCGCACTCATCCGCAGCGAATAGATTTATTGAGTCGCAGATGTCACAGTGAATGACAATGTCTTACGAACCTACGCGTGCCAGCGTTGAAACCAATTTTCGAGCATCAGCAGCGACCACAGTCGTTGGCTGTGGTCTGTCTTTCCAGATTGGTGATCACTGAGCATGGTCTCGATTTGTTCACGTTGCACCCAGTCGTGGCACAGAGCGTTTCGCGCGAGAAGTGTATCACGAGTTTGGTCACGCAGTTCAACGCGAAACCAATGATCTAGTGGCACGCCAAACCCCATTTTGGGGCGATGCCAAATATTCGCTGGTAACAAATCCCCAAACGTGTCCTGCAGAATCTGCTTACCTTTGCCTCGCCGCACCTTCATCGCAGTCGGTATATTTGCTGCAAATTCTACAAGCTGATGATCCAAAAACGGTTGCCGACATTCCAGTGAATTTGCCATCGTAGCGATGTCAACTTTGGTGTTCAAGTCACAAGGCAAGTAGGTTAGTAAATCAGCCGTGCAAGCAGTGGCGATGGCATCACGTTTCCCCGCTTGGTTCCAAGCGGCACTCAAGAACAACGCGGGATCATGATCTCCCTGCTCCGCTAACTGCTCGCAAAATGAATCCGTGTAATAATTTAGCCGCTGTTGGTAGGGGAAGATATTGATCCAGTCTAAATAGCGATGTACCGGAGAAAACCCAATGGGGTCCAAAAACCGATGGAGTCGCCGTAAAC
>JAYZBF010000192.1:0-6809 GCA_036338835.1 Planctomycetota bacterium
GCCAATGATGCAGTCCCAGATGTTGATTTGATTTTGTTGTCACACCATCGCCGAGACGTATTGTGGGCAGCCCGCCCAGTGGTGGAAGCTGGCGCCAAAGCGATTGCGCCATTGGCGGAAAGATCGTTGATAGAGAAGCCAGAGGAGTTTTGGGAAGAATTTCGTACTAAACGTTTTCATGATTATGCTCAGCAGTCGACAAAGATATTGGATCGTGCACTCGCCGTTGAGCGCTGGGTTGTTTCTGGAGATGAGATAGACCTTGGTGGAATCAAGTTGCGGGTTATTGAAACGCCAGGGTTCACGCGAGGTAGCATTTCCTACGTAACGGACATTGACAGCACTCGCATCGTGTTTACAGGCGACATGATTTACGCGCCCGGTAAAGTACTTGATCTTTACAGTTTCCAAGATGCTATTTCAGAGGCCAAAATTGGTGGTTATCATGGCTACGGAGGACGACTTTCCGCACTAATTGCGAGTATCGACAAAGTGCTAGCACTCAAGGCAGATGTTCTCGTGCCTCTTCGCGGGGAAATTATGCGGCGACCCGCAGTTGCGTTGACTCGATTGAAGTTACAGGTGCAACAACTGTATAAAGATTATCTGTCGACAACAGCGTTGAACTGGTATTTCAAACAGGAAAGAATGACGTTGAGCGCCAAGGGGATTCTGGACGAAAAACAGGACGTGTCGTTGATGCCCTACAGTTTGCACGAAGAAACACCTGAATGGATTTGGGTTCGCGGAACTAGCCGATTGGTGATCGCGGAAAATGGCCATGCCATGCTTATTGACTGTGGCAATGACGGCGTAATTGACGCCGTGAAGGATCTTATTGAGCGAGGACTGGTAAAGCGAGTCGATTCTATCTTTGTAACGCATGACCACGACGATCACACCAATTCAGTTCAAAAAGCGGCTGAGTATTTTAAGTGTCCGGTTTATGCAGTTGCTCATTACGTTGATATTCTTGAAAATCCGGGTAACTACCATATGCCCTGCCTACACCACAATCCCATAAAGGATGTTGTGAGTAAGCAAGATGGCGAGACGCTCATGTTTCACGAGTTTAAGATGACGTTTCATACATTTCCGGGTCAGACTTTCTATCACGGAGCGTTGCTAGTAGAAAAAGACGATCACTTACCTGTTTATTTTATAGGTGATGCCTTTTCTCCCTCGGGCATGGACGACTATTGTGTGCTCAATCGCAACTTAATGCACGAAAATGACGGATACCTAATGTGCCTTGATCGAGTACGTAAACTTGGTAGCGAGTATTGGTTGATCAATGAACATATCCCCCACGTTTTTAGATTTACCGAATCTGAGCTAGATTACTTGGAGACCCAGTTTCGAAAACGGATCAGGACCGTTAGCGGGCTGATACCATGGGATGATCCCAATTACGGTGTCGATGAGCAATGGGCGATGATTTATCCCTATGGCAGCACGGTTAAAAAGGGTGAGATTCGAGAGTTCGAAATTGTGTTTTCCAATCACTCTTCTCGTAAACGTCGCTACGATGTGAAATTGCGTCTTCCAGAGGGTGCGAAAATCGTTAGTCTTGAAAATTCAACCGTGATCGCTAGTGAAGCACTTGGTGGCGTGCGCGCAAAAGTGCAAATGCCGAGCATTGCGGGAACGTATTTGATTCGCGTGGATATTGCTTCGCAGGGAATCGATGTTCGCGACTGGATTGAAGCGCTGGTGGTGGTTGAATGATTGTTCGCCGTAATCGTAAAAATTGTACGCATTTCTCACATTCTCAAGGAAATGTCTACGAGTTCTTGTGGATGACGCTGGCGGTTGTTTTTGTGTTGGGGACAGTTGCCTCGGTGTCCGCGCATCCAATTTCCCTCACCGATGCGGTCGTTGACGTTCGTTCGGATCATGTCCAAATCAAGCTTGGTGTTGCCATAGAGGATTTGGTTCTGTACTACGAACTTAAGGCCAACAAAGAATTCAAATATCCTGCGGACAAACTACGAGAAATGTCTAAAGTGCATCAGTCGTTTATTCACGAGCGGTTGCAAATTCGAGGCGCCGACGGCAAGTTGTTAACCGGCAGTGTTCAGGGAATGGATACAACTCAGATTCCAGAGGGTGGCGTGCTGCAAACGGAAATAAAGTCACGTAGTATTAGCTATCAGATCAAGTATGCAGTCGCCCAACCGCATCGCTTTTTAACGATTCGCCAGATGTTCGGTGAATTGCAGCCCGCGTCGATGGATTGCTTACTACTGCACAATGGTTTCTTACTGGAAAAGGCTCGTCAGCTTGCATCGGGACAAACATACACGATTGAGCTTGATTGGGGCAATCCACCAACGGAAAGGCCAGATTACAAGACGTTTCGGCAAAACAAGGAAAAACAACTACGACAACGCTTGGGAATCGCCAGTTACAGTGTTTTATACTCCTTCCTTTATATAACACCGCGTGAAGTACGGCACGAAATCCTGATTCCGATGTTGACTCTCGAAAAATGGTTACCCCTGCAACGAAAAGATCCGGATTTTTTGGACGTGGATGAGCAAAAAGCTGCTCAGAAGTCGTTGGCTGATTTTTTTGGTAAAGGCAATCCAGTCACAATCAATGGAACGCTTATTACCCCAACTCTTGATCGCGCAAGTTTTTTCGGCCTAGATATTCGAGACTTTGCCTTGAATGCCCCACCCCGCCGCGTGAATGTGTACCAAGCACGAGTTGGATTGATATTGAATTACCGGCCATCTTTCCCAGTGCGTCAGCTAACCGTCGAATGGGATACTTACAATAAATATGCACCAATGCTAAAGTCGCTCGTATTAGTAAATGATGAGGCCCCGTTTACTCAATTTTTCGTTAAGAACGCACCTGGGTTTGAGTGGACGTTAGCCAAGGTCAAACGTGATAAACCTCAGGGCTTCAAAGATGGCCTTAAGGCACAACAAATTTCTCAGTCGTTGGGCAAGCAGATAGCTGGTAGTGTACTTCGTAATGTGTTCACGGCGATTAACAGAGACGATGATGGTGAGGTGTTCGACGCGTTGGCGGTTGCTGTTAGCCCCAAGTTGATTCGCGACATCTATTTACAAATAAAACGTGCATTGATTGTGGCCGAGCAGGGTTCTGCATCATTGCACGTACGAGACGTAACCGTTCAATCAGTCGACATTGTGAGGGGGGATGGCATGCAGATTACCATGCGTTGTCGCTGGCAAGTCACAGGCACCGTCGAACATTGGGGACACTTGCACACGCGAGTTGACGAATTTGTCGGTGAGTTGACTCTATCCAGAGAGCGTGCTGGTTGGATGCTCGATAAGTTTAGTGTGAGCGAACAAAAACAACAAGCAATTCAAACGACTTTACGCTATGGTGGATAATTAGCGACGTCCTGACGAATTTGCATGTTTTTAATTAATAGAGACCTAAAGGTGGAGGAGACTCGCGGATGGAGAATATGTGGCACCGGGCAGCTGTAACAGCGGCGATGATAGTATGTGTTTCAGTTGGATTGACACGAATTGTCCAATCTACAGAAGTGGCTAAATTAGATGCAGTCACCAAAGCACGTTGCGTCAAGATTCTCAGAGAGGCGGTCCGTAGCGATGAATTCTGGCCTTCGATGCACGCCGCCGAGGCATTGACTTTAGCTGGGCATGGCGACGAGGTTGTGAAATTGTTGACTCCGATGTTACCTCTGGAAGAGGATGACCAAAAACGTTGTGGTTTAGCACGCGAGTTAGTGCGTGCTGGGCAACGGCAGTACGTTAATGTGTTGTTAGCGATCATGGCGGGCGAGGATACACATGGGCATGTCCATTCGTGTGAAAGTATCTATAAGGTATTCGAAATTGGTGATGGCTATGCGTTGCGGGCTGCGATGCAACCAGGAAATCCGATCAAGAAACAGTTAATGGCCGCTGCGGCTTTGGGGCGATGGGGCCATCCACAGGCCATGAAGATTCTGCGTGCCGCCGTGTCAAGTGAGGATCCCGATGAAGCGCGGATTGCTGTTTGGGTATTGGCTCGTATAGGCGACGCGACGGATGTTCCGCTTATGCGGAAGAATATATCGAGATTCGATGATCCCTTGGTTCTCGCGTATTTCGAAAATGCGATGGCTACTTTGGGCGACTCGGCAGGATTACAAATGATGGCGAAGATGTTGCAAGGAGACGACCCAGCGTTGAAAGTTTATGCAGCAACGTTTGCGGGCGACGCGCGGGCTGTATCGCTGGCGCCGTTGTTGTTGCCACTATTGGAACATGAAGTGCTAGATGTGCGAGTGCGAGGTGCGCAAACGTTGCTGGATTTGAGCAAACCGAACACCGCCTTGGGCAAGGATCAGATTGTGACTCTGGATGTGTTTGCGGCGACCGCCAAAAACCCTCGCTATAGTGAAGGTTCAATTGTGGCGTTAGCCGATGGTCGCTTATTGTTTGCAACCACGGAATTTGCCGACAGCGCTTCGGATTTTGCTAAGGCCCGCATTATTGGGCGTACGTCAAGCGATGGAGGCGTGTCTTGGGGCGAGTCACGAGTATTGCAGAAGTCTGTTGGGAAACTCAATGTGATGTCCGTCACGATGTTGCGTTTGACCGATGAAGGGCCCTATTCCGGTCCGATCGGGATGTTCTATCTGGTCAAAAATGCCCATGATGATTTGGATGTCTGGCTAAAAGTGTCCACCGACGAGGGCAAGACGTTTGGTGATTCCGTTTTGGTCACAAATCAACCCGGGTATCACGTGATGAATAATGACCGAGTTCAACGATTGTCCTCGGGGCGATTAGTCGTACCCGTGGCTTCAACGTCTGATGTTTCAAAGGTGAACCACTTTGTGTCGAAATGCTTTCTGTCTGATGACCAAGGGCAAACTTGGCGTTTGGGCAAAGGTGCCGTTGACTATGCCAAGCGTGGAGCGATGGAACCGGAGATCGTAGAACTGGCACCTAGCGATAAAGGCAGTGTCCGTTTAGCAATGTACATGCGAACCCAACTGGGTCACGTTGCAGTCGGGTACAGTCACGATGCTGGGGACACTTGGACAAAGGCAGTGGATGCGAAGATCCGAGCCCCGGAAGCACCGGCGACAATTCGCCGTGTCCCGTCAACCGGTGATTTAGTATTGGTTTGGAACGACAATTTTACCGCGGGCGCTGGGCATGGCGGTAAACGATCGCCGATGTCGATTGCGATTAGCAAAGATGATGGGAAAACGTGGAAGAAAGTAGGTGATATTGAAACGAGTAAGCAGCATACGTATGCTTACACGAGTCTTTGTTTTGTCCGTGGCCGCATGGTGATGAGTTATTACGTTCGTGACGAATCCACTGGGCGGATCTCCAATCGTTTCCGTTCCCTTCCGATTAGCTGGTTGTATAACTAAAGATTTTGACCGACGATTCACATCCAATTTCTGTTGACTCCAATAATTGCGATTCAAGCAATCTCGTTGAATTGCGCGAGAGTTCTCAAGGGCGAATTAAAACCGCATTGATTTTGATCCTGTTGGCTGTGCCGTGGATAGCAGCGCATCTTGTGTTAAAGAACGATGTTACTGCTGCGCCTCATAATGATGATTGGCTTTATGCTCGCAGTGTTCAAGTGTTAGCGGACGACGGTCGTTACCAACATGTCACGCAGCATGGTAAATTAGCAGCGAGTGTGGTGAGTCACGTTGGCTGGGGGTGGCTTTTTACTGCAAATGAGTTTAGCTACGCTGGATTGCATCGCTCGCAAGCCGTTGCGGGATGGTTGGTGGGTTGTTTGTTGTGTTTGCTGGCCCGGACCCTAGGCAGTGATACGGGACCCGCCATTGTCGCAGTTGCTGCGTTGCTCGTGAACCCCATGTTTTGGGGGCACACTTTTACGTTTATGACGGACATTACTGCGCTCATGTATATGTCGGCTGCCCTGCTCTGTTTTGTTTCTAGCCGGAATTTGCAGCGAATCTCTTATCTGATTGCGGGCAGTATTTTAGCTGCACTAGCATTGTGGAGTCGACAGACACATGTCCTTGTAATTTTGGTGCCCTTGGTGGTGCTTATGTTTCGACGTAACGACTTTTCTTTGCTGCAAATCGCTCTCCGAATGGGGGCTATTACTTGCATTCCTGTCATTGCTTGGGCGGTGTTTGAATTCGGCCTGCTGGTCCCCGGTGACCAACAGCGGGCTTCGATTATTTCGGTAAAGGCATGGGACGTCGCCCGAGCAAAGCAAACGGGCATTTATTTGTATGGTTTGGTTCTATTGCTGGGGATGTTGTTGTTGCCGTTAGCCGCATTATCTGTAGCGAAGATTCGTAATAGAAGCGAGATCGGTATACGGGTTAATTGGTTGTTTGCTGGAGCGGCTTTACTTGGCCTACTGGCAATATTGATTTGGACCGGTGGTCGAGGTGTGATAACGCAATCGGTGGGTTATTTTTTACAGAATGCACATTTTGGCCCGGTGTTGTTCGCTGATGTGCCACATGCCGATGGAAGTTGGAGTTACTTGGGCGATGTAAAGTGGACACCACTGGTATGGCAAGTAATCACGGTTTTGTCGATTCTGTCCGTTGCTAGTGTAGCAGCCTGTGCGATAGTGAAATCGCCCAGTGGTGGGCAACGATTGGAGGTTCCCCGAGAGAGGCATCATTGGCGTTTTGGATTGATCGTGCTGATGGGGGTGGAAACATTGTTCATGGTTACCATGGTCACCAATATTGTGGATCGGTATTGGCTCGTTTTATTTGTCCCCGTTTTGTTATGGGTTGTTACCAGTGATGTGTTGCGGAAAGGCATTCATTTACAACGGTCAACAGCGACGAT
>JAYZBF010000193.1:0-9319 GCA_036338835.1 Planctomycetota bacterium
GATTCCTTTCTTAATGCAACAACTTCTAGGTCGCTCTGGATTGTTCCCCGACGAATTCAAACTACCTCTGATACATTTTGCCAGTAGACGTGAGAGAATTCAAGTAGCGTCGCACCTGGCGGGCTTACCCATGCTTATGAAAGAGTTATCCAGGGATTATAATCGAAGTTTCAAAGAAGGCAGCGGAATCGTTGATTCCGTATTCGTTAGCGGATTATAGAGAGTGAATTTAAAATGCGACTTAAATATAGTTTGATGGCTACCTGTGTTTTCTGTCTGCTGATCCCGGTCGTTTCGTGGGCTGCTGAACGTCCCAACATTCTCTGGATCTTTCAGGAAGACACGTCTCCTTGGATGGGCTGTTACGGCAGTTCGGTTAACGACGGCTGGACTCCGCGGATCGATCAGATGGCCGCAGAGGGAGTGCGGTTTAGCCGTGCGTTTGTGCCCTTCCCCGTTTGTTCGCCCTGCCGATCATCGATGGCTGTAGGCGCCAACGCAATTCGCTTCGGTGCCCATGAACATCGCTCGCGACGGGGACCGATCAAGACATACCTGCCTGCTGGGATTAAGACAATCGCCGAATTGATGCGTGAGGCCGGTTATTTTACTTTCAATGTGGGCAAGACGGATTACAATTTTTCTGAAGCTGGTAACGGGATCTACTCACAAATATCTTCCGGAAATAACAAGACACCGTGGCGTGAATGTGCCGAGGGTAAGAACTTCTTTGGCCAAATCCAACTCAAAGGTGGGAAAACCAACACGACTAAATGGCCGGCTGGCAAAACAACGGATCCGGCAAATGTCACGGTACCGGCGGATTATCCCCAGACTCCGCTATATCGACAAGTGGTCGCTCAACACCATGATGCCATCCGCAGTGATGATGGCGTGATTGGCGGTATTTTGGATCGGCTTAAAGCCGACGATCTATTGGACTCGACAATCGTTGTCTATTTTTCGGATCATGGTGCCAATCATCTAGTACGTCACAAGCAAATGCCAACCGAAGGTGGATTGCATGTTCCTTTTATTGTGTGGGGGCCGCGAAAATGGATACATGAGCCAGGTACTGTCCGCACGGATCTGATCAATACGCTTGATTTGACCGCCACTTCGCTGGCCTGGGCAGGGATTGCGATCCCAGATTGGGTGGAAGGTCAGGATCTTTTTGCCGAATCGTTTCAACCACGTACTTTTGTTGCCAGTGCTAAGGATCGGCTCGATCATACAATCGATCGTGTACGGACGATACGAACCGATCAGTATCGTTACACGCGGAACTATTTTCTGGATCGTGTCTTACTGCAACCCCAATACCGTGATCCGAAGCCCTATCTCAAGGCACTTCGAAGTGCCTATGCGGATGGTACTCTGGATCCCAAATTGGCGAAGATCTTTTTTGGCGAACGCGCTGCCGAGGAACTGTATGACGTTGTCAAGGATCCAGCACAGGTTCATAATTTGGCTGACGATCCGGATTTTGCAGAGGTTTTAAAGCAGCATCGATCCCAGTTGGACGCCTGGCTGGCAAAAGGAGATTTGGGCGCGGTGGATGAGCCGGACCAAGAATTGGCGTTGAATGGACAAGATAGTAAATGGGGTGTCGGAGTTAATTTCCAATATGAACGGATTCGCAAAGATACCGATGGAGATGGTTTGTCGGATAAATGGGAAACGGTAAATAAACGGGATCCAAATGACGGAAAGCTGCTTTTCACATTTGACTGTGGTGGCTGGCAAACTGAAGGCTGGCAGGCAACAGGTGAGGTTACAAATATTGCGGGGTATCAAGGTTTCCTCGATTTTGATTTACTTTCCGGTGATGCCGTTTTGCTGCGACAGGGTTTAAATCTGAAAGCTGATCGAAACCAAGGTTCGCTGGTCATCAGGATGCGTAGCACTGCAAAGACGCGAATGACGGTGTCTGCCAATGGAAATCTCATTGGCAAAGTAGTGATTGATTCCGCAGCTAAGTATTCGGAGTACAAGATTCCGCTTTCCGGTTCGCCCTGGAACGGAACGATCACCAGTTTACAGTTTGATCTTTCCAGCAAGCCTGGGGCAACGGTCGGCATCGACTGGATCCGTATCGACGACTGACTTTTCAGGCTACGTTGGCACAACCTTTGGTTTTTACGGTTTTCGGATTCCCCGTTGATAATCCCCTTCGCTTTGATGGGGCGTCATCTTCCAGTCGTCCGTGCGAAACGGAAACGCGGGTAATTCTCGGTTATTCATCAATCGTCCATTCGGTAAATTCGACCAAGCGTATCTTACGGCGACCGGCTGCGGCACCTCGTCCGACCAGACAACCAGTCGATCAACCCCCTCAACACGCGTCACCCGCGCTCGGGCATGATGGAACTCACCATTTTCCCCAGCGATATAGAAACCAACATCATCGTCCTTATTAATGCGTAGCCCGGCACAGGTCTCTTTGACGAACCGGATCTCGACCTTGTTATCCTGCACTTCGTATCCTTCATACACCGGTCCAAGATAGGAAATTGCGGTATTCGACCGAAAACTCTTCACGCCATAAACACTCCCCAACGCCCACCGCGCCGAACGCTCACCCACCGGCCGTTTGGCACCCGGATGAATCCCCTGATTGGAATTAGTATCATACGTCGCAATCAAACCGGTTTGCTGCGTTGCTTGCCACGTATCAAACTGTATTTCGCGGATCACATTGGTGTGATGATTCATGTCATAGGTCATCGTCCGGCGACTGCTCCAGCCCGCAATCTGGATGATTCCAAACGGAAGATCTCCAAACGACTCCCGCCACTGTTCGATGACCAGTGGAAACGTCGCGTAGAACGGTTTCCAGGATTCTCCAAACGAATTATTTTCTCCTTGATAAAACAAGATTCCCCGGAAATCAAAATCACGGATCGGATGAATCATCCCGTTATACATGCCGGCCGGGTGCCGCTGCCGTGCCGGATTTTCATACTGCCCTGCATTGGGTCGCCCCGCAACACGTTCTTTTTTCGCCAGTGCCTCGGCATTGTCCGATTCCCATTTCGCCAGCGCCGCCTGATAGGCTGCCTTAGCCTGAGCCTCTCCACCAAACTCATTCCAGCGGCTCAGTCGCTCGTTATAGTCTGCAAAGTAGGGTTTCATCTCTGCAACCGTATTCAGTTTCTCCTCGTTGACCCAGTGCTGTGCCATGGTCCCACCCCAGGATACATCCACAATACCCACAGGGACTTTTAGAATTCGGTGTAAGCCTCTCGCAAAATAATATCCCACTCCGGTACATTCGGCGACTGATTCTGTCGTGCACCGTTGCCACTGACAATCTCCAACCTTCTCGATGAGGATGTCCTCTCTAGGCTCACCCTGACTTACATGAGGGATTCGCAAAAACCGAATGCCGTCATAGTCGGCGGATGCAATTTCCAGATCGCGGTTAACCGTCCCTCCCATGGTCATTTCCATGTTACTCTGGCCACCACAAAGCCAAACCTCGCCCACCAGCACATCCTTGATTTGCACAGTGTCACGGTCACCGCTCACAACCAGCGTCTGAGCCTCGAAACTGGCATCCAGCTCAGCTATCTGTAGCTGCCAGCGTGTGTCCTTACCCGCAGTCGTCTCCACTTTTTGACCAGCAAACTCAACGCGTATCTTTTCTCCCGCATTTGCCCAGCCCCAGATCGTAATCGGCTGCTTTTGCTGCAACACCATCTGATCACCAAAAATCGCAGGCAACCGGAGTTCCGCCAACAATTCCTCACTGTTCCCTACAGCCAATAAGAGAACCAATAAAGAACACTGCATACACTGCTTACAAAGATCCCGCATAACAAATTCCTAATGTGGAAATAAAGATACAGACTGAAAATTCATACCTACCCAACGCGTAGTACTTTAAAACAACGAATACCGCTGAGCCAAAGGCAATACTACAGCGGGCTCACAAGTAATCACCGCGCCATCCACTGTCACTTGAAAAGTTTCAGGGTCGACGTCAATATCTGGCGTCAAATCATTGAGCTGCATATCCTTCTTGGTAACACTACGGCACCCAACAACCGCCTCCAGTCGCTTCGCCAATCCATACTCACCAGCGACATCATGATCCAAGCACGTTTGGCTGACAAAAGCAATCGATGTTGGTCCTGTCGCTTTGGCAAAACTACCAAACATTGGTCGCATATAGCTTGGCTGAGGCGTTGGAATGGATGCATTCGGGTCGCCCATTTGTGCCCAAGCAATCACTCCACCCTTAATCACTAACTCTGGCTTCACTCCAAAGAATGCCGGCTTCCAGAGCGTAAAGTCTGCCAATTTTCCGATCGAAACGGATCCTATATGTTGCGCCATCCCATGCGCTAAGGCAGGGTTAATCGTATATTTTGCGACATACCGTTTGATGCGAAAATTATCGTTCTCCGCTGGATCCTCTGGCAAACTACCACGTTGCTGCTTCATTTTACACGCTGTTTGCCAAGTCCGACAAATAACCTCACCTACGCGACCCATCGCTTGCGAATCAGACCCCATAATACTGATCGCACCGAGGTCATGCAAAATATCTTCTGCAGCGATTGTCTCACCCCGAATACGGCTTTCGGCAAAGGCAACATCTTCGGGCAAATTTTTATCAAGGTGGTGACAAACCATTAACATATCAAGATGTTCATCAATCGTATTGATCGTAAAGGGTCTCGTTGGATTTGTAGAACTCGGCAGCACATTCGCTTCGCCACATACTTTGAGGATATCCGGTGCGTGCCCCCCCCCAGCACCTTCAGAGTGATAGGTGTGAATCGTCCGGCCTTTAAGTGCTGCAATTGATTGTTCGACAAACCCTGATTCATTGAGTGTATCGGTATGAATAGCGACTTGCACATCATATTGCTCAGCCACGGTCAAACAACAGTCAATCGAAGCTGGCGTCGTTCCCCAATCTTCATGAAGTTTTAAGCCCACCGCCCCGGCTGTAATTTGTTCCTGTAATCCTTCCGGTAATGAAGTGTTCCCTTTTCCCAAGAACCCAAAATTGAGCGGCATGTCATCAGTGGCTTGCAACATCATTCGGATATGAGTTGCCCCAGGCGTACAGGTTGTGGCGCAAGTACCAGTTGCGGGGCCCGTTCCACCACCGAGCATCGTAGTGACTCCACTGGCAATCGCTTCTTGAATTTGCTGCGGGCAGATAAAATGAATATGCGTATCGATACCGCCAGCCGTTAAAATCAATCCTTCGCCCGCGATCGTTTCGGTCGTCACACCGACGACCATATTATCATCGACTCCGGCCATCACATCTGGATTGCCAGCTTTACCAATTCCTTGGATGCAGCCATTTTTAACACCGATATCTGCTTTGTAGATACCGTCGTAATCAACGATCAAGGCATTGGTAATGACCAAATCGAGCGCATCCTCCTGCGCGACACCCGTTGCCTGACCCATCCCATCTCGCAGCACTTTGCCGCCACCAAATTTACATTCGTCACCGTAAACGGTAAGATCTTTTTCAACTTCGAGGATCAGCGAAGTATCGCCTAATTGCACACGGTCGCCCACCGTTGCTCCAAAGATCTCAGCATATCCAGTACGACTAATTTTATAGGGCATAACACATCATCTTTCACTAACACATCATATTCAGGAATTAATTTCGTTGGCAAAATTTTGCTCATCGACACGTTGTAGAGTTTCTTGTCTGCCCTTTTCGCTGACTGGCCCATCAGCAAGATTATTGCCACCTCGTATAATCTGTTTTCCAGCGATTGGCACCAATTCAACCGTCTTCGTTTCACCGGGCTCAAAACGAACAGCTGTACCTGCCGGAATATCCAACCGTTGCCCGTAGGCACGATCACGATCAAATCGCAACGCCGGATTGGTTTCTATAAAATGATAGTGGCTGCCAACTTGGATCGGTCGATCCCCTGTATTGGTAATCTCCAACGCCGTTGACTCACGTCCTTCGTTTAAGATAATTTCGCCAGCGGCCACTAGCGTCTTACCCGGCGTCACATCTTGTTGAGTATCAGCAAATAGTTCAAGTTCCGGCACTGGCAAAAAACTACCATATAAGGCTAACTCTAAATTGCCATGTTCCTTAACAATAGGTTGATGCACAGTAACCAATTTAGTGCCATCTGGAAATGTACCCTCAACCTGCACCTCAGCAACCATTGTTGCCACTCCGGGCATGACTTGGTTCACACCTAGAAACTGTCGTCCCAGATCCATCAATTCAGCAACGGTTTTACCATCGCGAATCATTTCGAGAACTTGTGTGGCAATTAAAGCTACGGCTTCCGGGTAATTCAATCGAATTCCACGAGCTAACCGTTTTTGCGCAAGAAATCCCGCTTGGTGTAGCATCAGTTTGTCAATTTCGCGTGGTGACAGGTGCATCCATCAGTTCCTTTTACTTTAGTGCTAAGTATTTGATCGCCTTTACCATTTACGATCCCACGGTGTTTCATCGAGTAGCGTCTTTAAAAATCCTAAACGAAGTTTAAGGCGATTGGAAGTCATTTCTGTTGTCTCGCCGAGGATTCTCAGTACGAACCCATCGTCAAACGGACTCATCGACTCAATCAACTGGCCCCGCTGCGTTGGTTCTTCCTTTTTCAACTCAGCAATTATCGTCTCACTAAATTCAACCATTTTGGGACCCGCCAAAATAACCGTTGCTAAACAATGAAATCGGCCCAATCGATATTCCGCCGTCAACGCCCCATCATTGGAATCCAGTAAGATTGTATCGAGCAACTGAAGTTGCTCATCACGATATATTTGAATGCTACTGCGATATTGAGAAAAATCCCATATTTCACCCGCATCGCGCCGCCCACTGGTAACCCAATCAACGAGTACTAACGAGGCATCTCCTGCCAGATAGATGGACTGCGTCTGGTCAAACGCGGCATCACGATAACACGTGACTGGGTCAGGGACCGCAACGAGTATTGCCTGATCGGCCACTCGCGCCCTAATCAATTGTTTACAACCTCGGCCCGTTTGGTCTTTATATATTTTGGTCGACGCTTGCGTCCCTAGCACGGCAATCGCATTGTTATTTACCTGTACATCGAGCTCAATTTCATCGCCGCCTACCATACCTCCACCATAACTACTCACGTACGCCCAAGCTGCTCGATTATCGCGTTTGGGCACAAGCAACTTCAGTGGATCCGTGGCATAACATTTTGTAACTACCGATTGACCTTGGACAAAAGAAACCTCTAGAGATCCTTTGCCACCAATAGCAGATCGTTGTTGGGCAGTTGTACAAATGGTCGTCATTTTCACCTCCCGGCGAGAAGAAACTTAGACACTAAGATATTTCTTCGTGAGCTCAGCGGTAAGCTCATCGGTAGTACCACCGGCAACCGACTTGCCACGATTCATCAAATAAAATCGATCGCCAAATTCATGCACGAAATCTAAGTACTGTTCCACGAGAATAATGGTCATATTTTGTTCTTGAGCAAGTTGTTGTAACACTTGGCCGATGTACTGAATAATATTTGGCTGAATTCCCTCAGTTGGTTCATCAAGTAACATTACTTTAGGACTACCGACGAGCGTTCTTGCGATCGCCAATTGTTGTTGTTGCCCGCCCGAGAGGTCACCTCCCATGCGACCCTTCATTTCTTGCAGTACCGGAAACAAATCATAAACGAACTCAGGAATATTACGTGTTGGTACGGGTGACGCTTCGAGTCCAACGAACAAGTTTTCTTCGACCGTCATGCGGGGAAATATCTGCCGCCCTTGGGGAACTAAGCCCAACCCAATTCTCGCTCGTTTGTAGGCCGTCATATTCGTTACTACTCGGTCATCAACAGTGATCGACCCACTATTGGGTTTCAGGACTCCCATAATATTTTTTAGGAGTGTCGTTTTCCCAACGCCATTGCGACCAACAATGCATGTTACCTCGCCGGGCTGCATCACCATGTCAACTTCGCGCAGCGTCCTGATGGATCCATAGGAAAAGCTTACTTGTTCAATTTTTAACATTCCACCTACCGTTGCCTTTTACTTAATTACCTAAGAGATAATCACTCCGGTCGCTATCTGTATCACATTAATTACAACAACGTTTTATCTACCCAAATACGCCTCAACAACTCGTTCATCTGCTTGCACTTCTTCCATAGTCCCAGACGCCATAACTTTACCTTCATTCAATACGAGAACTGGCGAATTGAGCAATCTCACAAAGTCCATATCGTGCTCGATCACGATAATCGTGTGATCGGACTGCAGTTCTAGCAGCAATTCAGCGGTTAAAACAGTTTCTTCATCAGTCAAGCCCGCTGCGGGTTCATCCACGAGTAACAATACCGGATCTGAAAGAATCAACATGCTAATTTCCAGCCATTGTCGTTGTCCATGACTCAAATACTTAACCTGTCGATCTCGTTGATCGTTCAATCCAACTCGATGCAGCAATTCCAATATACGACGATCTTCCTGCGTGGAGGTATCTTGGAGAAGATTTCTACCCAAGCCTTGCCAGTTCGGTAACGCAATTTCCATATTTTCATAAACTGTCAGACTGTCAAACAGAGACGGCGTCTGAAATTTTCGACCAATTCCCATTCTCGCAATTGCAGCTTCATCTCGCTTAGTAATATCCTGTTGCTGGTATTCCAAACGACCGCTCGTGCAACGAGTCTTACCGCTGATAATATCACAGAATGTCGTTTTACCAGCACCGTTAGGTCCAATGATTACCTGTAGCATGTAGTGTTGTAATGTGAACTTATCAATATCCAACGCTTTAAAGCCATCAAACACAACGGACAAATTTTCAACGTTGAGTATTTCCGCTTGGATTTCTTCCGAGTCTGTTTGATGACGCTGCAAGGTTGCAATTCGACTCAATCGACTCGCAGCATCATCTACTTTTATCGCATGCTCTGTCACATCGACTGGCGACATATCTGGCTGGCCTAGCCGCTGTTTGGTTCGCATCAAAAATGACCAAATGCTGACTAAGCCGTTGGGCATCACCAGGACGACTAAGATAAACAATGCCCCTTGCACGAATGGCCAAGTATCGGGTGCCGCGCTAGTAAGCCAATTGTATAGCAGGTTAACCGACAGAGCGCCGACGATGGGTCCGGATAACGTTCCGCGACCGCCAACGGCGACCCAAATTACAACCAAGATGGACTCTTTTGTTTCGAGGTTTGTCGGAGTAAAAATTCCCATTTGAGGTGCGTACAGCATTCCAGCCAAGCCAGCGATCATGGCGGAAACGGTAAACACAAATACTTTAAAGACGTAGGGCTTGTAGCCTGTGAACCGCAAGCGTTGTTCGTTG
>JAYZBF010000194.1:0-5119 GCA_036338835.1 Planctomycetota bacterium
AGGAAATTATTTCTCCCCAAAACAGTATACCTTACCATCGCCGCTAGCGATAACGAGGCGTTGTTCTGCGATCGCAGGGGCAGCTGCGAAATCACCACCCGCTTCGTATCGCCAAACTTGCTTACCTGTTTTTAGGTTAAACGCGTGGATACGCCCATCGGAACTTCCCACAAATACTCGGTTACCGACAATTACAGGTGATGCATCGACACGACCATTCGCTTTGAATTGCCACAGTTCCTTGCCCGTTTTGGCGTTAAAAGCTTGTACCAATCGGTTGCGCCCGCCGATGACCAAGATATCATCTTTGAGGGCGACACTGCTGCGGTAGGGCATCGCAGATTCTTCGCTTGTGTAGTGCCATTGAACTTCAGATTTTTTCCAGTTGATGGAGTAAATTGAGGCTCCTTCGGTTCCGAAGAAGACATGATCGCCGACGACTGCAGGGGTCGAACCGGTAGGCCCATCAAGCTCAACGGCAGATATCTTTTCGCCTTTTGCTAAGTCGATGATGTGTAGTTTGGCATCGCAACCAGCAACAAATGTGCGGTCTCCAACGACGGTCGGTGAACACCGAATCTGATCCGCGAGTTCATGCTTCCAAGTGAGTTTTCCAGATATGGCATTAATGCAATACAACGTGGCATCTTGAGAACCTACGAGCACGTTGTCTTTATAAAAATTTGCGGAGGAGCTGACTTCGGCACCGGTTGCATATTTCCACACAAGTGAGCCGTCTTTGGCGCTGAAACAGTAAAACGACCCGTCGTAGTCACCGAGGTAGATTCTGCCATTTAAGTAAGCGGGAGATGAAACAAATCCACTTTCAATAGTGGATTGCCAAAGGGCATTACCCGTAATCAGGTCCAGCGCTATCAAAGTGCCGTCGAGGTCACCGATGTAGACGACGCCATCGACGATTGCCGCAGTCACTTCAAACGCACCTTCAGGAACTTCGTACTTCCATAACAACACAGGTTTTTTGGGGAGCGTGGTGTTCGCTACACCCTGTGAAAGTGCATTGCCACGAAAATATGTCCAGCGATCTTTTGGGCCGGACACTTCCGTTGTTTTAGGATTCGCTGGTTGAACTGGGGCAGCGGTCGAAACGAGCACTTGTGACGCTAAGGTGGAGTTGGGCTGAGGTGATTCTGCACGCGTTAAAAACAACTGCGAGCTGAGCAGCAGGGCAATAGCACAAATTCCGGCAATCGCGACAGTCTGTTTGATTGTCATTTCGCTATTTCCGTCCTTTAAAGTAAATCAGGATGAAGGAATTCCCAACGTTGTCTAGCTATGCTGCTACGATTTGGTGCAACACAGTTACGTATCAGCTTAAAAGGCTTGTTGGTACAGAGTAAGCAAGTCTTCTACTTCTACTGTACGGGGGTTAAACCGTGCTGTCCACTGTTTTGCAGCATCCGCAGCGAGCATTGGCAGTTGGTCAGCGTTTACTCCTTGGGGTTCTAGGCGAGTTGCGAGTCCCGAGCGTTGCATGATTTCTGTAATAAATGTGGCGAGGGCCTCAGAATCGTTTCCGGGAACAGCGATTGTGGCTGAGGCTAGTTGGCAGTATTGAGATTCCATCGACTGCGCGTTGAATCGAATGACATGGGGTAATATACTTGCGACGGCTTGCCCATGGACAATATCAAAATGCGCCGTCAGTGGGTTTGCCAGTGCATGAGCGGCTCCGAGCATCGAGTTTTCGATAGCAAGTCCGGCTAGGCAAGCCCCGAGTTGCATCGCAGATCGAGCTTCTAAATCATTCGAGTCATCAATGACTTTGATGAAGTTTACTGACAATAATTCCCAGGCGCGGCGACTATAATCTATCGATATTTCAGTGCGTTTTGTTGTGACATAAGTTTCTACTGCATGTGCAAGAGCATCGATGCCGGTAAGCGCTGTGACGTGGGCCGGTTGTGTGAGCGTAAGTTCTGGGTCGAGGATGGCAAGCTTACAAGTTGCTTTCTTATCACCGCAGGCCATTTTAGTATGAGTTTTAGCATCGGAAATTAGTGCAAATGACTGAGTTTCGCTTCCTGTTCCAGCGGTCGTGGGTATAGCAATCATTGGCAACATCGGCTCAGTCGCTTTTCCAATTCCCCAGTAGTCTTGCATTTGGCCACCGCCGCAATACAGGAAGTTGATTCCTTTGGCACAATCCATCGAACTACCACCACCAAGACCGATAAGTAGATCGGGCTGGAATTCCTTGGCAATTTCGACGCCTCGTTGCACATCATCGGTCGTAGGATTTTCATGCACATCGGTAAACAGCTGGGTTTGAATTCCCGCTTGCTGTAGATATTGGATGGCTCGTTGTGGGTGTCCAGTGGCGACAATTCCAGGATCACTGACAATCAACGCTCGGCAACAACTCCACGAACTCGCATAGACACCGATCTGATCAAGCACGCCTGGTTCATGCAAGATGAGGGTTGAGCAATTCAGATCGAGCAATGTCATAATATTGAGGACTTTCGGGACGACTTCAATGTTCTGCTGGAAATATTTCCTGTGGGTGAACACATAATACGTCGTTGGTATCGTTGGTATCGTTGGTGTGCGTTAACCGAGCAATTCTTCGGGAACTTGGAATGCTCGATTACGATACAAGAAATCAATAATATTGCCTTCGTGCGGCTGTAGCCAATTCAATTTGGTGGTTGCAATTGCGCCAATGTTCAGGCGGTCGATGTGTGTGGCATTCATGGTTTGCTGAATGAGGCCCTCATCGTTTGTAATGACGGTGCCAACGAGCGTTTCACCGATGCTGGAGAGCATCTTATCCTGTTCACATTTAACGACGGTCGAGAAGGGGAACATGTATTCCTTTTTTGCGATTTCGTTTTCAGGGCTTTCACAGTGAACAATGACTGGCCGCAAGTAGCCGCAAAGATCTTTCTCAACTAACCGATCACCATAGGATTCGGTGCTATGAGTGACGCCATCTTCCGCAAAATCAGCTTCGATCATTTCCCAGATGGAGTTCGCCATGCCGGGTATTGTGAAGGCCGCTAGTCCTGCTTCGGGGTCTTGTGGCGGTAAGGCTTCAATCGGGCCGAGTCGCTCAGCGATAGCGGCAGCAATTGCTTCGGTATGGCGTGACGCCCATACGCCTGAGCAATTGATACAACCACGGCCACTGTTGACGTAGATACTTTCAACGATGAGATCGATATATTCTTCCCAGTTATCGACGCAATCGTCGCCGATAAGAATTTTGGAGAACCCTGGTCCGTGGGCTTGGACTTTAGGGTTCCCTTTATAGTTGTTAACGGTTGCCGTTCCGCCAAAAATCATGGCACGGTCACAGGCGCCTAATACGGCTGCTCCAGCTTCAATGCCACCGGGATACAAGCACCAGATTTCGCGGGGGATTCCGGCGGCTTCGTAGGCGGCAAACATGCGGTACGGTGTCCACGGTTCTTGAGGTCCTGGTTTCAACACCAATCCCATTTGTAGGGGAACAACGGGCAACCAAAGTGTATGGACCCCTGGCGAGTTCGAGGGCAGGACGGCACCGAGGACAGAAGTTTGAGCTTGATAACTAATAGGGATTCCACGGTCTTCTTTACCCCAGCCTTTGGATAGGATGTCTAGGGGCAGCCCGCGAGTGAGCGCATCGAGGATGCGATCCATGTTGTTTAACACAAATGAGTTTTTAGACATTCCAAGTTCAACCATGTGTTCGGGCAATCCGGTTGAAGCTGATTGTTGATGAACAAAATCCTGGGGAGATTGTTCACCGTCGCCGAGCGGTAGTGTGGCGTCGACGAAGAACTCGCCCGCTTTGCCCACCATTTCAATGAGTTGTTCGATGGAGAATTGCTTGAGAATTTCACGGGCCTTACCAGCCTTGCGCAGATCTCGCTGAATAATGCCGCCATTAGCTTGGCTGACATTGGCAATGGCTTCACCGGTTGCAAAGTGCAAGACTTCTTGCTTGTCCAGTGAATCGTATTCTTCTCCCCAGCGGATTACGGGAATATTGAGCACGGGCATCTCCTTGTTATGGTTTTAGCACGCATTGTGCTGTGAGGTTATGTAGGGTTGTTTATCGAAGGCAACTGATAGGAATTCATTGAGCTTAGTACACGCCAACTGTGGTGCTCTTAGCGAACACGTGGTAGGGACGCACGCCCGACACGCCATCCCAGGGGAATGTATCGAAGGGCTTTTCTCGTTCGCCTTCATCTCTTTCCAAGAATCCGGGAATGAAAAGTTCTTTGGTCAACGTTGTCAGTTTGACGCGGCCAGTTTCGCCGTATGCGACTGGAGTGTTTGAGTCTTCAAATTCGACGACTTCAGTGACGGCACGAGGTTTCGGAGCAAGTTCGCTGATTTTGTAATTATCTACGGCAGTGACTGGTTTGCTGCAGGCGAGGCCCATGAGGGTATTGCCGTAGGTTGGCGTCATGTAGATGCCGCTCTTTTCAGGTGGACCACCGAATAGTTCTTCTACACAATAGCGAGTCCATTGTGGGGTGAATTCCGTACCACCAGAGAAAATGCCCGTGACGCCGATTTCTCTTAGGCTTGTGCCTCGGTCTTCTAATGCAAGGGCAAGTTGGTCGAGTAGTTTGGGAGTGGCAAAAAGGCATTTGATTTCATGACCCGCGGTGAGGATGGTGATCGCTTGGTCGATGCAATGTTTTTTGTATTCTTCAAGGTGCTCCATCCATCCTTTTTTAATGAGTTTAACAACCCATCGTGGATCTAGGTCGATGCAAAAACAAATGCCGCCACGATGTTGGCATAGATGCTCTACGGCCAAACGCAGACGGCGAGGTCCTGATGGGCCAAGCATCATCCAGTTGCCACCACGTGGAAAATACTCGTCAGGCAAAGTTTCGCTGAACATTTCATAATCGATACGGAAGTCGTCCATTACCACTCGGCTTTTAGGAATACCGGTGGTTCCACCCGTCTCAAAAACGTAGGTTGGTTTGTCTTCTAATGCCTTGGGTACCCACCGTCGGACCGGACCACCACGCAACCAATCGTCCTCAAACAGCGGAAATTTTCGTAGGTCTTCGTAAGTCTTGATTTCCGCGAGTGGGTCGAAATTGAACTCGGATTTTTTCTCTAGCCAAAAGGGACAACCCGTGGA
>JAYZBF010000195.1:0-6287 GCA_036338835.1 Planctomycetota bacterium
AAGTCGCCCAGAGGGTAGGATTCACCGTTAATAAGCAACTCTGCAACGCGTCCAGCTTCCCATGCTGTAAACCATCGTGGCTCATAATGCAGACCGTCACCGGCGAGGTTTTGCTTCACCGCAAAACCAATTAATGCACCATCGGCGATGACAGCAGCAGCGCTGTATAAATTGCCCTCAAACGACAGAGGCAGCCCCACACAAACCACCATGGATTTGGTTGCTGGAATGATCTCTGCAAGCATTTCTAGGGCTGTTTCATGGACACCTGTAGCCAAAAAGGCATCCTCACAGCCGTAGCCAGTGATACACAACTCTGGGCAACAAAGGACATGCACATTTTCGTCCCTCGCTTGCTCAATCGCTGCATGAATATGCGCTACATTGCCCGCCCAATCCAATGGAGTTTGGTTCAGTGCAGCTGCAGCTAGCTTGATTGACTTCATTGCTTGGACTGTAGATTTTTCGTTGCTTGAGGAAGCTCTGGGTCAACAAAACCACGGGCACCGCGACCCTCTTCATCGATGCGATACTCAACATCGAAACGAATACCCTCAGTATCCGCTTGCCAATATTGTTCACGTTTTTCATTTGTCGGTTCAGTCAGTGGCCGGATGATTCGCATTCCTACGCCTAAGGATGGGCCACTAGTAAACCACCAAGGACTCAGAGGAATGTTGGGGTCCTCTTGACGCCATTCATCATCACTCGACGCCATACGCGAGGCACTGCGGCAGGATACGGCATCTGTATCATAAAATCCGCCCTTGCAAACGCGTGGATATAATTTATCGGACTTGACCAGTGCTTGCTCTACCGTCAATCGTTTAGCTTGAATCTTCTTTAACGCCGTAAACCCATCGTCATTCATCGCATCGAGTACCCATTCGGCAACGTTTCCATGCATGTCGTACAGGCCCCATGGATTGGGACGTTTTTCACCCACTGCGTGTGTCGTTTCTTCTGAGTTGCCGTAATGCCAAGCATAATCATCCAAGTTTTCCACTTTGCCATCAAACGAATACGCGGTCTTTGTACCCGCTCGACAAGCATATTCCCACTCCGCTTCCGTCGGCAATCGATAGAATCGTTCACTCATTAACGACAACCACTTGGTATATTGTTTAGCCGCGTATTGGCTCATCGAAACAGCTGGCAAGTCTAATGCCTCACCGTTGACGAAAGTAAATGTGGGGTCATAGAGGTTTGATGGCGCCGAAATGATCAACTTATCGTGCTTCTCGGTTATCTTACGCATCCCATGAGTTTCAAATCCTTTGAACACATCGTGCACTTCCATATAGGCCTTGTATTCACCCCATGTCAATTCGTATTGCGACATCCAAAACGGTTTGATCTCGACTTCAACCTGCGGGCCTTCTGAAGCCTCGCGACCCTCTTCACTAGCAGGGCTGCCTAGCTGAACGATGCCACCGGGGATCGGAATCATTTTGTAAGTCACATCTGTCCCAGGAATCTTAGCGTTGTAAGGAATCATAAATCCCTGAGCAACTTTCACTGCCGGTCCAGTTGCAGGTTTTTCTGCAACCACCGCGTGAGGTAACTCCGCATTAACACTTGAGCTGCTACACATCAGCATTGCAAACAAAACCAGCACAGGTAGGGCCAACCTTTTTGTTGCCATCATCTTCAAACTCATCACCTGTTTCCTTTGGCTCACGCCTGACGCACAAATTGCTGATTTTCATCTACGTCTTAATTATATCAGACGCCTTCTAAGATGCTAGGCGAGTTGCCAAACTCCATTTTTGTTTACTCGTATTTCGTGGCAGAAATCTATATCTCGGCACAGTGGAAAATACATCAGGGGGGAAAGGTAATTAAATATCAGCAGACTCCTCAATAAAAGCTTGTAAGCCAGCGAGGGATTGCTTCTTCGCTCGATTCAGCATCCGCGGGCCTAACAGAACCTGCCATACGCGTTCTAAGGGGTCTGCTGGAAGATCACCGTACGTTTGCCAGATAATCCGGCACAGGCCACCATGTTGAACAAACTCAATTCGGTCCCATTTGGACTCCGGAATCGCATCCCACACGACACATGTCAACAACCGCATGCCGTACCATTCTTGACGAATCTCCATGTGACCAGACATTTGGTTTCCACGCCACCGCCAAACTTGCCCTAGTCCGACTCGCGGCCCGCTGAATTCGCTTTGATAATTCCCTAGCCGCTCAGAACAATAATAACTCCAAGATTGCCAAGTCTCTAAATCTCGCATTACGCGAAATGCATCGTCTAACGCGACAGGCAAATCTCGAACCACCTCAGTCAAATGCTCATCCGGCAACTGAGACCCAATCAGAGATAACACCGTGCGAAGAATGAACAGTAGAAGTAAAAGAACAAGAATCCAAGCCACATAAATAAGCAACATGTTTTCTCCTGCAACTCGGTTATCCTATCCGCTGCTTTGTTGATTAGCACGTTGCTCGAGAGAATTCAAACCAAACTTCATGGACCCCAACAGCATCTGTTTCCCCATTAGAAATCCAATTAGCCGGCTCAACGGACGACTTCCCCAATCCACCTTATTTTCCCACAGCACCTCCGTCTGACCGTCTTGCTCGTTGAAAGATATGGTGGAAATCATCGGTTCAGGACACATTTCCATACTCAATGCATAAACAAACCGTTGATTAGTCTCACTTTCAAGTATTTCAATTTTACCGGGATACTTTGTCTCACTCCACGTCCACACTTGCCCAATACCACTGTCGGGTCCACTAAATTCACTCACATATCCCTTCATCTTCTCGGGACTCCAAGCACTCCATACTGGCCAAGTCCGCAAATCGTTGATCGGCTCGAAAATTTCGGTAGTCGACGTTGACAATGTTTTCGAAAGTGTCACGGTCATGTTTTGCGGTACAAAATACCCGACAATCCATGCCAACACCAAAATGCCAAAACTAATGCCAACAATGTATGCTATGTAAGTCACGATAATCATTTTTTACCTATCCACACATTTTTGTCACGTTTTTTGTATGTTTTTCTGATTCATAAACTTATGCCATTATCAGTCGACACCAACGTTCAGCTTTTCGCCAAGCTGGCCATTTTTTGTGGTTGCTGGCAACAGAAATACTGTCACCACGCCCAGTAAATAAACATATCCACATACGAGACCAACTTGATCATAACTGCCTTCAAAATACGATTTCAATGCCAAGGAAGTCACGATCATTAACAAAGCGACTATGACGCGACCAAAATTAAAGCTAACTCCACTACCGGTCGCCCGTACACGCGTTGGAAACATCTCCGGCAGGCACAACGGCAGCCACCCAAAAAAGAATCCGCTGAAAAAACCCAATCCTCGAACCCAAAACAAGAATCCATCGGCGGACGGATCTGGTACCGAATACAGAAATTGAGTGCAGGTAAAAGCAAGCAAACACAGCAATGCATAACTCAATCGACGGCCCAATAAAAAAGCTAAGGCTCCGCCAAGTAAGCTACTTATCGCTCCAGGCCAAGAACGGTGAAACGATGCTTGTGCTTTGAGATTTGAAGTTGTTTGGATTTTTTTACCGATGGCAGCCTCTTGTGTCGTGGAACCATCATCTCCAATACCCTGCTTAGCGATCACTTGTTCATCAAATTCAGCCGACCAATAGTTGGCCCAATTAGCGACACCCCAACCACCAAACAAAGGAACAAACGCTAAAACAATGCCAATAATCGTTAGCCGCAAATGCGGGGGAGAAAATACTTCACTCATTCCAACCTGTTTGCCCGTCGCAGATTGGTGTTGCTCTTGAGCCAACCATTTCGGCGACTCCGGCACGAGAAACCACGCCGCGACGGCTAAACATATCGGACTCGCCCCAACAAACATCGCCCAATGCCAATGGTCCGGCGTAACATCCACTTGCATGCACCACAGAGCAAAACACATAATTCCGACATTTGCGGACGTCCCCAACACTCCAGCTAAAATTGGTTTCGCTGTGTTGGGCCAAGCTTCCTGTAGCAGCGCCATTCCGTTTGGCCACATTCCTCCGATACCAAGACAAGTCAAAAACCGTAGCACCCAGAAAACTTCCACTGTCGGAGAAAAAGCACTGACAGCAGAAAAAATAGCGTAGCATCCAATACTCAAGGACATCGCTCGTGAACGCCCAAAGCGGTCGCCAACCCAGCCAAACAAATAGCCGCCGGCGGCGGCCCCCAGTAAAAATGCAACAACCAACCAACCCGACCACTTTGCGACTTCAGCGTTTTCAACGCTGGCACCCAACAGATCACGAGCGGCGGGGTGATGTACAATTCCATTGATGCCCATTTGCACGCCAGCAAACATCCAACCCAGAAAAGACACGACCAAAATCGAAACGCATTGGTATTTGGTAAGTGGTGACGCTGCGGACATTTTTACTTACCTCAGGTGGTCTATGGTATGCGAGACTCTACTGATATTGCGCAACAAATTCCTGGCAGCGATTAATATACTTAGCTGCATCTTCAGGTGTGCGAATTCCTTGAGCTTGGTGAATCGTAAAGTAACCGTCATAGCCTATTTTATTGAGCGCCTTAAAGACTTCGCCAAAATCAACTCCGCCCTTGTCCCACAAGGGTAAATGATCAAAGCGGACTTCACCACGGCAATAGGTTTCCAGTGAATCCCCGCCTTCTGGATTCAAGCGATGATTCTGCACATAGACATTCATGATATGGGGAGCTAGTCGTTCTACGGTATCGGTCGCATAGGATTGACCGTTGACCATCAGATTGGCCGGTTCATAAATGATTCCGAAGTTCTCACGGTTAATCTTCTTTAGAACAGATAGTATCTGATCGACTTCTTCGAAAATCGTCGCCGTATGCAGTTGATGTGCAAGACGAATCCCGCGTTCCGCCGCTTCGTCCGTCGCTTGCTGAGCCGCTTTGATATCATCTTTTGTCTTCAAACAGACACGAATCAAATCGCAATTCAGCGATTCCGCGACGTCTAGCGAAGGGCCGATATTTTGTAAGCTCATCGGCCCACGGTCGTTGTTAAGTGGCACGTCGGAATCGGCTGTAACCATCGATACAACTAAGCCAGCGTCTTCTATCGACTGGCACAGGCCAACGCGATATTCGGAATAGCTTTTCACCCCTGCGGCACTCGCTCGCATACAAACTGCTGCGGCACCTGAATCACTTACCGCTTTAAGAAACCTGTCCATCGGCAGATTAAGTTTCGTCTTACACGAAGACTCGATAATCCTCACGGACACTGACAATTGCATAGCACCATTACCTTTTTTCAACAACTTCTAACTCAAAAAACAACCTTAGCCCAATCGGACAGAACATCGACGACTTTGCTAAACCTTTCCAATGCATTGACCAAATCAACACTAAATTACCTAACAATACTCTTCATATTGCATTAATTGTAACGAAGTTCGACTTTTTTGCAAAAGCATCTGAGCCAAACACTACAAAAGCCCACCAACAATTTTGTAGGTGAGCTTTGTAGTGAGGATGCAGGGACTTGAACCCTGGACCTACGGATTAAAAGTCCGTTGCTCTACCAACTGAGCTACATCCTCTTAAGCGTTTAAGTTGAATTGGTACGTGCGAATTTGTCAACCACTTGATGCATCAAACCACGTGCATCACGTAGCCTCGATATTTTCGACCAAATAGACGTATTACTTTTGCTCAATCGGAGAAAGCCCAATGGAATACAGATAGTCGGCAGTCCTAACTAGCAATTGATCAGCAGCTAACGCTGGCGTGGCCATCGCCATCTCTTCGACGCCTAAGCGATTACGTCCTACCAATTCATATTGATCGCCCGCTTTAAAAACAAATGTCTCGCCATCTTCATTCAAACAAAACACGTGCCCTCGATAAGCCCAAGGCGAACTGGTAAATGCGCGACCGCCATTGATGCGTTGCCGCGAGTAGATTTCTTTACCAGTCCGAGCATCAAAACAGGCAAAGAATCCTCGATCATACAACACGTAAATTCTGCCTTGATACAGCAGCGTCGAGGGATTATAAGGAGCCGCATTCTTTTGGCACCACACAATATGATCGTTACTGGTTTGATCAACTTTGAGTGTGATATCACCCTTAGCTCCGGGCCGAATTGCAAACAACGGTTTATTCGCATCAAGCACATATCCAGAACTGACATATAGTAAATCATTCTCAGCGTAGGCTGTTGCAATCGTAATACTGGAATTGCCGCCGAATTGATACAAAAGATTCCCCTTTAGATCGTAGGCTCGATTAGCACCGGTACCCGGAACAATAATTTCCG
>JAYZBF010000196.1:0-6270 GCA_036338835.1 Planctomycetota bacterium
GTTTAACACCGTTGCCTTCGCAAAAATGCAACAAGGAAGTTGGTTTATCAACGCTGCCCGAGGTGAAGTGGTTTGCGAGCAAGCATTAATCGCGAGTTTAGTCTCGGCACAAATCGGTGCGGCAGCATTGGACGTTCGTGAGGTTGAACCGCCAATGGATGTCCACAGTGCGGGACTAGCCTCTATGGAAAATGTGTATCTTACACCCCACATTGGTGCATTTACTATTGAATCGCAAACGCGAGTACTAGAGAAAGTGTGCAGCGACGTTGCGTGTGTATTAGAACGTAAGTGATCGCCAATCCAAAATGTACGTAAACATTACGCTATAATGATTGACGTAAATTGTCAGTTTTTGTTTTTTGGGAGTTGAGATGAAATCTTCTGCGTTGATGCTATTGTTATTTCTTAGCTACTGCACCTGTGTGCAAGCTCAGCATGAGGTCCTGTTGCATGGGAAAAGTGGGCTAGCGGTCGTTAATAAAGCAGGTGACACGACTTGGCAAATGCCATTTGGTGGAATCCACGACATTCATGTTCTTGAGAACGGCAACATTATGGTGCAACGGAACATGCACGAAATTGTTGAGATAGAACGTGAGAGCAAAAAAATCGTATGGTCGTATAATTCACGCACCGAAAACGGCAATCAAGGCAAGGCCTTAGAAGTGCATGCATTTCAGCCCCTTGGAAATGGGAACGTGATGATCGCTGAATCTGGTGTGGGCAGGATTATCGAAGTCAACCGAGATGGAGAAATAGTAAAAGAAACAAAGCTAGTTGTTGACGCCTCTCATCCACATCGGGACACTCGCTTGGCTCGAAAAATAAAGAACGGAAACTATCTTGTCGCGCATGAAGGAGATGGGAAAATACGAGAGTATGATTTTGACTCGGGTAAAGTCATTTGGACATACAACGTACCGTTGACACAAGAACGCGCCGGTGGTCATGGACCCCAGGCATACGGGAACCAAGCGTTTTCTGCTGTGCGTCTGAAAAATGGAAATACACTCATTGGATGCGGCAATGGTCATGCGGTATTAGAGGTAACACCGCAGAACAAAATTGTGTGGAAGTTGACCCAAAAGGAGTTGTCGGGAATCGTATTTGCTTGGGTTACCACGCTAGAGGTTTTGCCCAACGGGAATTACGTCATTGGCAACTGCCACGCTGGACCGGGACAACCACTGTTGGTCGAAATTAACCCCAAGACAAAAGAGGTTGTTTGGACTTTTGATCGATTCGACGATTTCGGAAATAACGTGTCTAATTCGCTATTGCTAGATGTAGCAGGAAAATCGATTCGCTAGCGGCGCAACACGTATTACTTGATTATAAAAGTAAGTTTTAGTTTCCGCGCGAGATCTGTCTGTTCGGAGCTGAGGTCAACTTCAAATGGACGTTCAAGGCTGTTACCAGCTAGATCCTCTAATCGCCGGTTGAGCGTGATCGTATAGTCTCCTGCTGCCCATGGTTTGCTAGGGAAAATTTTAACACGAGTTCCATCCCAGTCAGCTTGTTGTGAAAATTCAATAAGCTCTTCATTGCTAGAGCAAGTTGTGACGGCTTTGCCAGCCGTTGCAAAGTCGAGCATTTCTCCAAAGGAAATAATAAGAGGCTGTACCGTATCTACCGTCGGCGGTGTCAACTCCCATTTGTTGGGGTCGGGTTGTTCATGATCGGCATCGATGGCCGTAAAGTAGTACCTTTTCTTGACACTAAGGTCTAATGGTTTGCCCGCTTGCGTTTTCCATTGAGGGTCAATAGAAAGTAGATAGCTATGGCCGGCGGTTAGTATACCCCCTAGATCTTCGTTTAAATTAACTCCGGTCTTTTGCCGCCCCGGATGAAACCACAATGTAAGTCGTCTGTTCTGTTCATCCCATAAATCGATATGTCGAAATGGGCGAGGCACAAGTTCACCAGTACGCAAATCTTTCAGTGAAAAATGTTCCCACGATTCCGTCGGTCGCATGGGTCTGGTGAAATGGACATAGAATTTTAGATGGTTCGCCGGTAGTTCAGATTCATCAGGTGGGCAAATGAGAATCCTTGTGGTATCCGTGTCTGGATACCAAAACGAGTGGTCATATTCAGTGATTTGACCGTTAACTAGTTCCTGGGCTGCATATAGAATGTTTTCTGATATTCGTTGGTGTGGGGTGAAAATCAAAAAGGAAGGGTTGTCGTCAAAGTCGTAACTGTACTCACCAGGCATTGGTGTGATCGTTTTCGTGGTTTTGTGGTAGGGCCCAAAGATAATAATTTCTGACGGCGCGAGGTTTTCTCCCGCCTTACCGAGTGACACCAGTTCAATAGAAACTCGCGCGACTCCCTGATCGACGACTACATAAGGCGCGTCGGGTGTGAGTGGCGGATCCGGACAACCCGTAAGGGTCGAGCAACAGCCAAGAAATACAGCCAAGCATACCATTCGTAATGTTTCGTTTGGCTGCCGGTCGTTGTAAGTTCCGCACATGTGTCGTGTCACATTTAGTCAAAGGGGTGCTGTTGTAGCAAACACATGTAAATCGCCACCACCACTAGGGTAGCTCTTTGACTTCAAGATCTAGCGCGCCCTCGTTATCTCGCAAAATTACCATTTCACGGTTATTCAACTTGGCGACATGCCGAGCATAGAACAACGCTTCAACAACTTCGATGCCGACTGGCCCTGCTTGCTTACTGACGTCGCGTCGAGCAGCATCTGCGTTTACTTTACTTGACGTTAGGTAACTCATGTCGACCCGTACACCCCAATACTGGCTCGGCCCTAACGGTCGTTTTTCATGATGGAATCGGTCTGTGTTGGTAATCAACCATTGCTTGCCATCTTTTTCATAGGTGAACATGTCGATGGGTCGGTTACCGCTTCCTAGTTCGACAACACTAGTTCCTTTGATTTTACTGTCCTTGGCGATGTCAGTCACTTTGAACTTTGCGATCGGCGTGCAGGCAAAGGAACCAACCACGTAATCTTCACCACCTTCGCGGTATGGAATAAAAGACTGAATGGGTGCTCTCGTTTCCCAACGGCCGTGTGCCACGTGATACGTCTCAGTGCTGAATGCATCCCCAGACTTCCCGTGTGTCAGGGGCAGTGGCAATGAGAATATTTTGCTGGAGAATTCTTCATTGCTCTGGCCGGCAGCGAGGACCCGACCATCTGTATACTCAACGCCGGAGATGGCTCGAATTTGCGATCCCTCACCAACCGGTAAAGGTACTCGAACGAAACGAGTGGCGGTTAAGTCCAAAATTGTGAGTTTTCCGGTGGCATCAAACGTAATGATGGCGGAGGTGGTATCTGTTTTACGAATCGCCGAGACATAGATCATGCCACTTTCGGGATTAACAGCCATGTCTGCGATGGAGAGATCAGCAGTTGAGACTCCGAGAGCAGTCGCGATTTTCTTGTCTACGTCGTTTACGCAACTCTTGAGTTTTTTGACTGGTCCGGTGTCGCCAGTTTCGATCGCGACCACAGCGCCGCCACCGATATCGGCGATTAACAACACGCCATTGGGTGCAAAACTCATGCGTCCAATACGTTTGATGGTGACGGTTCCCGTTTGAACGTCAGCAAGGATAGACTTGGATGTTTCAGCGTCTAAATTTGTTTGTAACGCTGGCGTGAAAAACAGCGCCGAACATAGAAATAAAATAGCGGGAAAGCGAAAGGATGGTTTGCGGATCATAACAGAACTCTCTTAGGTTAGGTGAAGGTGTATATATAAAGCATACAAACAATTGCTGCGCTTTGCACGCGATAACTACTGCAGTGTATCCAAATACGATATAACCGCACGAGCAATGTCATACTTTGTATACTGTATTAATAATCAACTACCCCCCACATTTGTTATGGACTGCCGCCATGTCACCGACGATTAAGCAATTTTTACTCATCCATGTAGTCCTGGGTCTCTACGGAATGACCGCATTGCAACTCGACGCTCGCGAACCTACGGATAAGCCAAATATCATATTTATCATGGCTGACGATCTCGGTTACGGTGACCTTGGCTGCTACGGTCAGAAAATAATAAAAACTCCCGCGTTGGATAAAATGGCGACCGAGGGATTGCGATTCCGCAATTACTATGCGGGTTGTACCGTATGCGCCTCGAGTCGCAGTGTCTTGATGACTGGCCAACATATGGGGCATACATGGGTGCGCGGTAATGCTGGTGCCGACGCAAGTATTCAGACGCTACGTCCGGAAGATGTAACCGTTGCTGAACTGCTTAAGACGGCTGGCTACAAAACCGCTCTCTGTGGTAAGTGGGGCCTTGGTGACGACGTTCCAGGGAACACCGGTCTACCCCAAGACCAAGGATTCGATATTTTTTATGGATATCTGAATCAAGTTCATGCACATAATTATTACCCTGAATTCTTGTGGCGAGGAAAAGAAAAGGAAAAACTACGCAATGTCGTACAGGGCACGGGAAGAAAGTACGGTAATTTCGAGGGTGGTTGGGCAACGCAACGGATTGATTACAGCCATGATCTAGTTGTTACCGAGGCTCTTGAATTTATTAAAACCAGTAAGGCGTCACCGTTTTTCTTGTATCTGGCGTTAACTATTCCCCATGCAAACAACGAGGGTTCACGGGGAACGGGTGATGGCCAAGAAGTTCCCGAATACGGGATTTATGACAAACTGGATTGGCCTAAGCAGGATAAAGGCCAAGCGGCAATGATCACGCGGATGGATCGGGACATCGGCACGATATTGCAATTGTTAAAGGATCTTGGGATTGATGAAAACACCGTTGTTATGTTCACCAGTGACAATGGCCATCACAACGAAGGTGGACATAACACTGCTCGATTCGATCCTAATGGACCACTGCGTGGTATGAAGCGAGATTTGTACGAAGGTGGTATTCGTGTTCCGCTGATAGCGCGGTGGCCAGGCCAAACCAAGCCGAATACGATCTCAAATCATATTGGCTATTTTGGAGATTTGATGGGGACGGCCGCTGAACTCGCAGGCGCGACGGCGCCGGCTGAATGTGATACCGTCAGTTTTGCTCCAAGCTTGCTAGGACAACCGGCTAAACAACATTCACATGCCTATCTGTATTGGGAGTTTTATGAGCGTGGTAGCAAGCAAGCTGTGCGCGCAGGTGATTGGAAAGCGGTCCGCATGCCAATGTTTACCGGTAAAACTGAACTATATAACCTAGCTCAGGATCTAGGCGAGTCAAATAATTTGGCAGCTCAACATCACGAGATTGTAAGTCAAATGGAAGCAATGATGAAAGATGCACATGCTCCCAATCCTAATTGGAAACCAAGGGGAGCGGTTAGCCCCAAACAGCCGGAACCTGGGGACGGTAAGCCGAGGTTTTAGGCATTTGTAATGTTGCTATGAATGCGGGTGCTATTGTTCCACACAAACCAAGCGTTCGCGGTGTTCACCACTGGTTTCGTCGATGACACGCAGAAAAACTTGCGTGCCACTAAAGGCTGGAGTTGACATGTGCCCTGTGCCAAGTTGATTTTTGGATATTACTTCCACCCCTGCAGCTATAGGTTTGAGTACCCACGTCGTGCCTGTTTCACTGGACGCGTAGATATGTCCATTTGCAAGGATCGGGCTAGCACTGAATTTACCACCAAGCCGTTGCTTCCAGATCTCCTCACCAGTTTCTTTCTTCCATAAATAAGCAATGCCGTCGTCGGTCACGGTAAACAGATGATCCTTTAACACCAGTAGCGATGGAACATAAGTCCGCACGCTGTTTTTCCAAACGAGCTTTCCACTGCCATCGGCCAGCCAGCACCAAGTTTCCCGTGCGGGGTATCCGCCGCTAGCGAAAATATATTTGCCGTCGGTTGCGACGTTTCCAACCACTTCTTCGGTAGTTCCGTCATATTTCCAATTAGGTTTTCCCGTATCGGGGTTGTAGCTAGCGATGATCTTACAACCAGCCATCAACAACTCATCCCGTCCGTTGAGGCGATATATCGTAGGCGAAACATAGTTAGGGCATTTGGGTCGCGGTGTTTCCCAAATCACCTTTCCGTTTTGCCGATTAACTGCGGTGAGTAGCCCGCCGCCTTCGGCTTTGTTGTCTGCCGCTAAAATCACCATACCTTTATATAAAAGCGGTGACGCGCCAAATCCTTGATGCGAGGCGAAACCGATGTAAATGTGTTCCCACACTAATTCTCCTTTGAGTGTCAGCGCGACGGTGAGAATCTTTTTGTCCCGGAAAAAGCTAGTGTAGATTTGTTGGCCGTCGCAACTGACGC
>JAYZBF010000197.1:0-12215 GCA_036338835.1 Planctomycetota bacterium
TATTTTAGGGGGTGGCAGCACTTTGATTTAAAATATGAAATTACAATTAGCGCCGGAGCGGCTTGGTGATCGTATGGGATTACTAGGCTCGCTCGACAAGTTGAAACGCCAGGTCGACACGGCGAGAGAGTTACAAGGTCAGGATCGATTTCAAGAGCAAGCCTTCAACGTGTTAACTCGTGGCGTATCGAAGGCCTTTGATTTAAGCCGAGAAGACCCAGCGGTGTTAGCGGCCTACGACACGGAGAATATGGCACCAACTCCGGGAGCAAAAGCACGCAATTCGTACGCTGCTCAATTTTCGCCGATTGCCTTAGGCCGTCAATTATTGATGGCTCGGCGATTGATTCAATCCGGTTGTGGATTTGTCACCGTAACCTGCGGTGGATGGGATATGCACGGTGGCGGCAAGGAATTCACAATGCGAGATGGGCTCAATACGTTGACGCCAGCGGTCGATAAGGCGGTATCCGCATTTATCGAGGACATCAACCAACGTGGTATGGCAGATGATGTATTGTTGGTCATGACTGGTGAGTTCGGCAGGACACCGCGAATCAATAAAAGTGGTGGTCGAGACCATTGGGGTAATTTGTGTCCGCTAGTATTTGTCGGTGGCGGATTGAAAATGGGACAAGTCATTGGGCAATCGGATCCCCATGGTGGTGAACCGATTTCAGATCGAGTTTCTAGCCAACAGGTGTTAGCAACCATTATGAATACGTTGTTTGACACGGGCAAGTTACGGTTACAACAGGGTATCCCGAGGGAAATTGCAACAACTATGACAGGTGGCGATCCCATTCCCCAATTGTTTAGCTGATGAAAGTCGACTGAGGTTTGATATGTGGTTGCGTTTGTTCTCTCCCATTGCTTGTTGGCTGCTGGTGATGGGTTTAAGTGGCTCTTCGCTGACCGTCTACGGACAAGCGGACGTTGCCGAGCAACCGTCCGCGACACCTGCTATCACGCTGCGTGTTGGTGTTGTTGCATATGAAGATTTTCATGTCGAGCACGCTAAGTTTCGGCAATGGTTGCACGAAGTCTCCGCTGCATCGAATCCACCCATACGGTTTCAACTGGCCACGGGTTCCTATAGTGAAATTGCACATTGGATGGAGCAGGGAAGCCTCGATGCTGCTTTGATTACCGGCGGTGGGTTTGCGGCGTTAGGAGCACTGGACCAAGATGCAGACGCGTTTGACTACATTGCGACATTGGATAGTCTTCCCGCGACAGGTCCTTGGGCATCAGAGAAACGGAAGATTGCTGGGTTCCACGGATTGTATCATTCGGTGTGCATTACGAATGTCGATTCAACGATTTCCTCGATAGCAGATGCGGCTGCTTTGGCTCAACAGGGAAAATTGCGAGTGTTATTAGTGGATCGACGTAGTGCGTCTGGGTATATTATCCCTCGCCTCGCTTTAAAGGAGATTGGAGTTGAAATCCGCGAGTCCGACGTGCGGTACTTAGGTTCGCATACCCAAGTCTTACAACAACTTGCTCAGCAAAGCGGTGAGGCTGATAACATAACGATTGGATTTGTCTGGGATGATGCCGGTATAAAAGTGCCACAGTTGTTGAGTGATTTACGCAAAGTGGAATTTCCCGAATTGGCACAGCGACCAATTGCACATGATGCGTTGGTAATGCGTCAGGACTACCCACACTTTGATGACTTATCAGCAATTATTCAGCGGCAGATTGCTAGCAGTGTTGATTCGCCGTTTCAGCAACTTGAGTCGGGCAAACAACCCTATGTTGCATTAGGAGAAAATGCCAAGGAGGTTGGCATTGGGGTCCCTCAATTGTTGCGCAAAGACATGAGGGGTGTGGGCAATATGCTTGTCCAAGCATATCGGCAACGAAGTGCCACCACTCCATTTCGATTGGCTTTAGTGCTTTCCGGTGGTGGAGCAAAATGTGCTTATCAAGTTGGCGCTGTTTCAGAAATTGAGAATGCGATCGTTGAGCTTAACGCTCGTAATCAGACGAATATTTCAATCGACTTAGTTGTCGGCACCTCCGGCGGCGCAATAAACGCAGTTCCAGTTTCGATGGAAATGTCAGTTGATCAAGCAGGGCAGCAAAAATGGCAAGATGTTTGGTTGGCATTAGATCAACGCGAGATTGTATTGCCAGCGCGAGCCGTTCGGATCAATATCGGAATTTGGATTGCACTGTTGCAAATTGTTGGCTTGATTGTCGTGCTGCGAATACTAGTGCGTGATCCCGATCGACGTAGCCTGCGTTTAGCTCAGTGGATGAGTATGTTGGGAGGCATTGAATTAGCATTGGTATTGATCCCGTTCACACCGTGGTCGCTACTCGGGCACAATCACCTGTTGCACCACCTTTGGTTGTGGTTATCCTTGGGGGCGCAATACACCGCCATCACCTTATTGCTGCTCGGCGGTATTAGCTTTGTCTGGAATCTCCGTCTCAAACGGCGCAATAAAGGATTTCAGCGCGTAAGACGTTTGAGGACAGGGTTATTACTTACGGTGGGTATTTTGGGGTTACCGCTAGTGCAAATTGGAGTCATGTTTTTAGGGCATACGACATTGTCTTCAGGCGAAGGTATGACCCACGAAATATACAAGGGGTTTTCCGGATTGGTTGGCGACGTATCAGTTAATGCGGTTACTGTCGAAAATTCGGATGCGAAGTTAGAGCAATTGAGTAAGAAACTGATTGACCAAGGTTTTTTTAAACGGGATTTGGTACTTACGGCAACCGCCATCTCAAAGAATAGAAATTCATTGCCTTCGGATCTATATTTCTATTTTGCCGCGAACGAAGAACACGAGCAACCTCGGTTTGGGGAACGCGGTGTCGACATGCAAAGACATCCCGAGCAGTTACTCAAAATTGTGCTTGGCTCGAGCACTATATACCCGGTGTTCCCGGCACACGAGTTGCACGACGTACCGCAACAAGGCGACCGCCTCGAGTTAGTTGATGGTGGGTTTGCTCATAATGCCCCGCTCGAAGCGGCGGTTTTGTGGGGGGCGACACATGTTGTTTTGATTGACGCAGCGCCTGCTCAATTGCGTGATGGTACGAATTTGGCAGATAGCATGTTGCGTGGTTTTGGTCATCTGTTTCAACAGTCGCAACTTTCCGACAAACGCAGTAAAGACGCGGTGATGGTGTTTACATTGGAGTCTCGTTTTCAGCCGAAATTGTGCGTGCTGGATTTTGCCAATGTGCTGGTCCGACAGGGGATCTATCATGGTCGGCAGGATGTGATACAGGAACTGCGGCATCAGGATAACTTCTCGACGGAACAGTTGCTTCCGCCATTTATCGTGACCTATGGACAACCACGATTTGAAGACATTGTTGCTCCGGTTAAGTCGGCCTTGCTAGGCCCGTGATTGATTTATTTACGTTCGATCATCATGACAGAGGTGTCGTCATGACGTCCCGCCCCTGCGGTGACTTCCGTGGACTTGAAGAATAAGTGATCCATCGCTTCGTCCAACGGCATGTTGATGGATTCCTTGAGTGCATCGATAATTCCAGTAATACCAAACTGATCTGACAAAGCATCGCCCTCCGGCGGAAATGCCTCATCGAGCCCGTCAGTATAAAGGAGGACTCGGCTATGGGGTGGAATATGTGCTGATATACATTCGTAACTCCAGCCTTGCATTACAGCCAAGGGCAATCCGATTTGGTCTTCGTCGCCGAGAATGGTAATCTCATTGGTGTCCATGTTTTGTAATAACGGAAGTGGGTGTCCGGCACAGGTCCATTGTAAGTGATGTGTTGAAGTGTCAAGAATGGAATAGAGAAGCGTTATGAATCCGCCTTCGTCTTGAACAATGTCGCTGCGGCAGAGTCGTTCGTTCACCGCGCTGACAAACTCAGCCGTATCCACAAATCGGTTTTCGCGAATCATGCGAATTAATGTGTGCATGGTCATGATGGACATGCAAGCCTTAACACCGTGCCCAGATGCATCGCCCACAAGCATTACAAGTTGGTTGTCGTTGAGTGCAAAGGAGTCGTAGTAATCGCCGCCGGCCATTACAACCATATTTCGACCATCGACGCGTATTTCCGAAGGTTCGTAACGTCCCACCACACTGTAGTCACGTAGTTTGGGAAGGTCTTTTGGGACGACGGATTCTTGGAGCTTCCGCACAGAATTTACTTCTTCGCTTAGCCGTTCTGCAACAACCTGATCTCGTAAGGCGCGGACATTCTTTTCGGCTGCCTCAAGAATGGAGACTAACAACATGATAAAGTTTTCGTCGTCGTCACGGATGATGTGCGAGTGGAGGCCATTAGTGATGAATTCAATGAGCCTCGTAAATTCGTGGGTGCGAATGACACCTACGATCGGAGTTGAAGGCAGCGCTTCTTGAGTCGCCTTAAAGACGGCAGTTGCTTCGTCGGTATTCGGAAAGTCAAGGGACAAAAGAACGACGTCCCAATCGGTTTTGTCGAGCGTGTCAATGTAAACGGCGGCATGACGACAAATCACCGCTTCGTGTGTACCGACATTGAGCATCAATTCGATGGTCTCAATTTCCGACGAGGGTTCCCAACCAACTAGAATTTTCATTTATTCTTTGCTCTCAATTGTTGCACGGCTTGAACTTGTTATTAGGTCGAGCCACCCTGTGCAGTTTACCAGTAACAGAGTTATTTGCTCAATGATGGTTGCGATGATTTGTCGTCACAATGTTTGACCGGGGTTACAGAAAAAGGGAAGCATTCCGGAGAATACTTCCCTTTCTGTTTTGTCGAGCAGACAACGTCAAAAAACGTTCCCCACTCAAAGCTAACGTAAAATCAGCTTATTTCTTCTTTGGTGGTTTGGCTTTAGCAAAAGCTTTCTTGAAAGTCGCTTCGTTGAAAACAGTTGTTACCTTGTCTTCAATTTTAGAAAGCTTGCCTTGGCAACCGCCACAACATACACCAACTTTGACGCCGGCTACATCACAGTTCTTGTCTGGATTGACTGGCTTGCCAGCAAATGGGCAAACTGTTTGCTTGAACTGTCCGGTATGGACAAGTTGGTGGTTTGCTTTAGCAGCAAATTTGGACGTGCTCTTGGTGAATGCAGTTGGGCATCCAGCACAGCAGAAATATACTTGTCCGCCTTTGTAATCAACGGTTTTGTCAGCGAGGACTTTTTTACCGCTGACTGGACACTTGACTCCGTCAAGCTTGGGGCCGGCATTTATATTGACGGCAACGGCTGTGATTAACACAGCACAAAACATAGCTAGAAAACGTTTCATAATGAAACTCCTTTGAAAAATGTTGAGGTGCGACCTCAATCTACACATGTGTATGAAAGACGTCTTCCCGAATTGTTTCGGAGGGTCCGTCAAACTTTTACATCAAACCACTAGGTTTGTTGGTTTCAATTCTATTACAGTTCCCTGCGATAGTAATGAAGCATATATTGTGACATACAATAATTGCTGTGTCGAGATTTTATCGGATAATAACGAGTTGCTAGCTGTAAATTCTGCCTAATAACGACGGTTTTGCAGTTACTTAACCCTCTAATGGTGGGGGAACTGAGATTTGTACCCGAATCACGATATTACAATGGTGCGGTAGGATCAAAGAATATTAGGCCGCTGTTGAATTCCATTGGTGGCAGAACTCATTGAATCTGTGATATAAAATAGGTTAAGAAATCGATTATTGTTTATCAGAGAAGAGTACGGATGATGTTACCGAAGGAACATTCTATGAAGACAGCTAGCAAGTTGTTTGGTTTGGTAATCCTGAGCATAGGGATTTGTTTAAGTTCGTTTTCATTTGCCGCGGTTCCCGGGACGGATGATGCGACGCGCGGCTTTGGGTTGATAGATCCGGTGAATGACCGCGCTATCAAGGATATGATTTCTAGCAAATCCGATGTGCTGTTGGCGGATGATAAAGTCGTCCATATCAAGAATTTTGGCGACCAGCTCAATCGTAAGCAAACCGAATTAAGATTGCCGCGACTCAAGACGTCTGAGTTGACAACTCGAGAATTTTACCAGACGGTAACGCCGTCGGTATTGATTCTTTCCAAGATATACAAGTGCGGTCGTTGCGAACGTTGGCATGATCGAAGCGCAGGAGCATTTGTGCTAACCGCAGACGGTGCCATTGTGACGAACTATCATGTTGTGGAAGGAACGCGTGATGACGAGCGAGCTATGGTGGCGACTACGTCCACCGGAGAAGTTTATCCGGTTAAAGAGTTATTGGCAGCAAGCCAAACTAACGACGTCGCTATTTTGCAATTAGCATTGCCGCGCGGTGTGCAATTACAGCCCGCAAAGGTCGCTCCCCGCAGTTGGCCCGGTGAGGATGCGATTGTGATTAGTCATCCGGTGGGACGGTTTTACACGCTCACCAAAGGTACGGTTTCTCGAAATGCAACATTGCAATTGAAAGACGGGACCAGTAATCGTCTGTTTATTACCGCGGATTATGCCAAGGGTTCTAGCGGGTCACCAGTATTCAATAGTTTAGGTGAAGTGATCGGGCTTGTTTCCAGTACCGAGTCGATTTACTACACGCAAACGAAGGATGTGCAGAAAAACCTGCAGATGGTGTTCCATAATTGTGTACAGGGGCAAGCTGTACTGTCTTTGATTAAAAAGTAAAGCAATCCCTGAAATTTAGTCTGAGTTTAAACATCGGACCGCGGTCGATATCGCCAAGCCAAGGCTAGCTTTCTCCGACTCTCTGTCGACAACCATCTTGCTGGCAAAAATATGCTAAGATGACAATCTTGATAAATTAAAACCTAACTATCCACACCTAGGCTTGGAGTAGAACAAAGGGAAATCATGTTGTTGAAAAAAATGGGCCTCATTTTTGCTATCACGCTTGCTTGCACTTCCGCATTACGGGCCGAAGGTCCGCGTTGGCTCAAAGGCAATATTCACACACATTCATTCTGGAGCGACGGCAACCAATTTCCAGAAATGATCGCACAGTGGTACGTAGATCGGGATTATCAATTTCTAGCATTGTCAGATCATAATATCCTCAGCAAAGGCGAAAAATGGATGACCTATGCGACGTTAGCAAAACGCGGTGGAGAGGACATCGTCGCCAAATATATCGCTGCATTTGGCAAAGATTGGGTTACGACTCGAGGAACAGTTGGGGCGGCTGACTATGCCATACGACTGAAAACGCTCGAAGAGTTCCGTGGCAAAGTGGAATCACCTGACAAGTTTTTGATGATTCAATCTGAAGAGATATCGGATCGTTCGCAAGGTGGTCCAGTGCATATGAACGCCACCAATATCCAAGAGTTAATTCCCCCAGTTGGGGGAGCAACAGTGCGTGAAGCAATGTCCAATAATTTGCGGGCCGTTGCAGAGCAAGCAAAACGTACAGGTAAGCCGATCGTCTTACACTTAAATCACCCTAATTTTGGATATGCCGTTACCGCGGAGGATATCGCATCCGTCGTGATGGAACGTTACGTTGAGGTCTACAATGGTCACCCTGGTGTGAATGTCGGCGGAGATGATGAACACGCCAGCATGGAAGAAATCTGGGATATAGCTAATACAATTCGCTTGGTGCAACTAGGCGCTGCACCGTTGTTCGGCGTGGGTACTGATGATTCGCATCATTACCACGGTCGAGGCTCAAGTCGACCGGGAAGGTCGTGGATCATGGTTCGCTGCGACGATCTAGAGGCCGATGCAGTGACGATGAAGATTCAAGAGGGCGATTTTTATTCATCTAGTGGTGTCACATTGCGCGACGTTCAATTTGACGCGAAGAAGAAAACCCTAGCAGTTACCATTAAGCCGCAAACGGGAGTTACCTATAAAACACAGTTTATTGGTACGTTGAAATCGGTTGATCTCTCTGCAAAACCGCGTCTGGACAAAAATGGAAAACCACGTCGTACGACACATATCTACTCTAAGGATATTGGTAAAGTGCTCGGCGAGACCGAAGGAGTTGATGCAAAATATCAATTCACCGGTGACGAGTTGTATGTGCGTGCGGTCGTAACGTCGTCCAAAAAACACACGGATCCGACGCTACCTAACCAAACAGAACAAGCTTGGACTCAACCTGTCGGATGGAAAAAATAGCATAAAAAAGGGGCCCATAGTGCGAGCCAAACTAGTAACGACGCTTTTGATATGCGTATTAAGTAGTACGGCAGTTACTGCGCAGACGATCGAACAACAACTTCAACAGATGCTAACGTCTGACTTGGTGAATCACATTAACTCCGATGGAGACCCGCAACGCGGTGCAATTGTGTTTCACCAATCATTCCTGTCTTGTTCGAAGTGTCATGATGAATCTCAAGGTAAACGTTCCTTAGGTCCAACGTTGACTCGTTATGATAAGAAACCGACTGATGAGCTCTTAATTGAAGCGTTGTTGGAACCCTCGAAATCCATCCGTTCTGGGTACGACACCGTCGTGGTGTTATTCAACGACGGGACGCAAGTGACAGGAGTTGTGGAGTCCAAATCCAAGGCTGAAATTGTACTTAAAGATGTAAGTCGACCCGGCGGTACGCTGACGTTTCCGCTTGAAGATATCGATGAAATGCACGTGGCGAAAGCATCGATCATGCCCCAAGGGCAGGTTAATCAGCTTGCCAGTAAACAACAGTTTTATGACTTGATGAAATATTTATTCGTCATTCGCGATGACGGCCCGTTAGCTGCCTTGCGTTTAAAGCCGCCGCCGTCGTTAGTCGCAGCGCGAAAATTGCCCGAGTATGAATCTAAAATTGATCATGCTGGGATGATTGGTTCGTTAGACGACGCTAGCTTTAGTCGCGGGGCGGCAATTTACAATAGGCTATGCGTCAATTGTCACGGCGATCTTCAACGAGTTGGTTCACTGCCCACTTCACGTCGCTTTATCAAAGATGCGATGAAAAATGGCGCAGACCCGTTTGCGATGTACCAGACATTAACACGTGGTTTCGGCTTAATGGCACCACAGTCGTGGATGGTCCCCCAACAAAAATATGATGTCATTCATTACATGCGGGAGACGTTCTTTCGCGATCGCAATGAGAGTCAATACACACCGATAACCGCTCAATATCTAACCTCGCTTCCCACAGGAGACACCCGCGGGCCTAAACCGTCGAATATTGATAAGTGGCAACAGATGAATTATGGTCATCAGTTAACGGCGACCTATGAAATCGGAAACGATGCCTCGAATTTCACTTACAAAGGGATCGCGCAGCGGTTAGATGCGGGGCAAGGTGGTATCACCAACGGTGATGCGTTTATGGTATTTGACCATGACACCATGCGGCTTTCCGCAGCGTGGCGGGGTAAGGGGTTTATCGACTTCAACGGGATCAATTTTAACGGCAGGCATAACGCTCATCCACGCGTGGTGGGTGAATTGGCGTTCGAAAACAAGAATGGTCCAGGTTGGGCAAATCCTGAAAATGGTTCATGGGACGACCCACGTATCGTTGGCCGTGACGGGCGGCGTTATGGTCCGTTGCCGCGGTCATGGGCACAATACAAGGGGCTGTATCATCACGATAACCAAACAGTAATTAGCTATACGGTGGGCGACGTACCGGTATTGGAAATCGCATCGAGGGATGAATCAGCTGATGGTATAGTTTTTAAGCGCACACTAAATATTGGATCGCGTAATCGACCACTCGAAATGGCCGTGGCTAATGTAGGTCCTGATGAAATTGTTGAGAAACTACAACTTGCCAGCCCCGTTCAGTCGATTCGGTTTGGACCACTAGTTGTCGGGGTAGAGTCGGATGTCAATGGTTGGAAGTGGCAGCAAGGCGAAAATGGACAATTGCGATTGACTATTCCGGTCGGTAAAAAAATACAGTTTACAGTGTGGGTACGGCGTATTGGTAAAGGTCAATCAGCCCAACAGTTACTCAACTACACACCTACGCAAGTACCAGAATTGTCAACGTTGCTTCGTGGCAGCACGGCTCGCTGGCCTCAAAAAATTACAACGCAAACTAAGATTGGATCACAGCAGGGCGCCTTTCAGACTGACGTGTTGCAGCATCCGGTGGATAATCCGTGGTACGCGCAGGTACGTATGACAGGGTTTGACTTTTTTGCTGATTCCAATCGGATGGCAGTTAGTACGTGGGATGGCGACGTGTGGTTGGTTGAAGGAGTGGCTGATCCGCTGGGACAGAAACTGATTTGGCAACGCATCGCCACAGGGTTGTTTCAACCGCTCGGAGTTAAGATTGTTGACGACAAGATCTATGTTGGCTGCCGTGATCAGATTTGTGTTTTACATGACCTCAACGGTGACGGCGAAACAGATTGGTATGAATGCTTCAATAATGACCATCAAGTGACCGAACATTTCCACGAATTTGCGATGGGATTACAACGCGACAAATCTGGGAATTTCTATTATGCGAAATCTGCTAGGCATGCGCTCAAAGCGATCGTGCCGCATCACGGGACGTTACTACGAATCAGTCCCGATGGGCAGAAAACGGATATCATCGCTAAAGGATTTCGCGCCGCCAATGGCGTTTGTCTCAACGAAGATGGTTCGTTTATAGTGACGGATCAAGAAGGTCATTGGAATCCAAAGAATCGCATCAATTGGGTTCGCGAAGGTGGGTTTTACGGAAATATGTTTGGCTATCACGATGTTACCGATAGCGCCGATACTGCGATGGAACAGCCTTTGGTCTGGATAACAAACGCATTTGATCGCTCACCTGGTGAACTTTTGTGGGTGAATTCGAAGAAATGGGGACCACTTAATGGACAGTTGCTGAACCTGTCGTATGGATATGGCAAGGTATATGTCGTGCCACATGAAACGATAAATGGCCAAGTTCAGGGGGGAATGTGCGAATTACCGATTGCACAATTTCCGACAGGTGTCATGCGAGGTCGTTTTCATCCGGACAATGAACAACTATACGCTTGTGGGATGTTTGCGTGGGCGGGTCGTCAAACGCAATCAGGCGGATTTTATCGTTTGCGTTACACTGGTAAAACTGTGCACTTGCCGGTCAAGGTTGAGGCGACGACCCGTGGGATGAAATTGACGTTTACCGATCCGGTTGAACCTGATGTTGCGAAGAATGTTGCTAATTATCAAGTTAAACAATGGGCATTGAAGCGAACTGCAAATTATGGTTCGAAACATTATGACGAGCAGATGCTAAAAGTTTCCGGCGTGAGTCTGTCTGATGATGGACATTCTGTGCTGATTGAAATGCCAGCCATTAAGCCCACGTGGTGTATGGAAATAAAATATCAACTACAAGGTGTGACCGGACACACTTTCCAAGGGACGATTCACAACACAATTCACGCCTTGCGTGAATGAAATTTAGCCGTAGCTGGATTCTTACCTCATCCTGATGCCTGAGCGAATATCAATGAATAAAATCATATTGCCGTTAATGTTACCACTTCTGGTGTGCTGCTCGACTCTGTTGGCCGATGATTGGCCGCATTGGTTAGGATCAAGCCGTGACGGAGTCTGGCACGAAACAGGGATTGTCACCAAAATTACCGCTGACGGTTTGCCAGTGAAATGGCGAGTACCCATTGCCGGTGGATATTCTGGACCCGCGGTGGCAAACGGTAAAGTGTTTATAACCGATTACCAGCGTCTCACAGGTGATCCTACCAATGGCCCCAGTCTTCGAACCAAGATCACCGGGACTGAGCGCTTGCATTGTTTGGACGAAACGACCGGAAAAATATTGTGGACACACAAATACTCCTGCCCGTATTACGTTTCATATCCGTCAGGCCCGCGAGCTACACCTGCTGTGAGTGAAGGGCGAGTTTATTCGCTGGGAACCGAGGGTAATCTTGTTTGCTTAGACGTGCAATCCGGGAAGGTCTTTTGGCAAAAAGAACTAAAAAAAGAATATGGAATCAAAACACCTATTTGGGGTTTCTGCTCTCATCCGCTTATTATTGGTGATCTGTTGTATTTAATGGTCGGCGGTGAAGGCACAACAATCGTCGCATTTGATAAAAATAGTGGCAAGCAGATATGGGGTGCTTTGGACAGCGATGAAGCAGGATATTGTCAGCCGATTTTAATTACTGCTGGAGGCGTACAGCAACTTGTCGTGTGGACACCAACTGCCATCCACGGTATGCATCCTAAAACGGGCGAGTTGTATTGGCGGGTCGATTTGCAACCAGCATACGGGATGTCGGTGGTGTCGCCCCGCCATTACGGCGATTTTCTGT
>JAYZBF010000198.1:0-8947 GCA_036338835.1 Planctomycetota bacterium
AGCATGCCATGCGTGTGAAAAACTATCAATACCCACAAACCGCCGATACCCGTTCGGCAATTGCGGCGTAGCGACTGGTACCAGTTTCCCCGTTGCTCGTAACCGCAAGCGCTCCATCCGATCTAGTGCCGCCAGATGATCCTGTTGAGCCAGCAATCCATTCGCCGCTGTAATTAATTGTAAATCCTCATGATCCAAGAGCGGTACATGTCGGTCTGCCAATCCGACCGGATTTGCTGCAATCGTCATCCCCTCTCGGTTTTGAGCAGCACAGCGTGCTGATAAAAAGACTAATACAGTACTCAGTACAATGAGCGATTTTATTAAAGGACTATTCACGTCTAAATCCCTCCACAAATCGCCCCAGTATAAATAAGCACACTCCAAAAATCATCGAAATCAGAAGACCATCCACGCCAAATCCAAACACATCCTGCCCAGGGCGTTCTAATTCGCTCGTATTGGCTTGTGGATCGTCAAAAATGAGTTGCAGTCCAATCGCAATCGGCAAAATACCCAACGCTGCTAGCTGCATCCATTTTCCAATTAACCGCATATTGATTCTACTGTTTTGTTGATGTTCAAAGGTAAAGGGATTGGGGGAAAGCCGTGAACCGACTATCCTCAATAGTATGCAATGTCATCCAAAACTACCACTAGCGAAGTCTTGAATCTGATGCAAATTAAAACCGTTATTTGGCGGAGTCTGCGTCTGAAGTGTTGCCAATGTGGAATTGGGGAACTGTTCCGGAACTGGTTCAAAATGCATGACAATTGCTCGCACTGTGACGTAACTTTCAAACGCGAACCTGGGTTCTTTTTGGGTAGTATCTATATTAACTACACTTTTACGGCCCTCACCATGACCAGTATGTATATTCCGGCCCTCATCCTTGAGTGGGCACCCAACAATCAACTCATCTGGTACGCGTTTTCTTATACCATCATCACGCCTATTCTGCTGTTCCGACATGCACGCAGTTTGTGGCTAGGATTTGATCAATTGTTTGATCCACAACAACGCGAGAGTAACGGTAACAAACAAGAATAGATGACACGGAATTATTCCGCAGAATCGTTGCTCTCGTTGTCTTTAAGATTTCGCGCTTTGCGAATCAATAAATAGAAGTATGTACTCATAGCCGTCAAAATGCTAAACGGCATAGCCATCATAAACATGATGCTCCAGAAATAACCACGCATCATCTGAGGGTCGTTCGCACTCAAACTCTCTTTACACGTTGGACAAGCAGTCGCCACATGGCCAGCGACGATAACCACAATCGCACACAACGCCCATTGTCGAGCGAAACGAGTCATTTGATTTTTAATTTTTGACGTCATCATTTGTCCCTAGTTAACACTCTCAGTCTAATCAACCATCTATCCATAGTCCACATCGACCGTCTCGATATGTTCATTTGTATTAATAGGTGGTTCACGACATCTGATACAACATCCAATAAATAACGACACCGGTTACCGATACATACAACCAAATTGGAAATGTCCGTTTGGCCCACTTCAAGTGCATTGCACGATGATCCTTGAGCCCATGGTAAATCGTAATGATCGCTCCTACGGGTACATACACTGCCAAAATAATGTGGCTAATAAGAATCGTAAAATACGTGTATCGCAGCCACGACGGATGCGATTCAGGAAACTTTGTACCGCCACCTATTTGATAGTGATAAATCAGTTAGCAAACCAAAAACAAAGTTGAAACAGCAAAACAACAAATCATCGTCCATTTGTGCGCGGTTTCTAGTTTGCGTTTTATCAACACAAAACCGACGATCAATAAGACAGTGGCGAGTGCATTAAGCGACGCATTGATCGCTGGTAAATCCATTATATGCTCTGCTTGTAAATCTAAATTTATTCGTCCACCGAAGGTTCCGCTACGTCGCTTTGTTGTTTTACAAATGCTGCTATCTGTTCTTCCAACCGCTCGCGGTCCGCCACCACGTCATCTGGTTCCGCTTCCTCGAGCAATAAAGCAACTAACAGCTTGTTCAAATCTTTCATCGCTTCCACATCATGCCAATTAAACGCCCCACGTACATTTCCCCATTTATCGACTGCGCAAAATGATTCGGCATGAGTTTGTGGTCCAACCGACAATAAAAATTTATCCGAACCGATACGATTAATATATTGGGAATTACCAGTCAAAAACTTCCAGTTCTCATTGTCTGATGTGAATTTCTTCGCGTAGGAATTCAAAACAGCCGGAGTATCATTATCGGCATCACAACTGATACTAATAAACTTGACGCCCTTGCGAGCCCAAACTTTATGCAGTGATTGCATTTCTTGATTCTGCTGAACACAAGTGGACGGACACGAAGCGAAGAAGAAACTAGCGACCCACACTTTGTCACGCAAGGCCTTGGATTCAAACCCACCACCAACTTGATCCACTAGCTGAAAATCGGTAATCCACGGCTCACCTTCTCCCAGTTCATAATCTGCAGGTTTTATCTCGGGCACAAAATCAGCAATTTCATTTTCTACAGATTGATGGTTGGGATCACCGGCGTCCATCCAGCGTCCCGCTTTAAACAGCACCAACACACCGGCACACAATAACATGACTGCCACAAAGAAAATCACTGGTTTATTCATTTCATATCTCCACTGATCCGTGTGCGACTTATCCGAACCGCCATTGTAAAAAACAGTATTAACCCCACCACCACAACAATCGTATTTGTGTTCGTCGATGCGGTCCAGTACTCCTTACCCAAAGGTTGTGCATATAATAACTCCCGCACCAAAGCAACAACATAGGTCAACGGGTTCATCCGCATACACCAATGTACTGCCATTTGAGCAACGCTTGAATTAGCCAATGCAGGCACTGGAAAAAACGATCCCGACATTAACCACATCGGCATCAACACTAAGTTCATAATGGCATGGAACCCCTGAGTGGACTCCATCCGCCAAGCAAACACAAATCCCAAGCTTGTCATCATCAGCGCCGCGGCAAACAACAAAGCCACCAATGCTACGAACCGACCCGGCGACCATGACACATCGAGAAACAAAGCCACTGACAAAAACAATAAAGCTTGAATCAAGGCAATAATCGCTCCACCTAAAACCTTACCCAAAACCATACTGCTGCGGGAAACTGGGGAAACCAATACGGATTGGAGAAACCCCTCACGGCGGTCTTCGATGATCGAAATCGACGTAAAGATAGCGGTGAACATCAAAATCAACACCAACGAACCTGGGAAATAATAATGCAAGAACCCAGGAGAAGCAGCGCCGGAACTAGTGCCCGCTGAAAAGCTGCGATCTAAGCCCAAGCCAAAAATAATCCACATCACCAACGGAGTGCCGATAGAACCAATGACGCGATTACGTTGACGAAAGAACCTTACTAATTCACGCCAACATAGTTGGTAGACAACTGCGGCCATGCGGGGGGCGGGTACGTCGGAAGCGGACATTATGCTATTCTCCCGTCGGCACAAGTTCGCCGCTCTGAAAAAATTGATGCCCTGTCTTCGAAATGAACACGTCTTCTAAACTCGGACGACCGACCGTAATCGATTGAATTTGGTCACCGAACTGTTCCATAATGCGCTGCACTAAAGCGACGTTTGAGGACGCTTCCGCAATGGCTGCGTCAGCGTCTTGCTCTAACCGCAATTGACCATCCACTAAACGCGGTTGCACATTAAACTCCGCGGCTAACAACTTGGATAACGACTCGGGGGCGGTACATTTAATGGAAACAACATCTCCGCCTAGTTGCTGTCGGAGGACATCTGGTTGATCCAATGCCACCAACTGTCCTGCATTGAGAATCGCCACTCGGTCCGCCCGCTCCGCTTCCTCTAAGAGATGCGTTGTCATGAAAATCGTCATGCCGCTATCCTGTTGCAATTGTCGCAACACGTTCCACAAATCAATCCGAGCAGCGGGATCCAAGCCGGTTGTCGGTTCGTCCATAATCAATAATTGAGGCCGATGCAATAAACTCTTGGCCAATTCCAAACGTCGCCGTAATCCACCAGACAGCTCATCCACAATGTCATGTTGGCGTTCTGAAATGCCCAACTGTTCAGACACTTCAACAATACGGTTAAGTGCACTTTTCCCAGTCAAACCGTACAGCGAGGCCTGCAATCGCAGGTTTTCGAATACTGTTAACTTCCCATCGACCGAGGGGGATTGAAAAACCACACCCATGTGATGGCGTACGCTGCTCAAATCCGACTCCACGCTCGTGCCAAATACTTGAATCGAACTACTTGGCGACGACTTCAGATGTTGCATAGGAATCAGAGTCGACAGCAAACGAAACAGAGTCGTCTTACCGCTACCGTTGGGTCCGAGTAAGGCAAATAGCTCGCCTTCGTTCACATCCCACGATACATCGTCGAGCGCACATCGTTCACCATAGTGAAAGGAGAGGTGCTCAATTTTTATCGCGGCAGATTGCATCGTGGCCACGCTCTGGGTTAGCGGTTCAAAAAGCAGACGGGAAAGACGGAAATGTCATATTCAGTGCTAGTGCGTTGCCGATTCGCCATGATCCTCATCGTGCGTAGAATCTTTTAAGCCTGTTACCGGGACTGCCGGTTCGACAATTTCATAGGCCGCTCGATCCAAACGTTCATCGGTGTAGTAGTGAGTTCGTCGACCAACATCAGGCACCAACATCAGCATCAAAAACAAACTCATTATAGAAGCCGGAATCGTAAGAACCCATTTCCACATTCCTTTTTCCCACTTCAAGTGCATAAAGAACGAAATGACTAACAACGCTTTGACGCAGGAAACGGACAACATGATTCCCCATCCGAGTAGCTCTTTGCCTTCAAACATTCCCACGGAAATCATCCAGCCAATTCCTGCGGAAATGCCCGTACATATCAGCAATCCAATGAAAACTTGGATGTAGATTCGACCATGGTCATGTTCGTGTTCATGATCATCTTGATTTTCGGGTTGTTGTTCGTGATCGGACATCTTTTTGTCTCTTTCAAACGGTAACGTCTAATAATGAATCGTTCAATGCAAAAGTGCGTTTGCCGCAACTACGGTGCAGCACTTAGAACAGATAAAACAAGGGGAAAAGGAAAATCCAAACAAGGTCAACAAAGTGCCAATACAATCCAGTGTTTTCAATGTAGTTGGCGCGTTTCTCATCAAGTGTCCAAGCCAGCGGGAATCCAAAGGCAATTAAACCGACAATCACATGAATAGCGTGAAATCCTGTCAGTAAAAAATAGGTGCTCGACCACATATTGCCACTGGGAATGTGCATTGCGAGAATCAAACCGGCGTGCTGTTCCTCATGCAACTTAAAATTGATCCCACTGCCGGGATGCGCATGCTCTTCATCGTGAGTCGTCAAGTTTTGGCGACTCCAATATGCTTGCCGAGCTTCCAGTAATTTCATTTCAAAATCTAACGAGGTCGCTGTTTCACCATCGGCTTGGTCTAACTGGCTCTGTTCCACTTTAACTTCAGCGATACGACGCGAAATATATTCCGTTTCACTTTCATGTAGATGCAGTATGTAGGCAGTGTATCGAGGCAACGCATATACATCTTGAGAAACGGAAATCAGTACATCACGGTGATTGAGTCCAGCAATGTTCGCGGCACTTTGTGTATTGGGCACTCGTCCAATGACATATTCCGCCCATTGTAGCGAACCATGCAGGAATTCCTCGAGCATCGCTTGAGTCTCTGCTTTCATAGTCGATTCATTTACCATGTTCACGGTCTTATCGTCAGGGACATTTTCAGCTTGTTCAGTCGCTGAGTCCTCGGCTTTAGACCCCGCCAACGGCAATACCGCTCCCTTGGAATATTCAGCTATTTGATCTTTGAGCCGTGAGAGATAGTAAACATCAGACTGTTCGTGCAACAGACTGCGACCACCAGGTTGTGGGTGAATTCCATGAGCAAATTTACTCGAATACTCATACATTTTTATTCCCAAGAACGCACAGCCACAAAGGAAGGTAACTGTCAAATACATCTTGGCTTTAGCAGCTAGATTCTTCTTAGCTGCTTCAAAAGTAAGGACAACCGTAAAGCTAGAGAGAATAAGGATGAACGTATTAATGGTTCCCAGCAGTTCGTCAACGTGTACATCATGCGGTCGTGGCCAAGTGCCGGCGGGAGCACCAAAACGCAGCACGATATAAGTACCGATCAAGGCTGCAAAAAACATGATTTCAGTTGATAGAAACAGCCAAAGGATTACTTTGCCGTTATTGATCGGCAATGCTTCTTGGTAGACCAAATCCACATGACCATGATGACCATCGTCTTGATGTTGTTCGTGTTCACTCATTTCTTATTTCAACTAATTAAGATTTCAAAGGGTTATGAGAAAGGCCTTCACTACCAGGCAAACGAGCCTATCGGAAGCGTAACCAAGGTTAATAGGTAAATCGGTAAATAGATCAAGCTCATCCGCAACAACTGACGAGCTGAACGTTCATTTCTGCTAAAACAAAAACGGATGGCAAAACTCAATTGGATCATCCCCATCACGAATACCAATAATAATTGAGCATGACTGTCGGGCACAAACCATAACGGCACAAAACTAATCGGCAACAATATCAATGCACCAACGACCGCTTCGACACCAGCTCGGCGCCCACTGGGATCAACCACCGTCCACATTTTCATACCGGCTTGTTTGTATTGGTCACGATAGATCCAAGCAATCGCCATAAAATGTGGAAACTGCCAAAAGAACACGACGGCAAATAATGCTAACCAACGAGGATCACTCCAACTCCCCTGAACTGCCGCCCAGCCCATCAGGATTGGCAGTGCCCCGGCGATAGCTCCGACTGCAGTGTTCAATGGAGTGCGTGTTTTGAGAGGTGTATAAGCAACAACATAAACGAGCCAAGTTAAAACCGAGAACAGTGCAGTCAATGGATTGACGAACCAGATCAAGTATGCGACTCCGATCACGAGCGTCAAAATAACCAGAGACATCACCCACTGTCCGGAAAGACGATTTGCAGGGAGTGGTCTTTTTTGCGTACGGGGCATGCGAGCATCAAGCTCACGTTCCATCCATTGATTCATACCACTGGCACTCGACGCAGTCAGCAGCGTCCCCACGAGAGCATGCAACACAACTAGTGGCTCAGGTTGTCCCCAACTTGCAACGAATGCCGTTATGGCAACCGAAACTACGACCATCACTGTGATCCGCGGCTTAGTTAGCTCAACATAGTCCGCCAACCGCGCAAGCATGCCAGCTTGTGTTTCGTTCAGTGGCATAACGCTGCTACTCATCAAACAATTCCCCGTAAACTCTGTCGGACTCAACACCCTATTGGTTGTTGAACATACTATTTTATAATTTAACTTTTCTCAATAACTACAGTGGCTTCTAGTTTTTGCCTTACAAATTGCCAGCGTAACAGCCTCGTCGTCAATACGGCTGCCATTACAAGAATGACGGACCCCATCGCAACGTGTCCCGTGACAACATGAGATTGAAACCAACCTTGGGTCACAACCAGATGGTCTGCTAGGTACTTATTGTTACCCAGCCCAGCAGGCCATCCAAATTTCAAAACCCAAGTTCCAATTCCCATCAATAGCTGCACGAAAATTAGAATTCCCATCTGTTTTGCCCCTGAGCGTATACTCTTGGGCAAGTTCTTGGTGCATCTAATTGCCAAACACAGCATCACTATGTGTCCCGTCACAGCCAGTGCCATGCCAATATGAAAAATCACTAGCACGGAATATGTCTGTGGCGTTGTGGTTACAGGAATATGACGAATGCTAGCTCCCAGAATTAACTGGCAATAAACCAAAATCGTCGTCAACCTCGCTAACCGCAGTGAAGCATTAAAATGTTGTTTGTCATCCTCAATAACTTCACTATCTTCGTTTTGTTCGTTTTTATTGTCTGCTTTAGCAGCACTCAATTCTGGTGAAACGGGATTCTGCCAAAATGTGGAAAACATCACGGCAATAATCGTCGTTAAAACCAAAAAAGCTGGCCCCGTACATCCGTGAATCATCGCCAGAGTAACGTCGTTAAGTCGTACTCGGACTCCACCCAAGATTCCTTGAGCGATCACGGCAACCAGTGCCACAATAACTAACTTTCGCATCCACGACCGTGCGTCCGTTTTAAGGACGACAACCATCAATGCAATCGTAACCATTCCAACTAATGCTCCTAGCAACCGGTGACCGTGTTCAATGAACAGGTCCCAAGGTCCTAGCAACCAGCTTTCCCACGGATACAAAAACATGTTGTATCCATAGGTATTCGGCCAATCTGGAACAGCCATCCCCGCATCTGTCGTAGTAACAAGACCACCCACCCAGATAAGAGGAAAGGTCAGGACAGTAAGTAGCAAAGCAAGTCGTCGCGACCATCGATTCATTCGCCCATTTGTGGCGGACAAACTCATCATGCTTTCTCACTTACCTTTTAGCAGTGCCATATTGGAAACTATGACACAACCATTCCTGTTGTAATTTTTTAATTCGTTCGTTTGTATGTTTGTTCGTTTGTTGTTTTGTTCGTCAACTAATGATCGCCGCCACTTTCTGTATCATCACCTTCGGAAACACTCTCCGGTGGTGGTTGCGTCTGTGGATAATAATCTTCATCCACTTCCGGTGATCCATATTCGTAAGGTCCACGATAGACGATTGGCTGTTTATCAAAGTTACCATGGGCCACGGGCGGACTCGGGCAAAACCACTCCAATCCATTAGCACGCCAAGGATTCCGCCCGACGCGTGGTCCCTTGAATATGCTATAGAAGAAGTTAAATGCAAAAATTGCTTGCGCAATAAACATGGTAAACGCACAGTAGGTGATAAATCGGTTCATCGGCAATAATTGTTTGAATGTCTCGTAATGATACGGATCAGCCAAACGTCGTGGGAATCCAACAGCGCCTAAAATGTG
>JAYZBF010000199.1:0-5926 GCA_036338835.1 Planctomycetota bacterium
CGAAGCACAAACTATTTAAAAAACTACACCAATTTATATCTAATATCGTCTTGAATAGAGCAAACAAGGGCCGATTGGGGTGCGTATTACATAAAAGGCTTGACATCACCTATATAATAGATGTTAGTCACTTCGTTAGAACGACTGGTAAGTTGGTCTCATTTTGCGATCACAAATATTGCTAGCACCGTTTGCCTCGGGGGCGAGAGCGGATGTGACTTTAAAGGAACCCCGAACTGGGTGAATTAGACATTGTCTAAATTGGATCGGTCTGGGCAACAAACCTTGGGAAGGGTTATGTTGCAGCTGGCTGTTGAAAACAATGCTTTGTTTAATTACACACGGAACACCAGTTGGGAGAACATTAGAGAAGGGACCATTCTATGAACTCATCTTACAAGAGCCAACTGTTGCGCAATTTGTGCGACCAACAACTCGCCACCGCCACGCGGGACCAACTGATCGCAGCTGCTGATCGAGCTGAAACGCTGATAAGTGAACTGGACGCTAATGCCGCGATTGGCTTCGCGCGAATCTCGCAAAGGCTCATCGGCGGTCCAGACAGTGTTGACTCCACAATTTCAAACGAACAACTAACCGAACAGATTCTGCAACACGATTTGCGTTTGCTCGCCGAAGATTTCACCGACGCCGCTAACGTCAATTCTGACGAAGTCATCGAACCGGTCTACACCGTCAAAACATTAGGAACGCATTTACAAGTTTCTAGTAAAACAATATCGCGTTGGCGCAACAATGGATTAGTCAGCCGTAAGATTATCATTGATGGTCGTAAGCGGGTTGCATTCCTGGCATCCACCGTCGATCGCTTCGTTACTCAAAATCGACATCGAGTTGAACGCGGTGAACGGTTCAGCCAGTTATCCAAATCTGAAAAAATGGATATCCTCGATCAAGCTCGCAAGCTCGCCGCTGCCGGAGCTTGTCCATCGGAAGTCGCCAAACGACTCGCTGATCATTTCAGTCGCAGCATTGAAACAATTCGATATACTTTGAAGCGACATGATAAGAAGAATCCGGCCGTCGCAATCTTCCCTCGAGCACGCGGAAAACTGTCTGAAGATTCCAAACGTAGTATTTTCCAGCGGTATCGACAGGGCACAAGTGTTTCCATGTTAGCGAGACAATTCAATCGAACGTCATCTACCGTACACCGCATTATCAACGAAATGCGAGCAACTCAAATATTTGAATTGCCCATGGACTTCATGCCCAACGCGGAATTCAGCTATCGCAATGCCGAAAAGCGAATCATGGCTCCGATTCCTGAACCAGAAACCACAACCCGTCGCACGCGGGCACCTAAAGGGCTGCCTTCTTACTTGACGAGCCTATATGAAGTAACGCTGTTGACTCGCGAGCAGGAGCAACACTTATTTCGAAAATATAATTACACCAAATTCCGTGCTGATAAATTACGGCAACAACTCAATGTGGACAAACCGACTTGCACAGAGATGGATGAAATTGAATCGTGGTACGCTCAAGCTGTACAACTCAAACAAATGATCGTGCAATGTAATTTACGACTCGTTGTTTCTATCGCCAAACGCCACATGAAGGCGACCGATGACTTTTTCACGCTCGTAAGTGATGGTAACATGTCGCTGATTCGCGCCGCTGAAAAATTCAACTATGCCCTCGGGAATAAGTTTTCAACATACGCCTCCTGGGCAATTATGAAAAACTTTGCCCGAACCATTCCCAATGAGTTCAAACATCGCGATCGCTTCCGTACCAGTTTGGACGAAATGTTTGCCTTTCAATCCGATGGGAAAACAAATCGGCAAAAATTGGAATGCGATGACTTGCTGCGTAAATCCGAGGTAACCAAGATGCTGAACAATCTTGACGATCGAGAACAGCAAATCATTATCCGTCGGTTCGGCCTTGATCCACAACGCGAACCTCAAACACTGCAACAGGTGGGAGTCGAGATGGGCGTGACAAAAGAAAGAGTCCGGCAGATTCAAGCCAAAGCACTCAAGAAACTACGCCTCAATGCTGATGAGCGACATCTTGAATTAATCGAAGACGATTGATGTAAAGTAGATGAAAATCACTGGTTGCTTCAGCCGAAGCGGTGATGGGAATTTGATTGCAGTGATTTTTGATTTTCAATATCAAATTTTCTCATGCAATAGCTCGAATATTTGGGCAGACGGGACCCCAGCCGACACCTCCTGCGGTGGTCATTCGCGGTTTCTTTTTCGAGGGTCTTATTTGTCGGCTTGACGCCGAAATACCATCAATCCTGTATTGCGGATTAGCCGTTATTAGGTATATTTACACGACTCACGTATTTGTTCGTGAATTCAGTGGTGAAACACTGGTTTAGCCAGCGTAGCTCAATTGGCAGAGCAGCTGATTTGTAATCAGCAGGTCAAGGGTTCGAGTCCCTTCGCTGGCTCTTGTTTTTTATTGATAACTACACAATAGTAACACAACAAAGGTGGGTTTTCCGAGCGGTCAAAGGAGTCAGACTGTAAATCTGATGGCATTGCCTTCGAAGGTTCGAATCCTTCACCCACCACTAATGTTTCAGCGGTCCAAAATTCATTACATAATAGTAGGCAACAAAGGCCAAAGTACTACTTATTAGCAAATTGCTATAAATAAGACTTCATATTTATTTTTTGGAAACTTGGCGAAAAACCACTTACCATAAATGCCTTTTTTGCGTAAAAATAGAGGATTGCTGCACATTGTATTTCATGGTTTATAAGAACTGTGATTATTGCGGGTGTAGCTCAATGGTAGAGCCACAGCCTTCCAAGCTGAAGACGAGGGTTCGATACCCTTCACCCGCTTTTACCATTGCTGCCTTTCTCCCCATTGGAAACAATGGTTGTGAGGCAGAAATAGAGGGCAACCTTTAATAGGAAACGCTCTAAGAGCCGTGGTAGCGAATTGCTGCTGTAGCTCAGTGGTAGAGCGCGTCCTTGGTAAGGACGAGGTCATGGGTTCAAGTCCCATCAGCAGCTTTGATTGCTTGCACACTTTCGGGTGTGATTGCAGTCAATGCGAATTAACAGACGTAATGAAATAAAACTGAAATAACAAAGCCGAGCGAACGTTTGGTCAATGACATTTGATCAACAAATGTGAAGCTTGGTTGTTAAAGTTTTAAACATTGTTTACTACATGGTCGGAAACGGCCACATTATCAAGTGCAATTAGAATAGGTGTTAAGGACATGGCGAAGGAGACTTTCAACCGGACAAAACCCCACGTGAACGTGGGTACTATCGGCCACATTGACCACGGAAAAACTACAACAACCGGTGCGATCCTAGCAGTGCAAGCTGCCAAGGGACTTGCCGAACACAAAGAGTATTCCGAAATCGCAAAGGGCGGTACCGTTCGTGATGCAACGAAAACAGTGACAATTGCTGTTGCTCATGTCGAGTATGAAACTGAAACTCGACACTATGCTCACATCGACTGCCCCGGTCACGCTGACTTTATTAAAAATATGATTACTGGTGCTGCCCAAATGGACGGTGCTATTCTTGTTGTTTCAGCAGCAGACGGACCAATGCCTCAGACCAAGGAACATGTGCTCCTTGCTCGTCAGGTAGATGTGCCCGCTCTTGTCGTCTTCATGAACAAATGCGATCTTGTTGATGACGAAGAATTGTTGGAACTTGTTGAAATCGAAGTTCGTGACCTGCTTAGCAAGTACGATTTCGATGGCGACAATGCTGTCATCGTTCAAGGTGCTGCATTGCCTGCTTACAACAACCCAAGCGATGCTGACGCTGCTGCTTGCATCTCGGAACTCATGGATGCAATTGATGCAAATATTCCGGAACCAGCACGTGACGAAGACAAGCCGTTTTTGATGGCTGTAGAAGATGTGTTCTCGATCGAAGGTCGTGGAACTGTTGCTACAGGTCGTATCGAACGTGGTGTTATCAACGTTGGTGACGAAATCGAAATCATCGGACTTAAAGATACTGCTACCACAACCATTACAGGTGTGGAAATGTTCCGTAAGTTGCTCGATAAGGGTATGGCTGGCGATAACGTCGGTTGTCTTCTTCGAGGAATGAAGCGTGAAGATATCGAACGTGGTCAAGTACTTGCTGCTCCTGGTAGTATCAGTCCTCACTCCAAGTTCGAAGCAGAAGTGTACTGTTTGTCCAAAGATGAAGGTGGTCGTCACACACCATTCTTCAGTGGATACCGTCCACAGTTCTATTTCCGTACTACTGATGTAACCGGTACTGCTGACCTTGTAGGTGCAGAAATGTGCATGCCTGGTGATAATGTGAAAGTCACCGTTGAACTTCATAAGAAAATTGCTATGGATGACGGCGTGCGTTTCGCAATTCGCGAAGGTGGTCGTACAGTCGGCTCCGGTGTGGTTACAAAGATTGTCGACTAACTAGTCGGTAGGCTTTTTACAGGGGTGTAGCTCAATTGGCAGAGCACTGGTTTCCAAAACCAGCGGTTGCGGGTTCAAGTCCCTCCGCCCCTGCCATACAGTCCAGAATCGGAGAGCGAATGAAGTTTCCGCTCTTCCGTTCTGGTTTAATGCGTCAGTTTGGATACTGATAAAATCAACATGCGAGACGGATCTGATATACGCATGAATAATGATTCATCATTTGGTGAATCGTTTGGAGTGAGATTCACAGACTCTTGGATGAGTTTGAGAAACTCGCGGGAATTGATTCCGAGAGGCACATTCGGGTGCTGGAATTACTCTCGATGCATGGCTTGCAAGAGTAAAATTGTGCCGTGACTTGAAAACGGAGCCTCGAATGAGGCTGCATCGGTAATTCAAGGGTAAGCACATTTATTTTTATTGAAACCAATAGGTTTTTAGACAATATTCCAGCGATAACCGTCAATAAAAACCACGAATGCCCCCACTTGGTGGTTCGGTATTTTTCGTTGCGTAAAAATAAAATCATTCTCTTTTAGCCCATGTGCGATATGGCAAAACCATGCTACCTTATAAGGTTTGTTGGTTTTATTAAAATGTTTCCCCAGCAGTAATTTCCGTTCAGATTACTTGTGTCACACTTTTAGCACACGATATTACGACAATGGCTAAGAATCCTGCATCAAATGCGAAAAATGAACAGCCCGTGATGAATGTCCGGTTGCTATGGACATTTTTGGGACTGCATCGTCATCGGCCCACGATGGGCCTGATCGCGCGACGTGCTACCATGTTGACTATTATTATCTTGGTTAGCCTTGGTACATACACCCTCCGCAACTGGGTTAATGGTACGTATACTGATGCCGATCGATCCGGAGTCGATCTCGTTATGGGAATCGTGGCCTTGCGTGGGTTATGGTTTAGCTACCGCATCGTGCACTGGTACAAATTCGCAGAGTTCCTGATCGCAGTCCAAAACGAAATGGCCAAAGTTTCATGGCCTAAAAAACCAGAGCTTATTAATAGCTCCATCGTCGTAATACTTACAATGTTTCTCTTTACTATCGTCCTTTTTGTTTATGACTTGGTCTGGCAAGCACTACTGACAAGTGTCGGCGTGATGCCCGGCGTTACAGACTAATACCTTTACTGGAATTAAACGGAGCACCACTAATCGTGAACAGCATTCAAGATGAATCGATAGATCCTCAAGAACCAACTGCAGAATCTGCAGATGCTCAGGATGATCTGCGCTCAGACGATGCTGTTGATAATGACAGTTCTCCGGAAACAGATACGGCTGAGGCACCCGAAGTTGCAGCAATAGAAACCGAAGAAGAAGCTCCAGCCGAAGAAGAAGCTTCAGCCGAAGAAGAAGCTCCAGCCGAAGAAGAAGCACCAGCTGAAGAAGAAGCACCAGCTGAAGAAGAAGCACCAGCTGAAGAAGAAGCACCAGCTGAAGAAGAAGCACCAGCTGAAGAAGAAGCACCAGCTGAAGAAGAAGCACCA
>JAYZBF010000200.1:0-7277 GCA_036338835.1 Planctomycetota bacterium
TGCGCTCGAACCGGTTTTTTCTTTATCTTATAGATCGTACTATTTTTAATATCATTCTGGATGCTAAATGCTCTGAGGAACATAGCAAGTGATAATAACAAATAAGTACTCGCCGATAAGACGAATCCCAGATATAGCCGAGCAGGATGGTCATTCTCAACATCAAGAAACCATCCGGCACACAACAGCAAGGCAACAAATAGCGCGAAAATGATCAGTACTTTATTACGAATCGCTTCCTGAATCGCCAAACGCGACATTGCCATAGTACGGCGGATCGAGGTGCGTGGAAAATCAACAATGAACGCCCGCTTGATCGTGCCCGCAATCATCTTAGCCGCGCGGGATGGACTGTTACGAATAGCTGCTAATGCAAACGCTAAAATCGCCCAGCCAACCAGCATGAACAATGCTAGCATGGCAAAATCAACCATGTAACTGGAAAACCAAAATCCAAAAGATTCGAATTCGCTTTGATCTACAACCATTTAACTAATTACCCTGCGTTACCGTCGGAGTGCTAACTCCATAATTTAGATTTATGTATTTCTGTGTCGAGTGACTCAATAATTCTTACTCGGCAGCCGCCGTTTCCTCTTGCTGCTCAGCGTCTTCCTCAGGTGCGTCTTCTTTGTGACTGACAAAACCTGGGCGTGAATCACTGTCACGCACAATACTAAGAAACAAATCTTCTAACGTGGTCGTCGGATTCTCCATCGAAACCAACTCGCCTTCGCTCTCAGCGATCAACTTACGTATTGCTTCCTCCGTATCAGGCCCAAGATTCTTGGCTTGGAATTGAGTAATGTCTTGCACACTCAATAAACTATCAACGGCGCCAAGTTCCTTCAGTTCACCTTGATGTAAAATTGCGATTCGATCACAAACATCTTGTACATCTGCGAGCAAGTGACTGCACATGAGAATCGTTTTACCTTGGTCGCGTAAGCGAACAATGAGATCTTTCATGTCACGCGTACCAATAGGGTCCAGGCCAGTGGTCGGTTCGTCCAACACAATAAGCTCGGGGTCATTAATCAACGCTTGGGCTAATCCAATTCTACGGGTCATCCCTTTCGAGTATTCCTTCAACTGCCGACGCTTGGCCCAATCAAGATCGATCAGATTAATCAGGTCTCGAATACGGCTTTTACGGCGAGCGGCCGACATGTTAAATAGGCGACCATAAAAATCAAGGGTTTCCTCTGCGTTGAGAAACTTGTACAGATAGGATTCTTCTGGCAAATATCCGATGCGTTCATTTTTGGAGACATCCGCAGCATCTTTGCCAAACACTAATGCTTCGCCACTGGTGGGAAACAACAGCCCTAACAACAATTTGATCGTTGTCGACTTACCCGAACCATTGGGACCAAGCAATCCAAATATTTCACCACGTCGAACGTTTAAGTCCAGTGCCTTGAGTGCATGCACTTTACTACGACCCCAGAAGTCCTTATAGGTTTTTGTAAGGTTACGGGTTTCAACAATGACTTCGCCCTTTTGGCTAGCAGACGTTGACATGGATTATCCTCTTTCGTGATTCGTTAAACTTTACCGCTCTCGTGACTATTATCGAGAGCCAATATTTATTCGTAATGTAATTTGTGCTCATGCATACTAAATTAGTAGTTCGGTAAGTCTATTTTGTACGTATAAGCCTATACAGATGTTCAACCACTAATTTGCAGCAAACACCCTTTTGATGTAGGACCTACCGATACGTCCATCGCATCAATGCCACGGATAATTCAATAAATTCATGTCGGGTAGGTCTTAAAGTATGGCGTGTGGTCGCTATAAATAAGGGTTGCCTTGCTCTGCAAAGTCGAAACGTTTGCAGACACTCGTAGGTGCTGACGATCGTACGGATTATTCAGCCCAATTCCGACTACACTGCGACCCCTAAGCCCATTTTTAGCCTTCTATCTGCGACCGACCATAGACATGCATACCAACGTGGCCATTACAACTTTCGCTGAGGCTCAGGCGTATCTTTATCGCCGTTTCGACTTTGAACGTACCATGGTCGCTCAAGCAGCAATTCCATTTAAACTGGATCGAATGCGAAATCTCGCCGCTCGCTTAGGCAATCCGCAGCAAACTATCCCCGCCGTACATATCGCTGGCACTAAAGGCAAGGGTTCGACCGCCGCGATGACTGCCTCCATCCTCACTGCTGCCAAACACAAAACCGGTCTATTCACGTCACCCCATCTCGAAAACCTAAGGCAACGTTTCCAAATCGATGGGAAATGGTGTAGTGAACTGGAATTCGTCAAGTTAGTGAATCAACTGGTTCCGGTTGTACAAGCTATGGACATTGAAGCCGACCTTCAACCAATTCAAGACCTAAAGCCAACGTTTTTTGAATTGACAACTGTTTTGGCTTTCTTATGGTTTCAACAACAACAAGTAGATATTGCAGTCATCGAAGTCGGACTCGGTGGCCGTTTAGATAGCACAAACATCTGCTACAGCATTGTCACCGCCATTACAAACATCAGCCTCGATCACACTTCACTGCTCGGTAATACCGTGGAGCTAATCGCAGCCGAAAAGGCCGGCATTATTAAATCCAAGGTTCCGCTTGTGCATGGATGTACTGCCGGGCCACAGATTGAAATTGAAACGCGAGCGCAACAAGCTGACGCTCATATTATTCGTGCGACACAAGATATCCAATATTCCATCGCAGCACAGTCTGCTCAGGGTGCGACTCTGCGAGACGTGTCTATGAAAATCGGTCAAAGGTCCAAACAATGGCCGCTGCTTGAAATAGGATTACCCGGACAACACCAAATCGACAATGCGTTAATCGTATTGGGAATCGCAGGTTGTCTGATGGAACAGGGATTCAAAATTGATGACCAAGCGATTGTCGAGGGGCTAGCGAATACCGATTGCCCAGGTCGCTTAGAATACATTGCGGGCCAGCCGGCGATATTACTCGATGTGGCGCATAACCCAGATTCCATCACCAAGCTAAGCGAATACCTTCAGCAGCACTTCGCCGACCAAGCTTGGCATCTAGTTTTCAGCTGTAGCCAAGACAAACCCGCCACTGACATGCTGAATATCTTGATCGACAAATTTGAATCCATTACATTGACACAGTTTCACAACAACCCTCGAGCAGTCGACTGTGGCGCATTGCTAGAAATAGCACAGCAATCAGCAGCGCACAACAGTTCAAACGATACTGCAGTGCTACAAATAGATTCCGATCCTGTCAGCGCCATTGCCGACATCGAGCAAAGAGCAGATTCAGCAGACCTCATTGTCATCGCGGGTTCTTTTTACCTAATCGCCGAGTGTCGAAAACAACTCATCGAAAAATCAAAGTCCAGCACTAAGCAATAATATCCTGAATAACCTGTCCCGCAATATCGGTAAGACGAAAATCTCGCCCCTGATATCGGATAGTTAAGCGATCGTGTTGCAAACCAAGCAGATGCAGCATCGTCGCGTGTAAATCATTTACATGTACGGGGTCCTCTACCGCGTCATACCCTAGTTCGTCGGTGTTGCCGTAAGTAGTTCCACCTTTCACACCACCGCCCGCCATGAACATACTAAACGCGCGCATATGATGATCACGCCCAACCGCACCTTTGTTGGTTTGAGCCATCGGCGTGCGTCCAAACTCGCCACCCCAAATTATGAGAGTGTCTTTTAGCATATCCCGTTGTTTAAGGTCTTGAATCAAAGCAGCGGTAGCTTGATCACACAATCCACTACAAATACCCATGTACTTAACCAAGTCATTATGATGATCCCAGCCGCGATGATATAGCTGGATAAAGCGAACTCCTTGTTCGGCCATACGTCGCGCTAGCAAACAGTTGTATGCAAAACTTCCATCGGCTTTGGTTACGCCATACAAATCCAAAGTCGCTTGTGATTCATCCGTGATATCCATTAACTGAGGAACACTGTTCTGCATTTGAAATGCTAGTTCGTATTGTTTAATACGTGTTGAAATATCGGGGTTTTTGACTTCGCGATTACGAAGTCCATTTAGTTTGTTGACGGTATCTATAACTTGACCTTGCAAATCTCGACTGACCCCTGCGGGGTTGTGCACATAATAAACTGGTGATCCGGTTGAATGAAACTGCACACCCTGATAACGGCCGGGTAAAAATCCGCTATGCCATTGACGCGTGGCAATTGGTTGAGGGTTGCGACCACCTCTGCTCGTCAGCACGACAAATCCTGGCAGATCACTCGCAACGCTACCGAGTCCATAGGTCACCCATGACCCCATACTCGGGCGACCTGAAATCGATGTGCCAGTATTCATCACGGTATGGGCTGGGTCATGGTTGATCTGATCTGTATGCATACTCTTGATCACACATAGTTCATCTGCCACTTTCCCAATGTGCGGAAACACGTCCGATATCTCAATGCCTGACTCGCCATGTTTCTGGAAAGGGATCATGGGTTGCTGACAAACCAGTTTCTTGCCTTGCAACTGAGCAATCGGCTGATTTGCTGTATATGACTCCGGCATCGGTTTGCCATGCATTTCAGCAAGTTTTGGTTTGTAATCAAATGATTCCAGATGAGATGGTCCACCCGCCATACAAAGAAAAATTACTCGTTTGGCTCGTGCGGGAAAATGAAGGCCACCTTCAATTCCCGGCATCAATCCCGTACTTTGTGACTCTTCAGCTCGCAGCAAGGAAGCCAATGCGGTCATCCCCAGTCCGCCGGAAGCACGACCTAGGAACTGACGGCGGTTTTCTGGCATGTTTAACATCGGCTGATTGTTTCCGTTTTCAAGTTGATGGCGTTGCATCAATAAACCTCATTAATTACGAGTTATGGTTTCGCTTAGATTTAACACCACACGACACGCCATAGTCCACGCGCTGACTTCAATCACGTCTACCGTCGACTCCAACTTAAATAGTCCATTGGTCTGTAATTGGGCTGCCGCCTGTGGATTGTTTTTATAATACTCACGGGCGGTCTGCAATATTTGTATTACAGCTCCTCGCTCTTGTTGCGTATCCGGCCGTGATAGCACTTGCAAAAACAACCAGCGGATTTTGTCGTTTTCCCGTTCGCCATCCTGCTGAACCACCCGCACCGCCAACGCCCGCGCAGCTTCCACAAACGTTGGATCATTCAGTAAAGTCAACGCGGCAGCAGGAGTATTGGAAATACTGCGGATCGCAGTACATTCCTCCCGCGTCGGAGCGTCGAGCGCCAACATCGCTGGGTGTACTAATGTTCTCTGCCAATGTGTATAAAGTCCACGACGATACTGACTCGTACCACTATCTGATTTCCAAGTGCGTGTAGGAAAATTTAAGTAACGCCAATATCCTGATGGCTGATAGGGAAATACACTGGGACCGCCAATGGTTGAATCCAACAAACCACTCACCGACAATACGTTGTCACGAATGAATTCGGCCTCAAGACGCCACCGTGATTGTCTAGCAAAGTACAAGTTGGTGGGGTCCGCGGAAGTATCCATGGGGCGTAACGTCGATGATTGTTGGTACGTACGCGACATAACAATCAATTTGATTATTTGCTTTACATTCCAACCCGATTCGACAAACCGTACCGATAAATAATCCAGCAACGCTGGATGTGTGGGCCACTCACCTTGGATACCCAAGTCATCGAGCCGAGACGACAGTCCGCGTCCAAAAAACATCTTCCATAATCGATTTACAAACACACGGCTCGTCAACGGATTTTCCTTAGCGACAATCCAATTGGCCAAGTCTAGTCGCGTAAACCGTTGTTCGTGAGAACTTGTCTCTTTGACAAAGTGTACAGGCACGCCTGGGGCCACAACAGGACCGCTGGAATTTAACCAGTCGCCACGTGGCAATACGCGGATCACTTTGGGCTCCACACTGCGAGTAATCATCGTCCGTACAAACTGTTTTTCAATGGTCGTCTGTTGCGCTTTGATACCATCAATTTTCTTTTGGATTGCTGCCCCTTGTGTATCCTTCAATTGTGCTTGCAACAGAGTAAGCTGCATTTCAAGTTCAGCAAGTTTTTTAGCTTGTGGAGCCGTGGCGACTTTGATTTCAGGCTCACGATTACTGCCGCCGTAAACACCTTTCTCCTCGATATCTGCAAAGCACGCTACGAAGCGATAAAAATCCTTGGTGGTAAATGGGTCGTACTTATGATCGTGACATTCACAGCAACCCAGCGTCAATCCGAGCCATGTTCCGGCTGTCGTCCGCACTCGGTCGGCAGCATATTTCGTTAAATACTCGCCTGGCTGAGCACCCCCCTCTTCGGTCGTCTTGTTCAATCGGTTGTAGCCCGTTGCTATTATTTGGCGTTGCGTGGGCTGTTGTAATAAATCGCCGGCCAGCTGTTCACGAGTAAATTGATCAAATGGCATATTTTCATTAAACGCTTGGATGACATAGTCGCGGTAGGGAGAAATATGGATCGGCACATCACTGTGATAGCCTCCCGAGTCTGCGTACCGCACCAAATCGAGCCAGTGCATCCCTAATCGTTCACCAAATTGTTCACTGGCCAACATTGCATCGACAACCGATTCATAATCGCCAGACGTTTCAAAACCCATCACTTCTTCTATCGTTGGCGGGAGCCCTCGTAGGTCAAAACTCAAGCGACGAATCAACGTTGCTCGACTGGCAAGCGGACTTGGCCTAAGACCGCTGTTCAACTCGCGGACGCGAGTGACTACAAATTGATCCACAGCGTTGTTGACCCACTCTTGTTTCACCGTGGGCAAGGGCGGAATCATCGGAGAAACGAAAGCCCAATGATCGTCCCACGGGGCGCCTTGGTCGATCCATTGAGTGAGTAACTTTTCTTGCTTAGCGGACAATGGTTTGTCAAACTCAACTGGCGGCATTACCAAATCATGATCCGCTGTGCTAATTCGCTTCACTAACTCGCTAGATTTAGAATTATGAGCAACAATTACCTTGGGGTCGCGATCCGCCTTTGCCGCAGATTCCAGATCTAGTCGTAACTCGGCCTGCCGCTGCGCAGCATCGGGACCGTGACAGGCAAAACAATGATTTGCCAAAATTGGACGGATGTCTCGATTGAATTGCACCTCGTCCGCCATCGCGTTTGACTTTACGACAAGCAACAGGCTGCAAACGAGAATCAAAATTTTGCATTCAGATAATTTCATGCGTGCATTTTACTCTATCGATAATCATTCGCCGCTACATTGTCGCGTTTATTGATAAACCATAACTGCCATTATTCGCTACAGTTTTCCCTACGACTCCGCCTGCTAGAGC
>JAYZBF010000201.1:0-5899 GCA_036338835.1 Planctomycetota bacterium
GGATTCCTGAAGCAAATGAAATTAGAGAATTTGAAAAGGGGTATTTTACCATTCGTACCGAACTAGTGTTATTGGTCGCGCGGCGATTTATTGACTTATACCCAAATTCGCAGAGCTACATCGACGATTGCTCATTATTCCCAACGATGTTCAGGGCGATTAAAGATCTCAGTGAGAAGTATGGCGTCGCGGGGTCCGTTGGGTTGCGATAAAATTCTCAATGCATGGGGGGCGAGAGGGTTTTTAGGAGTCCGATCAGATTCGATCGATGATTTTTGTTGCATGGCTAGCGAAGTGGAAGTGTTGTCGAAGTCGGTTATTGGGTCGTGGTGTTCAGAAACGAATTCATCGAAAACGTTTTCATCCCCATAATTTTCGATTCTGCTATGTTCATGATGAGCCGCTACGGGCGGTTTTGAAGCGTGTTGTTCTCCGAGTTGGATTGGTGCAACACTCTGTGCAACGGTACCTTGTTCAACGGACTGTCGAGCTGCCGCGCGGCGATCAAGAGCGGCTTTGCGGGCGGCGAGTTGTCGGGCCGTTTGCTCAGCTTGCTGTCGCTCCATTTCTTCAACGGCTTTAGCAATGCCTTTGATTATCTTATCGATGAACAGTAGCACGCTTAGTTGTCTCCATCGTCAAAAGTGGTGTTATTTTGCACCGTTGAGGAAAACGAAGTCCGCATTTTTGTATCGGCTTGAATGTTTCGAATGCGATAATAATCCATGATCGAGAGTCTATGGGAATTGAGTGCCTCGGCAATTGACTTGGGAACCGTTGCTTCGGCTTTTACTAATTCCGCTTCGCTTTCGGCAATGGCGGCTATTTGTTCTTGCTCAGCAGCCACGGCCATCGCTCGACGGCCTTCGGCTCTTGCGCGAGCGACCCGCGTGTCCGCTTCTGCTTGGTCCGCCTGTAATCGAGCTCCAATATTTGTACCGACGTCAATGTCTGCTATATCGATGGATACAATTTCGAATGCGGTTTGCGAGTCAAGATTTTTAGCGAGCACGGCACGAGAAATTAAGTCAGGATTTTCGAGGACTTTTGAGTAGGTATCGACGGAGCCAATGGCGCTGACAATTCCCTCACCAACGCGTGCCATAATTGTTTCTTCCGAGGCACCACCGATGAGTTGTTGCAGATTGGATCGTACAGTAACCCTAGCTTTGACTCGCAATTGAATACCGTCACGGGCCACGGCGTCGAGCGTTTTTTTCCCGGAACTAGGTGATGGGCAGTCGATAACTTTAGGGTAGACACTGGTTTGTACGGATTCGAGCACATTCCGCCCAGCGCGGTCGATTGCCATGGCTTCAATAAACGTGAGTTTAATAATCTTGGCTTTACGTGCCGCAATCAACGATCGTATTACGAGAGAAACATTTCCACCGGATAGGTGGTGTGCACAGAGGGCATCGACTGTGACCCCTTGGTCTTCGGTGAGGTCAGCTTTGACTGCCATGATTTTACTTTGCACAATCATGTTTACCGGAATCTTCTTGAACGTCATGCTCAGAAGATCCATGAATCCGATGCCCGCGCGAGTCAGTTTACATTGAATGTAGAGGCGGAAGTACGAGAAAAAGATGTAGGCAGCGACCAGCAGGATTACGAGGGCCGCAATAGTCAATCCCAATGCCCAAGCGGTAGTATCTGCGAAAAAAATTAGGTGGGGCATGATGATCAGCTAACCTATCGATAATGAATTAAGAACGAACGTGGTTCGTCGAATAGACAACAAGGTTGTTTTTCCGACCAGTGTTGCAGTTTACCAAAGATGCCGACCTCTTTCATTAATAAGTCAGAAAAAAATTAGCATGTTCGATTTTCAACTAAAGTGCATCGGTATCGGTTCCATCAAGGTTTTCCTCAAATGCTGAATAGTCGATGGCGGCGTCTTCATGACCTTTTTGGCTTTCGTTGTTTTGCGTCGAAGCAGTCGCCTGTTGGATCTCTATCGCTTGAACCAACAATCGATTACCTCGCACATCGGTAACTTGCACTGCACTACCGGTAGCGATAAACGTGCCAGAACTCACCGCGTCATAATGTTTTCCATCGATGTCAACTTCGCCATTGGGCATTAAGTCAGAGCGAGCAATTCCTTGCGTTCCCTGTAGGTGTTCTAGATTACCGACAACGGCCTCGGACACGTCTAGGTTAGGTGGCAATGCGCGACTGCCAATGGGCGTTTGATGCCAATATTTAATAACCAATGAGATCATAACTCCGGATGTCAAAATTGCACTGCCAAGAATCGCAATCCCAGTGCTATTATCTATTTGAAACCCCATGACGACAGCTGCGATAAATGCCGCTGCAGACAAGAACCCGATGATTCCGCCGGAGGGAATGAATAGCTCCAGAACAATCAGTGAAGCGCCAACAACGATTAAGATAATCGCCCAAGTTATTGGTTCCATCTGTCTAGTTCCTCGCAGGGATTGTGAAAAATGCGATGACTGTGTGTCTTTAACATTTCAGGGGGTTATGAGATTTCAATTGATACTACCATGCGACTTCCAGTCACTTCAACCACTTCGATTAAGCTTCCCGCCTCGACGTGTTTACCGTCGCTGATAACATCGTAAACGGCACCTTCAATTTGTACTTTACCGGATGGCGATAAGGGGGTGACTGTCACTCCTTGACTTCCCAATAAGTGGTCCCAATGTACCAATGACTCGCTCCATTGGGTGTGAGCTTGCTGTTGTTGATCAGAGCGGGCAGGTGCCAACATGTGACCAAAGCGTGTGTCACTAAGTGTTTTTGTCAATCCAACGTACAAAACGATGACTCCCAACACCGAGAAAATGACGGTTCCAATGGAATCGATCATTGAATCGACCTGAAAATTGTTTTGGGGGATGATAAACGTTTGACTTGCCAACACAAGTCCAATGAAGATTAGCCCCAGACCGCTAAACCCAAATACGCCAAACCCAGGAATGATAAAAATCTCAACGGAGAGGCACAGTACACCGACGACGATGAGCACCACTTCTAGAGCGTCAACCGTGCCGTTGAGTTCTTTGGACCAGAGGAATAGTGCAAAACAAAGCAGGGCAATAATTCCAGGAATGCTCAAACCCGGAGTTCCCATTTCGATAAACAGACCGTACAGGCCGATGGTCAGCATCACACTAGCAAACCACGGGTTCATCGCGAGTCGTTCGATCGCCGCGATCCAAGGTCGCTTGGATTGTGGTTCCAGCGTGGGATTGAGTCCAAAATGATCGAGCACTTCGGCCATACTCGCTAGCGGCTGATTGGTCAGCCCGAGTTGCTGAACTTCGTTTTGCGTAAAGCCATCCGAACCGTCAATAAGTGTTTGTTTTTGCCAGTTAAAAAGTTCTGGTTGCTGATTGTATTGGTCGAGGCAGAATATTTGTTCTACACCTGTCAAGCGATGACGATAAGCATGAACAGCAAGACTGGGATCTACCATTGCCGCAAACAAAGACCAAGTGCGATGTTTGTCATTACTGATTTTTTTCAGTGGCGGCAGAATATCGATTAATTCATCGTCTGATAACGGTTGATTACCCGGGCCTCCGATGACGGCTTGTTCACTCAGGAATATCTCATCGCAGGCCAACGCGATTAATGCCGCCGACTCTAATGCTTGGTTTTGGATAAAAGCAACGGTTCGTATATCTCGGCCACTTTGATTTAGCTCGGCAATCGTATTGCACAACTCTAAGATTGAAGGGTAATCTCCCCCACTACAGTCGATATTGAAGCCAATCCAATTATGGCCCGATTCAGATAAGTGTTTTACCAATTTAGTTTTTTCATTAATGTCGATCGCAGTCAGATGTCCAGCGGTGCTGCGTGAAACTAAGTCGACCACGGCAGGACGGATTTTGCCGACCGTTGTGGCACCTTTGAAAAACAAGTCTGTAGCGATATTCAATTTTGCCTTGAGAGCCGCATCCGATTGCTCAAGAACGCGGGTGTTGATGCTATTATCAAGCTGACTCGCTGAAAGTTCAAATGGTGATCCAGGCTCCGAAAGCGTTTGCTCTTTGGTGAAACCAGCGGATTGTGAAAGCTCGTCGCGCTCTTGTTGTGTTGCGTAGGTGATGCCCTGGTCGGTGGTTAGTTTGTAGACGCCTTGAGCGGGATCTATCAGTCCCAGTACGATTGCTTTTGGCAATAATTGACTTGCAGCGGTAAATCGCAAGTAATCGTCAAGCATGGCTTGGCTAGGTGCTTGGTGTTCCGATTGGGAGGATGCTATAGCCCCCAACGTTGTGGCCGGGGCGAGATATATTTGTTGGGATGCCAGTGCTACCAACAACACATGGTCGTGAATTGATCCGGAAAGCAATGCGACTGTTTCACAGGTTTCGGTGACGTCACTTTGGGCTAGACGTTGGGCCAGTACATTGCAGGCTTCGTAAGCACTAGAGCGATCTGGGTTATTGACAAATTTGAGAATAAGGTAGGGTCGCTGGCCGTTTTCCGTAGCTGCCGGAATCCGTTGAAGTTGTGCGACGGCATGGTTGACGGATTGCACTAGGTCGTTGATAGACTGAAGTTCGATGGGTAACTGGACTTGCAGCAGGAGTGCGCCGCGACGGTCATCTTCGTTAGGTTGTCCCTGTAACGGAGTTGAAAATAGAGCCAAGCTACTGATCAAACAGATCAATGTATGGAGTCTGCGGTTCATTAGAATTCCGGTCGTGGACGGGGACACTGTACTAGAGGAAATAAAGTCTATATACAGATTATACAGAAACGGGCCACATAATGACTATGAAACCATTAGCGAGGAGTATTTGGATTTTGTGTGGCTTGGCGGGTGGTCGGCCTCGCTGTAGGAGCGGCATGGACTACTTTTTGCCAGCCAGAAGGAAGCGATGGCTCGTAAAAATTGCGATAAAACGGATTCAGCTTGTTCAAGGTACTCGCAAAATTGACATCACGGTCTTGGAAACTAAAAACAGTACGTGAGTGATTCTTACCTTTGACGTAACTACGATCAAAAATAACTAGGCCCTTGGGCAGAAAATCTTCGGTGCTGATGATGATATGAATGCGTTGATAATTACTCGCATCTTGGGCAGATTTGGGATAAGCTTCGAGCCAGATTTCTTTCTTGGCTGTGGGAGATGTAATCGCTCGCACCCAAAAACGTCTTTTGATGTCATCCGCATTCGCGCCGAAAAGAAAAGGTAGCGGACCGTTGATAATGTTTTTACCTTTTAATTCAGCGGGTAAAATTTGTTGAATCAACTTTTGATTGTTGTAATCGTATTCAAAGATGCTCTTTCCGTCACATACCCAATATTCTCCGTGTACTCCAGGGATTGCTTTGTAGGACGGTTTGGCTGCTGCGCTAACAGCAGCGTGATAGGAGAGGACTTCTTCGACTTTAAAAAGCCCCTTATCTGGTTCTGCATATTGTATTTTTCCGGTGCTGAATGTTTTAAAAGTATTGGCGGGACCATATACGGTATCGAACTGCCAGCGTTGGAATTTGGTGCGATAGAGATGTACTTTTTCTGTGCGTTGTTGCCAGTAGGACAGAACTTTGTCGACGTACGCGACATGGTCCACTGCCAAGGGTATGAAACTCGGCGCTCGAATCTGCTGAGGCTGTGTTACCGTTGCTGGCGCGGTTTGCATAGGCGCCAGTGTCCCAACCGCTTGTGCTTGCAGATTGTTATCGGATGTTGCAGCGAGGACTGCAAAAGCGGCAATTGATAACAGGACGATACGAAAATTATGCATTGGGTGATTCGATGATCTAACACAAAGGTGTAATCGGGCGACGGAAACTTAGATTAGTTGTCCGAAATTTTAGCAGGAAACTAATTTCTAAGGCTAGATAGGTTTCCGTTCAGGGGCCGCGAATGAACTCGGGCGGCCACATGCCCCTACAAGTACT
>JAYZBF010000202.1:0-8168 GCA_036338835.1 Planctomycetota bacterium
CACGCAACCGTTGCTGCGGGGCAATGGAACGATGGTTAATCGCATTCCAGTTATGATTTCCAGAATAAACACTGATGTGAGCCTTACCATATTCGAAACAAGTGTTCGCAATATGGTGATGGATGTCGAGAACACCTATTGGGATTTGTATACAGCTTACCGCAACCTAGAAGCTAGTCGGATTGCTCGCGATAGTGCACAGGTCACATGGAAAATAGCCTATGAGAAATTCGTGGGTGGTATTGAAACAGCACAAGCTGAAGCACAGGCTCAGGAACAGTATTTTTTCTTCCAAGCTCAAGTGGAAACAGCTTGGAACGATTTGATGCGTGCAGAGCAAAGTCTGCGTTGGTTGATGGGACTTACGGCATCCGACGGACGGGTCATTCGACCATCCCAAGAGCCAATTCAAGCCAAAGTTGTGTTTGATTGGCAGGAATCACATGAAGAAGCATTATTGCGAAGTGTGGAATTGCGACAGCAAAAATGGGCCATTAAACGCCGTCAGTTGGAGTTAAAGCTTGCAAGACACAACACCCTTCCACAGGTTAACCTAGTTGCCTTATATCGTTGGTTGGGTTACGGCGACGACCTTATTAGCGCGGAACCGAATGGTTTACAATTTGTTGCGCCAGGGTCAACGGCATGGGAGGGATTAACCGATGGCAATCACCAAGAATTGCGTGTTGGAATTGATATTCGGCCACCTCGACTAGGTGCACGACAAGAACTCGCCGCTGTTCGCAATGCTCAACTTAATCTGAAACGTGATATGGTTCGCTTAGATGATATGGAACTCAATACATCACACTTATTAGCAACGGCTATGAAGAACTTGGACTACAATCATCGCCAAGCTCAATTGCATTATAATCGTTGGGCGATTTCACAGAAAGAAGTTGATTCAGCTGTCGCCCTTTACAAAGGTGGTAAGACAACGCTTGATCAGGTTCTGCAAGCACAACGACGACACGCTCAAGCTCAGACAGATTATTACCGAGTATTAGGTGCTTACACCAAAGCGATCGCGGACGTTCATTTTCGCAAAGGAACATTGCTGGAGTATAACGATATTCACTTATCCGAAGGTGCGTGGCCTGGCAAAGCATATGCGGATGCGATGGATCGTGCCCGCCAACGTGATGCGAGCCGATATTTGGATTATGGATTTACTCGTCCTGGTGTGATAAGCCACGGAACATTGGAAACACTAGCGACGCAAGATCTAGCGGACGCAGTGGAACCCGAGGCTGAGGGTGAAAGCGAAGATGAGGCAAAGTCTGGAAAGCCCACACCATCGGAATTAAAATTTAGCCCCGCAGTACCAACGCCGGCAAAACCGACCGTGGATTCTGATATTTAAGCAAGTGCTGCATGTTATTCGTTTCTTCGCTGCAGTGCGAATGATTATAGATAGTTCTCATGGCGCCGCAGATGTGTTAAAACAGTGTTGGTTTATGCACGCATGCTACAGGGGATCAACTAATATATGTTTGTTAGTTTTGATGGCACTGATGGGGTAGGGAAATCTACTCAGATCGAAATGTTTACACAATGGCTGAGCAGCCTCGGGCGCGAATACGTCTTTTGCCGAGATCCGGGGAGCACAGCCCTAGGCGATGCATTGCGTGATATTTTGTTGCAAAAACACGACATGACGATCGACCGTCGCAGCGAGATGTTTTTGTACATGACCGCGCGTACTCAGTTGGTCGAGGAGATCATTAAACCGGCATTGGCTGAGGAAAAATTAGTGGTGTGTGATCGGTACTTATTAGCAAATATTGTATATCAAGGTCATGCTGGTGGATTAGACCCCGAGTTAGTACGGCAAGTTGGCACAGTGGCAACACAAGGAATTCACCCCGCACTAACGTTTGTACTCGATATGGATGTGACTGCGGCTCGCCAAAGAATGAATCGCGAGTTAGACCGTATCGAGTCACAGGGATTAGAATATATGGAAGATGTACGACAGGGGTTTCTGAAGGAAGCCGCACGCTTCCCAGACGCGATTCAGGTGATTGATGCGAATCGAACGATCAACGTAATTCAAGCGGAAATCCAACAGATTGCCGCAGAACGATTGAACTTACCATCACGGAGTATTTGATTTAGATGAGTTGGCAAGGAATTGTCGGACATGACAAACAAGCTGATTTCTTTCGCTGCAACCTTAAACAGGGTAGGTTGGGCTCAAGTTTTTTGTTCTTAGGGCCTACCGGGATTGGCAAACACAAGTTTGCTTTAAAGTTAGCACAAGCGCTTTTCTGCCAACAGAACGATCCTGCCCAGTTGCAACCTTGTGGGGATTGTCCAGCGTGCCGGCAAGTTCTTGCTGACACGCATCCAGATTTGCATTTAATTGGCGTGGATCGTGCTCATGGAAAACGGTCTATTATTAAGGCACAGTTGGTTGGCGGGAAGAAAACCACCGCTCCCGAAAGCAGTCAAATCCTCGAATCGCAAACGGCACATCCGTCTGAAGTAGATACAACTGCGATCGCTGCCGGTTTTGATATTCAATCGGGCGATCTATCGACTCATTATCAGGGGCTGTGCTATCAGCTGAATTTGAAACCGGCACAAGCGAACCGGCAAATTGCCATACTCGACGATGCCGATTGTATGCAAGACGAAGCGGCTAATGCATTATTGAAGACGCTAGAAGAACCACCGCCAGGTTCGGCATTGATTCTGATTGCCAGTAATCCGCAAAAAATCCTGACGACTATTCACTCACGTTGCCAAACCATTCTATTTCAAACACTCGCAGATGACCAAGTAAAGCAAGTGTTGCTTGATAGTGGCGCGGTCGAGACGGAGGACCAAGCAAGGGTGTTGGCAAGTCTCGCGGGCGGAAGTGTTGAAGTTGCCTTAGCTGCTGTGGATGGTAAATTGGTGGAATTGCGGCAAGAGGTGTGCGATTTGCTACCGGTTTTCGCCCAACAACCCCAGCGACTAGCTGCTGTGGTAGAGTCTTACGTGAGTGCCCCCAAAGATAGTCCGGCGCAACGTCAATGTTTTCAGCAAGTCGCGGATGTCATTCTGAGAGTGTTCCATCTGATGTTGTTGCAACGAACGGGGGTGGAATACTCAGCAGACCAAATTGCTCAATTGACTGTGACAACGATGTTGCAGAATTGGAGGGGCGACGAAGAAACGATTATTGCCTGTATCGATCGTACACTTGATGCTGTGACCCAACTCAATGCCAATGCAAATATTAAGACATTGGTAGATGCCTGGATTGATGACTTAGCTCAAATTCAATTATGTGGCGGATATATGGTGCCGGAGTTGTAATGCAGTTATTTAAGGTCAATAAAAAACCCCTGTTCACGTTACTGTGAACAGGGGTTTTTGTTGTTTGTGCTGGCAAATTTGTCAGCAATTATTCGCGAGGTCGAATGGCTCCCGTTAGACCGCTATAATCATGGCGATCATTAAGGTGCCACAAGGGTGTGCCCTGCTCTACACGTCGGCGCAAGATCGCGATTTTTTCATCGGACCCAGCTGGTGCGTTGGTTGCTTCGAATTCGTCACCTTCAATAGGAGCGAAATCTTCATCATGTCCGTACTTGAGGATCGCCTCAAATACATTTTGTACTTCTGACATCTGCTTAATACCTTATTTCAAAAAAAGTGTTATATGACAACAATCAAAGGGTAGCTTCTATTCGACTTGACGAACGTTAATATTACGTAGAATAACAACGATTCGTTCAAATAAATGGAAAACAGTGCGTTTGATAGCTGTCGAGTTGTTGGAGAATAAAACCAGCTTCGATGCTGGTAAACAAAGTGGGGAGTATTAAATCTTCTTATTTATCTTTTCGGATTTGGCACTAGGGGTAGAGGATACCACGTACCAACCCGCTCACCCAAAATCTACTATTCTCTCGGAGTGTCCTATTATTAGCTTTACGAATGGGAAGTCAACAAAAAAAGTAGTTTTTTTAATGGATAATTTAAAAACTATCGATATTTGGGTGGTTTTGGGTGAATTACGGGGGGAAAAGTCCTGAATTCGCTATGATTTAGCGAATAACAACTACTGAGCGGTCCTTAGAACTGAATAGGGAATGGTAATGATTTGGGTGCAAAGAAAGATGGCGATACCTGCTCAAGCTCGTGGATTTCATCTGATTACAAGTTTGATTGAGCATGAGATTGAGGAATTAAGTCAAATCAATATTGGTTTGTTGCACGTGTTTATACAGCACACATCGGCATCGTTAACGATCAACGAAAATGCTGATCCGGATGTTCAAGTTGATTTAGAATCTTCGATTAACGCGATCGCCCCAGAGAATTTTCCGTATATTCATACGATGGAGGGGCCTGATGATATGCCGGCCCACGTAAAAGCATCTCTGCTTGGAGCCAGCGTGTCGGTGCCAATTCACAACGGACGATTGCTACTGGGCACCTGGCAAGGCATATATTTAGCCGAGCACCGTGACCGCGCGAGTAGACGGAATTTGATTCTGACGCTACAAGGGACCACGAATTAGCACTCAAATAACACGAATGATCTAAATGATATTAAACGTGTTATCAACAAGCTTACTTAACTGTTTGTAGGGCTACAACTTGTTGGTGGATTTGGTCGATGCCGTTGTTGGTATCGGCGACTATTTTAGCAGCTGCGGCTAGTGCGACTTTTGCTTTCGCTAAGGCGTCCTCAGTAGGCTTTCTTGCAGCGATCGCATCCACTTGAACCTTCTTCGCGGCGGCGAGGGCGGTTTGTGCATCGACGACAGCTTTCTGAGACACAACGTAGGCTTGTTGTGCTGCTGTTAATTCAGTCTTACGAGTTACAATAAGTTCTTCAGCAACGGGCACTTCAGCAGTTTTCTTGTCGGTAAGCGTTTTCAATACGTCGGCGGCGGCTTTCAATTCTTTATCACCGCCGGTACTGGTGACCGCTTCGTTTGCTTTGGTAACCGCAATTCCCAAAGCCGCGACAGCGGCTTTCAGGTTGGTTAAATTGGTAACGGCATCGGTATGAGATTGTTCAGTAGTTTGTTGAGTTTTCAACGCAGTTGCTTGAGTTGCTGTCGTATCGACCACACGTTTCGTCGTGTTTGTAACTGTCGTGTCAGCTGTTGTGACTATTGCATTGGCGGCATTGTATGTCGCTTGTGCTTCATTGGTTTTTGTACCAAGTTCAGCATGTGTCTGATGTTGGATGGCCAACGTTTCGTAAGCAGCATCTAGATTTGTGTGCAGAGTCCCAAGTTGTTTGGAGAAAGCAATTTCACTTTTCCAATGATCAACTTGCTGTTGGCTAGCTACGACGATTGCTTGTGCTTCCGCGGCCAATTTTGCGGCGGCGGCAGTTGCTTCTTCTGCGGGCTTAACGGTCGCAGCAATGGTATCCATGTCCTTTTTGGCATTCACCATATTTGTCGTCGAATCGACTTTAAGTTTTTGGGCAGCAGCGAGTTGCTCCTGAGCTTTAGTGAGTTCGGTTTTGGTTGTGGTAGCCGTCGTTTGCGTGGTTTTCAAGTCGTTGATTCGCTTAGTCAATGCGGTTTGTAGTTGGGCCGTGAGTGCCGCGAGTTCTTTATCATCGGTATTCGTGGCCGCGGCAGCCTTGGCTTTCGCAACCGATTCAGTAAGACCTGGAATAACTGGCGCAGTTTTAGCCACGAGCGCCGTTAGGAGCTTATGCTGTGCATCTAACGATTTCGATGATTTATCGTAGGTTGTAATTTGTTCTTCAGCGGTTGCTAAGGTCTGCTTAGCAGTTTCCATCTTGACGATGGTCGCCGCCAAGTTCTTTTTGATTAGATCCATACTGGCTTTGGTTTTTATTGCATTGTCGGCTAATGGTTTATGTTTTGTTTGAGCTGCGGTAAGTACAGCGGTTGAAGTTGTGAGCCGAGTTTCCAGAGGTTGGGGGTTCGAAGCAAGTTCACCAATAAGTGCACCGTCATCTGCTTTCCAGACGTTGATTTTTCCAGTCCAATCACCAGCGATAACTCGATTGGTTTCATCGCAAAAGGAGCATTCCAAAGCAATGTCAGAGAACGCGGGAAACGCCCGCTGTTGAGCTCCTGCTTGGTCCCATACCTTTGTTACGCGATCGCGTCCGCAAGTCACTAGGCGTCCGTCTCGAGCGAATTCAAGGCTTGAAACGCCACCACCATGAGCCCCCCATGTTTTCACTTGGCCGCCATTTTCCATCTCCCAGAGTCGAACGCTACCGTCTTCACTACTAGAGGCTAGGATATTCGAGTCAGCCCGCCATGAGATACCTGTAATACGTTTGGAATGACCTTTGAGTGTTAGATACTCTCGACCGGTAAACGCTTCCCAGACGTGTAGTCCGCCGTTGCGGTCGCCTGTTGCTAGAAGTACTCCGTCGGGTGAAAACTCCATACGAGTAATCCATTCGGTGTGTTTTTTGATTTCGAAGAGTTGAGAACCGTCTGCAGTTGAATAGATATGAATGAGTTTAGAAGGTCCGCCAAGTGCGATGAGAGATTGATCGGCACTGATGTCAGCTCCCATGACAGCGTCGAGTTCATCACCGATTTCAAATACACGTTCACCGTTAGCGATATTGAAGACAATAACTTTTCCCGTCGACGCGGATGTGCCTCCCCCAGCCAACAACAGACTACCGTTACGACTGAATTTCAGCACATAGGCGATTCCTTCGGGATAGGGCAGTACGCCTTTGATTTGCAGCGTGTTGGAATCGTAGAGCGTGATTTTCTTTTGGCCGGCGATGGCAGTAAGCGACGACCATGGATTGGTGGCAATGGCACTGACTGCTGCTGTCTTAGGCGAATATACATTGGGTTGCTTGTCGATACGGCCGGGCATAGGCGGTGTATTCGGTTTTCCCGATGGATTGTCACTCACTGTGAATTCAAATTTTGGCTTTTCTGGAACCATGACTTTACTACCGGAATTTTCCGGTGCACCGGTATCGATCCATTTCTTAATGGTTTCAATTTCAGGTGATGGAATGGGATCGGCATTGGGCGGCATAAACGGTTCAGATTCATGCGTGATTAACATGTAGAGATAGCTGTCAGCTGCGGATCCAAGTTCAATAACGTCACCAGATGCTCCACCTAGCATAATATTGGTGTACGTTGAAAGATCGAGCCCGCTACTCTTTTTATTAACGTTGTGGCAAGTTACACAGCGTTGTTTCAAGATTGCCGCTACATTATCGTCCCAAGTCACACGTGCTTCTTTTTTATCTTGAGCGGATATAAAGGAAGTGATGCTTACGAGTAAGGCAATGGCTAAAAATTGGCGAAACATGATACTTCTCCGACGGATTCCAGTGTGCTGAAAACAACTGGTGACAGTAGTAAAGGAATATGAATGTAGGGAGTGTTTTTGTGACACTCCCGTTGGCTTAGTGGTTAAACAGGAATTCACGCGAATTCAATAGTGCCCAGAATGTATCTTCGAGTGCTTGCTGTTTATTCTCTTCCTGAGAGATGATTTCCATTAGATTGGTAAGCTCTTTTTCGGTAGGCTTGCGGCACAGACAACGAATGTACAATTCTTGGAGAATCTGTGGAATGGGCACTTCCTCACCGAGTCGCGTCGGAATCAGTTTACCTTGTTGGATTTTCGAATTAACAGTATCGCCGTTAAGCATATGCAGAGCTTGTGAAAGATTAGGCTCCATCTTTACTTCACAGGCACAAACCGTTTCCCGTTTGGCGCGGCCAAAAGTCGTCAAAAAGTAGGTACTCGTATTTCCGTTTGCAATTTGCACTGCGCGGGCACCGTTGGGTAGACCTGGGAACTTGTTGGAAGTCGAGGTGATCTGTGTAATAGCATCGAGCATGATTTCGGCACGCATACGTCGTAAAGACGCGTGTGAGAAATTGCGTGAATCTTTTTCATTGGTTTCATTTGTTCCAGTACTAAGTTGATATGCACGGGAGGTACAAATGTCGCGAACGATTTTCTTAAAGTCGTAGTTGTACTCGGTGAACTTCGAAGCGAGTGTATCGAGCAGTGCGGTGTTGACTGGGGGGTTACTTACGCGAACATCGTCGACTTCATTGATAATCCCTTGGCCAAAGAAGTGGGCCCAAACAATATTGGATAGGTTCCGAGCAAAATAAGGATTGTCATTTGACGCTAACCAACTTGCCATGATTTGGCGACGGTCTTTCCCTTGA
>JAYZBF010000203.1:0-6913 GCA_036338835.1 Planctomycetota bacterium
TATGCGTTGACCCTGGAAATCCAAGTCAAAGTAGTCATCATTGGCCCAACCAACAATTGACGTGCCGCTACGTGTTACTCCGATCGTTGTTTTCCTGAGCGGACCAGAGGCGTGAATCTCGCTGCAAATCGCGGTGGCGAGAATTACGGATACAGCAAGTCTTAAAAAATGGTGCATGGAATCGCGGTGGGTAGAATTAATTTTGTCAGCATTCATAAATGGCTGGCTGGAGTGGTAGATGCTGCTGTCCGCTGAAGCCAAGTGGAGAACGGTTAAACTAAATTGAGCTAGATTACAAACTGGTCGGCTTAATTGTCCGAATAGACGCGGGTGCTTTCTTCTTTGGTGACGGGAGTTGTTTTATCATCCGAGGATATCTGCACTCGAATAACATTATCACCTTGGGCGATCGCTTGAGCTTTCACTCGAAATACCGCCTCAGCTCCGGGTGCAAGACGCTGCAACGGCGAAAACAATACGATTTGGCCTTCAATACGTACATCACTTGGCCCGCCGCCTTGAATCGGCTTCAAAGCTTGTGGAAATGATGCTGCAATCTGGACACCCGTCGCAGTGCGTGTGCCTCGATTAACGACTTTGATTTCATATGTCGTATCAGATCCTAGCTCAATGGGATCCGCCGTATCTTTCACACTGAATTCCAATTCAGGTACAGATTCCACTCGCACTACATGCTCGAACCGAGCTCGTACACCAAGATCCGCTGTACCTTCGAGACGCACTTTTTGCTCACCCGGTTCAATAGCGATCGCCATCAATTTTACGGAATCTCCAATTTGAGGAGGTAATTCTTCTAACTTCCAATAAACCGCATGCTCTGTGTTGTCGTATTCACCATGGTGGTCCGTCGATACGAATTTTAATCCCTTTGGTAGATAAGCAACAAGTTCCACATTACGAGCGGACGCTGTTCCTGGGTTCAATACTTCAACCGAGTACGTGGTCTGGCGGTCCAAGTATCGAATCGCTGGGCCGCGCAATGAAACCTGAAGTGCTGGTGCGACGATCCGCATCGGTTCGATGCTACGGTTTTCAATCTGGCCCTTGCCACGGACAGTCAAAATATTCTGAATAATCCCAGCGGTTTTTGCCAACAAACGTAATTGTAGTTGTTTAGACTGCCCCGGACGTAACGTACCAATTTGATATTCCAACTCATTGCCGGCAACATGAGATAGCTCTGTGGGGATATCTGCCTCGACTACGATGCCCGTTGCATCACCGCTACCGGGATTTGATACGACGATGTTGACGAGAACGGTTTCGCCGATGAGAGCCGTTTTATTAAATGTTTGTTGAATCGTTAGTTGTGGTTTTGTGCTGACGGTACGAACGGAAGCACGCGTCGCAAACGAAACGGTAGCGACGCTACCAATTTCCCCTTCCGTCAATGGTGTCACTTTCATGGACACTGACGCTTCTTCACCAGGTTCTAAAGCGATTAACTCCCATTGAATCGCACCTGTGGGTGTTCGAATAAATTCTGGGTGAGCGCTTTCTAATCGGGCACCGCGAGGAACGTAATCAGTAATCTTTACGCCGTAAGCCGTAATCTTGCCAACGTTCTTGATGCGTGTGGTAAAAACAGCCGCATGGTTTACTTGGACTTCAGCCGGCGCAATTTTCTGAATGGATAACGACGGTAATTGCTCGCCTTCCATTTCAATTGTACCGGGCCTGTTCTCAATTGCTGCAGCCATGGCGTTAGTGTTGAGATCTGCGGAGTCGAAGTCGCCAGTTGGATCCAAGGCCGGTAGCGTCGTAAGTGGTTGTAATTGAGAGTCGATTGCAGGTGCGGTCGATTCTAATTCAATGGCTGGTTGGCTAAGATCGACCGCCACATCCGAATTCACACCCGTGGTGTCATCTAACGTTGGAATAACAGGCGTGATGTTTGCAAGTTCAAAATCATTTGAATCTACGTCGGTCTCAAAAGTACTTTCCGGTGGAACAAGAGCAGTGTCACCAATGGAAAACTCTGGCGGATCATCCCCAATGCTAAATGAGGTTGCATTGTCACCATTATCAAGTGGTGCAGGCAGGGTGTTGTCGATGACAAAACTATCGCTGTCCGCAGTATCGACAGTTAGGGTCGGTTCTGAGGCAAGTTGAAAATCGCCGTCACTGCCATCGCTACTCGGCGCAAGACGTGAAAATGCATCCGAATCTGGCGGAGAAACAGTTACATCTTGCTCCTCATCTACACTTTTTGTGCCCTCACTATCTTCCTGATCAGATATCACAGCAACAGGTGTTTTGTCGGTTGGCACAAAAAACTTGCTATAGATTGTCCAACCACTACCACCGAGCAGTACAATCGCTAAGGAAAAATATAGAACTGGGCGAGAAACCAAGGCTTTCATAGTACTTCCCCCTGAAGTATTGAAATTTGGATCAGAACAAACTGGGAACAACCTGCGGGGAAAATACCAAATTTAGGCAATTGAGAGAAGGTCAATTGGTGGTTTGGGCAAAGAGCAAAGTGTGAAAGGGATCCCATGTGGCCAAGGATTTTGGGAACCCACAGAAGTAGCATCTGTTGCATCTAAGCCAACTCACCGCATAATAATGATCGACGGTGCTAAACACAGCACTGGAATTGCCAATGAGACGACGCCAATACACCACCGGACAGGGCCAAGTCGAACTGTATCATCGCGTGTAGGAGGGTGCTCAAGCCCGACCACCATGATCAATACTAACATCAATACAAACATTGCTGACTGAGTGTAAACTTGGTATGCAATGACCAACACCATGAGTGTCCGTGCAATCCAGTGAGCCGCTGTACCGAACAGAGTATAACTCACGTGACCACCATCAAGTTGCCCCATCGGCACCATATTGAGCCCTGTGACGATCAACCCAAACCAACCCGCTACAAAGTAAGCATTGAGTTGGCTAAACACGACCACCTCAGGAGTCACCGCGCCCACATGCGTCCACTGATACATCCACTTCACCAACAACGGCAACTCAATTTCAAAAGGCCCATACTCCGCTTGGGTTAAGTCCAACGTTGCTACTCCGTGCCACATAACCGGAATAGCGACCATCAATCCTGCTAGGGGCCCAGCGATTCCAATGTCAAATATTTGTTTACGATCCGCTTTACTGCCGTCCATAAAAATCACTGCACCAAATGTACCCACCGGGCTGATCGGACAGGGAATGCAATACGGTAAGGTTGAAGGAATCCCGTAAATCCGAGTAGCAAAGTAATGACCAAATTCGTGTGTTAGCAAGATCCCCATCGCCGCGCACATGTAGATCAAACCTTGGTCGAAATTCTTAAGGATTTCAGCACGAAAATAAATCGAATCAAAGGCGACACCTCCAAAGGCACGCGCACCTAAACGAATCCAAAAATCCACGGGCATATATTGCAACGTAGCGACAAAAAACACCGAAGCTAAAGTCAACAACAAACACACTACGGGCCGTAACCGCCGCGGGCGAAAGCGGTTCGTATCCTTTGGTAAATCAGTAGCCGTATTAGTATTCATACGTTTCTTACTTGTCTTGTGAGACTCAAAGTTTATTCTCGAGGGTGCGCGGTTTCCATTCATGGATTACTTTAACAATCAGTCCAATCAATATAAAAACCGCCCCGACGATAGTCCCCATCCCTGGGCTTTCATAACTCGACAGATGACCCCACGCCAAAAATACCCACACCGGCAACAAAATCGGTTCGAGAATCACAATGCCGGTTGCCTCATGACCCGATAGTTGTTGTACACTTCTAGCAAACAACCAATATGGTAATCCCATCTGCAGCATACCAAAAGCTGCCACTGCGACCCACTCCATTGGCGTCGTTGGTCCTATTCCAGCGAACACCACAAAGGGCAAAAACACTAAGCAGGTCATGACATGATTAATGCCGACAATCCACGCCGCTTCATATGCTTTCATCCAACGCAGTGACAATACAACCAACGCGTAGGTCACACCAACACTTAGTTTCAACAGCAGCTCGCCCACTGAGCTTAAATGCCACTGGGGCGCTAGAATAACTGCAACGCCAATCATTTGGAAAGCGACCATCACCCAATCTGCTTTACTCGCTTTTTCTTTAAGCAGCACCACACCCAAAGTAATCACCCAAATGGGAGCCGTATATTGCAACCAAATAGCACTCGACGCTTCATACCGCTCCATCACGGTCAAAAAGGAATAGTTCATCGCCACAAAAATAGCTGTAACGGGGATTAACCGCACACTCCATTGCGGTCGCCGAACCATTGGCAACAAAATTACACAGGCAAATAACGCTCGCCAAAAAGCCATCGCGTAACCTGGCCACTCGTCAAACCACGGCGCCTTCGCAAAGAGCCCGCTCGTGCTCCACAGCAATGCAGCGATCACGATCATCATGCGTGCACGAGCAACACTGCCTGCACTGTTGTTAGATTCTGCTGCTATCATCTACAACTCGCTTCGCTTGACAATCTTTAAGATTGTTCCATTAACCTTTGAGAATCGCAGCGGCACCGTTGCGACCGCAAGTCCCCATCACTCCACCGCCTGGATGACTCGCCGCTCCACACAAGTACAAACCGCGAACAGGAGTTCGGTGATCTGCCCAACCCACAACGGGACGCATAAAGAACAACTGGTTGGGCGTCATCGCACCCTGCATAATATTTCCACCGGTCAGTCCAAAAGTTCGCTCTAGATCCAGCGGGCTCAGAACTTGACGATGTTCAATCGCTGAGGGCACATTGGGGGCATACCTCGCAATTTGCGCAATACAACGATCCGCAAACTCCTCTTTGATATCATCCCACTGTTTATTCTCGGCTAAGTTATACGGCGCAAATTGCACAAACACGTTCATCAAATGTTTACCCGCCGGCGCAATCGTTGTATCCAAACTTGTAGGAATCGTAATTTCTAACACCGGTTCAGTGCTCGGCCAGCCTGCCAATGCGTCCGCAAAGGCGCGCTCGACATAATCGACGGTCGGGCTTATATGGATCGTCCCATGGAGATGTGGACCCATACCCTCAGACCCCATACAAGAAAACTGGGGAGCTTCTGCGAGTGCCATATTGATTTTCATAGAGGCCGAACTGTAATCGATGGCACCCACCGCTTTGCGAAACCCAGTAGGCAAATCATCTTCATCCAAAAACCGGTTGAATGTCAAATTGGCATCAACGGTGGAAGCAACTATGGATGTCTCAATGATTCGACCGTTACCCAAAGCAACACCACAAACCTTGCCGTCACTGGTCAATATCTTACAAACCTCTGTTTCCGTAAGAATATCTACGTGTAAATCAGTACAAGCCTGCGCCAAGGCGTTCGCTAACGCTCCCATGCCACCTTGCACATATCCCCACACACCACGGGACCCACCTGCTTGTCCCATCACATGATGTAACAATGTATAGGCGCTGCCTGCGGACGACAACGACTGAAAGGCGCCGATGATCGCATCGGTGCCCAACGTCGCTCGTAATACTTCAGATTCAAACCAATTCTCGAGTAGTGGCCGAGCGGCTCCGCTGAGCAACTGCATCGCGTCGGGTAAGTCTTCGCCCAATTCACCCAACGCTTGGAACATCTCCCAAACTTGTTGACCGTTGCGGATTTTCGACAGCATCCCTTTTTTACGCCAGCTTTGAGGCAACGGTAAAGGATTGGGAGCGGTTCGCTGCATCAATGGCTCAAGCTGTCGCGCCACTCTCTCAAGCATCTCACAGTACAGCGGATAATTTTCGGCGTCTGCTTTACTAAACTGGGCAATTTGTTTTTGACACTCAGCCATGTCCGGGCCCAGTGTCAAACTACGCCCGTCAAGCAATGGGGTAAAGGAAGACGGACTGCGGCGTATTATTTTGAGACCATAATCACGCAAGCGAAGGTCAGCCATAATTTTCGGTTCAAGTAAACTAACCACATAAGCAGCTGTGGAAACTTGATACCCAGGCCATAATTCTTCAGAATTTGAGCATCCGCCAAGCACATGACGGCGTTCAAGCACTGCGACTTTTTTCCCAGCACGAGCGAGATAAGCCGCCGTTACAAGACCATTGTGGCCACCACCAATAACCACTGCGTCATACATTTTTAAGGTTTTCATCGACCGTCCCTTACACAATGCACTGAGAGCCTGCGTTGGCATGATTTAAGCAGCTTCAGCCCGCCGTACTTACAGCTCCGCCACGAGAGAAGCTACCTTACCACTTCAATCCAAATTGTTCGCCGCCAGAGGGACGATTAGTTCCACCTTTGAGCGGAGTATTGATTTCTTTGACAACTTTTTCTGTCAATTGCAGCTCTTCTTTTTCACCGCCGGCAGCCTTCGCAGGTGCTTCCGTCGTCTGTTTGATGGATAAACCGATTCGCTGGTTTTCCGCATCGATCGATAGTACCTTAACTTGGACCTCTTCTCCTTCACTAACAACACTACCGACTGTACTCACACGGTTGTGGGCCAATTCACTAATGTGAACTAGACCTTCAATGCCAGTGTCGATTCGTACGAATGCACCGAAGTCAGCGATCCTAGTCACTTTGCCGGTCACTGTTTCTGAAACTCGGAATTTTGCAGCAACTCCTTCCCAAGGGTGTGGCTGCAATGCTCGTAATGACAAACTAATTTTGCCAGTCTGAGGATGTATTTTTTCGACGCGAACGCGAACGGTGTCACCTTCGGAAACTAACTCCTTGGGATCTGTCACTCGGTCCCAGCTCATTTGGCTAACATGAACCAACCCATCCACTCCGCCAAGATCAACAAACACACCAAACTCACGGATGTTGCGTACGATACCCTCTTGGATAGACCCAACTTCCAGAGTTGCAAGTTTCTTTTCTCGCTCCTTCGCCGCTTCACGTTCGAGCACGGCACGATGACTTAGCACTAAGTTACGGCGTT
>JAYZBF010000204.1:0-11241 GCA_036338835.1 Planctomycetota bacterium
ACAGGCTTACAAATGGAGGCACTCCATCGTGAACTGGGCCTTTGAAATGAGAAGCCACGCTACCGACGTGAGGCCAACCGCCCGCAGGTGCGTTGGTGGGGCGATTGCCCGTGAAACACTGGAACCCCGTGTGGCCGCTTTGGCAATCAGACATCGTGCGAATAGGTACTAACTTGTCCATCATACCTGCCATCTTCGGCATCAATTCACAGATTTCGATACCTGGCACATTGGTTTTGATAGGATTTAATTCGCCTCGCACTTCACTCGGTGCATCAGGCTTCAAATCGTACATGTCTTGATGCGGCGGTCCACCACAACAATAAATCATGATGACTGCTTTGTGAGAATTAGTAACACCCGCAGCCGCTTCTTGCCGCAAGAGATCTCCCAATCCTAATCCAGCAGCGCCCAATGAGCCAATTTGAAGAAAAGAACGCCGACTAACGGAATCGCAATACGCAGAGCTTTTGGATTGACGATCAAAGATATTCAGCATGGAATACTCGTGATTCTCAGATTTCTACGTTGTTTGTTACCCACGTCCAATTAACGTCATGACAAGATGACAACATCATTAAATTAATTCCGTCATGGGTTTAGCGTTAGGATCGACTGGATAATACGGACGACCGCGTAAATCAAATTCACGAATGGCTCGTAAATTGAATCCGATTTGATGATACAACGTGGCGGTGATTTCGGCGAAGGTAACGGGGCGATCAATCGCGTGTTCACCTAGCCGATTCGTTTCCCCAATCACTTGGCCATGGTTCATACCTCCACCGGCCAACAGGGCTGTGGAAACATTGGGCCAGTGGTCACGACCTGCGTTAGCATTGATTTTAGGCGTCCGTCCAAATTCACCCCAGACCACAACACTCACATCTCGGTCCATACCGCGATCGTGCAAATCTTGTACTAAGGAACTTACCGCTGCGTCTAGCATAGGCATATCTTCACGGGCGCGCTTAAAGTTACCGCCGTGCCAATCCCAACGACTGAAGTTCAACGATACACACCGCGCACCTGCTTCGACTAAGCGTCGTGCGATCAAGAAATTCTCGGTCATCTTCGGAGCACCATCCGCTCGGAAGGTAGGATCTCCCTTACCATAGCGAGCCAAAGTCTCATCACTTTCTTTGGTAAAGTCCATCGCATCTACCAACCGTGACGATGTTAAAATCCCAACCGCTTGTCTGGTAAATGCATCCATCCCAACCATCGATCCGGTCGTATCAACGGTCCGTTTAATGCCGTCAATCGAATTCAGCAATGCATTGCGATCTTGTAAACGATCTAAGGTTATGCCTTGCAACACCATATTGTCTGTCTTGTTCGTTTCACCTTTGCCACCGACAAGGCGAAATGGAGCGTGTGCTAAACCTAGGAATCCACCGTTACCAGGGTCGCCCCATGGCCCATGACCTGTTTTATAAAACAAGCTACAGTGTGCTGGCACGCTTTGGTTGACCGGTCCCTGAACTTTGGATATCCATGCACCTTGCGAAGGCCAACCTCCGGCTGGAGCATTATTTGGCCCGAATCCTGTCACAGCCTGATGGGCTGCATGTCCGCCATTGGCACCAACAATCGATCGAACAACGGTGAATTTATCCATCATCGCCGCAATCTTCGGGAACAACTCACCAATTTGAATTCCCGGTACGTTGGTCGCTATCGGCTTGAACTCGCCGCGAATTTCCGCGGGTGCGTCAGGTTTGATATCCCACATGTCTTGATGCGGTGGACCACCTGGCAAGAACACATTAATAATTGCTTTATGGCTACGGCGGTCAAGTTGCGAATCGGCACGCAGTAAATCTGGAAGAGCTAGCCCTCCCATTGCCAAGGAGCCAATCGTCAAAAAGTCTCGGCGATTATGGCCATCACAGAATTTTTCGCCTCTTCCTTTACGGCCTAGAATTGAAAACATGATATTCTTCCTGTTTTACAGTTTTCTGAATTTGCTCTGAGGTAATAATGCACCTTTATAGATGCGCTAGTGGGACAAGGCGTAAACCTTGAAGTAGGTGGGGCAACAATGAGATCCATCACACTATCTATATTAATAATATCATATTTGCCGCACTCATCCAATAAATGGTTTTAAACCTGCACCTCTGTATTAATCGGCCAACATTTTCTTGGGGCACACTGGAACACAAGAATTAGCCTGTCATGCTAGTAATCGGCGATGATAAACACGTGAAAACCGCCGCCAATCCTCCAAAAATTATTTTTCTTCATTGCCCCCCAACGGCACTAGAATACGAGAAATTGACGCTTATTAGAGACCATCACTCGTTAAATTTCTTATCATAGATTCGGTAGGTTTTATCGACGATGCCGCCACCACGTTTGATCGACGCATAAGATAGGTGGTTACTTTCAAGCACCCATGATAACTCAATGTGTTTCATGCCCCATTCTTGATAGTCTTTTTCTAGGCCAGACAACAACACGACACCTAGGCCCCACATCTGGTATTCAGGTAACACATTAGCGCTAAGCAACCGCATCTTTTTAATGCCTCGCCGTTTCGTCAACAACTTGATAAACCCAAACGGAAACAACTTGCCATCAATCTCTTTGATGATGTCGTTATAATCCAACAGCGCCACGCAAGCGCCGATCACCTTGCCCTCGGCTTCCGCAAAACAAGTCAACTCTGGAACCAACAAATGTTTGAGTCCTTTGGCCATATGATTTAACTCAGCATCACTAAACGGGTTAAAGCCCCAAGTTCCGGGTAACGATTTATTGTAGATATCTAGAAACGTACGTACTTCTTCGTCAAAGCGAGTCTTGTCTAATTTTCGCAATTTCAAATTGAATTTTTGCTTCGCAAAATCAATCACTTTGTAGAGCCTTGGGTCTAGGCGATCAACAATGTCCGTCGGTGCATAGAATGCAACTAAATCTTCAACTTTTTCAAATCCGTAATCTTCAACCAAATCTTCGTAGTAGGGACGATTGTAGGTCATCATAAAACAGGGGGGCGAATGCCATCCATCCACCAATAGACCTGCTTCATAGTTCAGGCTCGGACTCACCGGCCCTCTAATCCAATGAATATCACGCTCAGCTAACCAATCCCGCGCGGTGTCGAATAACCCAGTAGAAACTTCACTATCGTTGATGCTTTCGAATAATCCGAAGAAGCCTAAATTCTCTTTGTGTCGTCGAATGTGTTCGTAGTTCACAACTGCTTGTATGCGACCAACCGGCTCACCATCACGCAACGCGATAAACGTTTGCGTATCATTCGCCTCATGAAATGGGTGCTTAACAAATCCCGCCCGCTCCTTGAGATCCATAATCAATGGCGGAACCCACATATCATCACCTTGATAGATCTTCCAAGGAAGTCTAATGAATTGTTTTTTCTCACGGCGAGATTCAACAGGTTTGATGATTAGTTCAGGCATAGTTTGAGTTTAACAAAAAAACAATGAACATGTGACTGCACTATTTATGACTGCCGCCTAAACCCAATACAACATAACGCAAAAAGATAAAGCAGAAAGACGATATGGGTTTGCAATGCCACGATGGCGCTACAACTTATGGCCTTTGTCATGCCGCAATATACGATCTAACTCAGAATCAGATTTCAGGTGACCGTGCGGACCTCCGACGTTAGTGCCCCTGGCGTTCTCGTCACTGGACTCTTCGCCAAATCCTTCAACTGCAACGCTCGCGTCGCGATTATTCTTTTTGACGGCTTTGTTAGCCGAAAAATACTTACCAAGAGGACTACTTAAAATAGCGGGGAGAAATATTAAGTCGCCGATCAATGCCGCAGCTAACAGTGTCAACATAAGGACACCAAATCGCTGGGTTGGTGTGAATGAACTTAAAGCAAAAACACTCAAGCCAAGCCCACCAATAAGCGTCGTCTGAGTCATCGCGGCGGCACATCGTTGATAGGACAGTCGCAATGCACCGCGACGATCCATTCCGTCGTTGAGTCCCTTGCGAAACCAAGTCAAGAAGTGAATTGTATCGTCAACCGCCACACCCATCGCAACACTTGCTGTCATCATCGAACCGATGTCGAGTGCCGCTCCCATATGCCCCATCAATCCGAACACCAAAATGACCGGGAATACATTGGGAATCATTGAAACCATGCCACCGCGAATATTTACGAGGTTGTTCCAAGCCAATCTTCCATTTCGCAACAGCAATACCATCACGACTGCAATCATCACGAATGCTAAGCCAATACTGTTAATCAAACTACTAAGCAATTCCGTTTGAGCTTTGTAGACAATCGGCACGACTCCGGTATAGACCATGTCAAAATTACTATTCACGTGCGTAACGGACTGCCCATCGTCAAAAACCGCAGCGACACCGTTTTGCTCAAACCCTGTTAGATCGATAAAATTTTTGGAAAACTTGTCGTACTTTAATTTGTCAAATACCACATGATCCCGCAAACAAATTACGTACTCATAACCCGCAAATCGTTTTTGCAGATCCTCGTCCGACATATCGGTAAGCATCTTCGCTGTCCGCTCATCATTGGGATCTAGCCACCACAATTGATTGGGATGCCGCGGATGATTATTCAACCCTTTGACTAGTAGCAGATCGTTGATGACTCGAGCGAACAGTGTCACATGGTCCACTGCTGCGACTTCGTGGTCAGCATCACCTGCCGCCACTGGAATGATACTGTTGGTTGGGTTCGCACCTAGAATCAATACTTTATTCTTATCAAAGAATACATTCTCTTGATTGTATGCATCCGGTCCCGCACCGCGATCCGTTTCGAATTTATGCAGTAAATAATTCCGCAAGGCATAGGCTTGCTCAATCGGCTGCACAACCTTTTTCAGGCTATCAATGAACCCACCGTAATTAACATCATTAAGCGCACCAAGTCGGAGACTGATACGCCACAACTCATCACCGGTCGTCGCTTCGTAGGCTAGATAATCTTCATCCTGTAATCGTTGCAAATTTTGTTCTAATAATGAATTGGTAGTCGATCGTGACGTCCTAGCACTTGCCCGCGGTAATTCTGGAGCAAACGTCGTGGCCGACATGCCTTGCCCGATAACCTGTTGTCCAGCGTCTCCGAACACGTCCTCTACGGCTTTTTGAATGTGCCGCACCAACTCTAATCGCTCAAGCAGCGTTAACTGATATTTTTGTAAATTCCGCTCAGCAATATTTGTCGGTGGATTTGCCAGACGTTGTTCCCGTGACGGCAAAATCGCTTGTGGTTTAACTTGCACCACCATTTCCATCGGTGTCAGTTTGCCGAAGTTTTCCTCAAGCCACTCGTAGTCACGAATAATCTTCGCTTCGTTATCAAACAACTTGAGCAATTGCACCGATGTTTCAACTCGAGTCAAACCCCACACGGAAAAGCCTAAAACCAGAAAGCCCACTCCGAGGACCACTTTGTAGTGGCCCATCACTAGGTTTCCAGTTGCCACCCAGAATCGCGTAAGCCAACTATCATTAGGATTATCGATTTGCGTATTTGACGAATCTTTCGAATTCTTAAATTTTGGAACCCACAGTTTCAAGGCGGAGGGCAAATATGTAAACAACAAGATGAGTGTCGCTAAGACACCAAGACCTGAGTACAAACCAAAATTCTTAATGGGCGTTAAATTACTGATATACAATGAAAACAAACCCAGCGCAGTCGTTAACGAGGCGATCGTACACGGCCACCAACCGTAACTCAGCGCCCGTTCACTGGCACCGTCTTCACCGTATTCATGCACTGCATCGCGATAATAATTCACAATATGAACCGCGCCTGAAATCCCCAATACATAGACCAACGTCGGCATCGACAACAGAATCGAATCTACGATCCCGCCGCTATAACCAACAATAGCCATGCTCATAATGGCGCTCGAACCACCCACAAAGAAAACCATAAAGGTGACCTTCATGCAGCGGAATGTCAGATACGACAATACAACACCAAGCAAAAGAGAAATGCCGACGAGACGTCCAAGCGTTATTTGGCCTTCTTCGTCAATGGCCGCATTATCAACTGGCGGTCCACCTAAACGTAAGACCTTACCGGTCAGCTTGACTTCTTGCGCCCATGGTGCCATCGATGGTCGAGGCGGAGGGATGACATCAGATTCATCAGCCAAGGCAACCAAAGTCCCTCGAGGCTGCCCTTGAATCCCTCGTCCCAGAATACGTTTGAGATTGGCTTCGCCCAAATCACTCAGTGTCGCAATAATACAGGTTTGTCGTGCGGGTGGCGTAACACCTATTTCATCAAACCACTTGTACCACAAAACAGCTCGTTCATCAGGCGTTGCTGCAATCAACAGCGATTCGTCCCCTGCGTATTGCTCCTCGACAACCTTACTGCGGAATTCACTAAGTTTCACAACCCAGTTCTTAGGGAACTCGGCGATTACTTCGTTACCTAAGAATTCCACTAGAGCTTTTTCGGTCCAAGTGAACCCAGTAGGATTAGCAGGGGCAAACAAAGTTCCGGTGAGTCGATTGAAAGCAATCCACTCGGCCATTTTGGTACGGTCAGCCTCTGACAGATTCTTGCCGCGGGGTTTGAGAACGCCGTCCTTGCCAGCGAGTTCCTCAATGACATCGGGCCCTGAACGTATCGAAGTAAAGTAACGCGAGGTCAGTTTGCGGGGATCATCATAGAAGTCATTATTTTCGCCTTCAGCAACAAAGCTGACGCCAAATTGATCAATGAATTTCGCTTCAACCGAAATGTCCTTCAGTACAGAACGGCGAACAAACGTTTTCGCTTTGGCAACAAGGTCATCTCCGACAAGACTCTGATACAACGAGCCATCGGGAGTAATATAGTAACTGAGATTGTCATTACCTTTGAGCCAACGTTCATCGAGACCGGCAAAGTTCTGATTGAAATCATCTAACAGATACAGCCCCAGCTCATCGGCTAATTCCCGCGCGCGAATCAATTCCGCTCGGTATGCTCGGTCACGCCGTACATCTGCTTGCTCTTGCGGAGACAGATTCTCATCTATCGGAGGCAATTCATCTGCATTTGCAAACAGAATCTCGTTCTTTAGCTTCTCGACTAGCATCTGGAAACTCGGGTCCGCTTCGTTACAGCCGTCCCATGTTACGAGAACAAACTGTTCGCCGAGGAAATGTTCACCAAACCAATGTAAATCTGCTGTTTCCGGGTAGTCCGACGGCAGCCAATTTTGCACATCGTTTTGCATGTTGTCCATTGCGTTGCGCGCGCCACGCAATGCAAAAGGCAACAAAAAACAAGCTGCCATTAATATCAAGAGTGCATTATTCGCGCCGAAAAAGCGAGTCTTACGAGCAAGAAACGATGGTTTTTTAGAGTCAGTCAAGAGCGTGTTTTACTTATTTGTAGTCTGTCTTCAAAGTAGAGGAACAGCAAGTCTTTAGGTGTGGCCAATTCTCACCAACACACCTACCAATGAGACATTGATACGTTGTTTTTAACCGCTTTTTTGTATGGTTTAACTGTGAAGATTACCGGCCGAATATAAATACGTCTATGGCAATGTACAATATTACCGCCAGACAGTGGCAACATCGTTTCTCGTGCTTACCTAAACCACCAAAGAACATCAAAAAACTGCGCCATATTTGACAGTTGACTCGATTAGGGGATTATTCCCACCATTTGTGAACCGTGTTAGGATAAGCACTCATTACAAAGCATGCAATCAATGCAAATATAGTACAGCACGATATAGCCAACGTACGCCGTATACTAATCAACTAAATCACACACTCCTGCAAACAACAACTGGAAAACAGAAATGGCCGCCGACACCTACGATTACTGCCCCTGTGGTAGTGGAAACAAAATCAAGTTTTGCTGTGGCAAAGATATCAGCAAAGAGATCGAGAATCTGACCAACTCAATGCAAGGCGAACAATACATCGCCGCGATTAAATCGATCGAACAATTGTTAGAGGAACATGGACCGTTGCCTTGCCTCTACGCATTGCGTGGTATTGCATTTATTACCACTGGACAATTTGAAGCTGCTCGCGAAAACATTGATCAGTTTTTAAAGGTCGCTCCAGAAAATTCAACAGCTTGGGCAGGTCGCGCACTGACGAGCGAAGACGAACCGCATAAGGTCATGGAATATGCACAAAAGTGCCTTGAATACGCCTCGGATGAAATGATCCCACAATTAGTTGTGCCAGCACTACAGGGGTTAGTTGACCAGTTGTTTTCCGTCGGAAACGCTTTTGCCGGCTTCTCCCATTTAACACTCGTCGCAGCCATCGCTCGAAATAGCCAACAAGCTACGATGAAAATGCTGCAGTTTATGCAGAACCCCGACTACCCACTGTTACTGAAACAACGATTACCTATGCCAGTAGCACCCGATGGCGCTGACTGGAACGAGGCATACGACACCGCACAAGTGTTCGCACGGCGAGGTGCCTGGATGGCAGCACTTGATATCGTTGAAGATTTACTTGAAAACGCGCCGGGTGAAACAGTGCTGCTGCACTCCATTGCAATTCTAAATACCTACCTTGGACTCGAAGAGGGTATCCAAGCTTGGAGGGATTACGCTGCCACAATTGACGCCGGCAGCGATGCGGCGATCGAAGCAGAAGCGTATGCACAAATGATCAACAACCAAAGCAATCCAGATGTGCAGGCGATTCAGAAGTTAACTTATAAGGTCGATAATCTTGATTTAGTCCAAGAACTACTTGTTGCCAGTAGTCAGGCACGGATGGTCCCAGATCCTGGTTTTGGTAACGACAACCCAGACAATCCACCACCTCGGAGTTTGTTTGTTCTCACAGATAAAGCACAACTCGATACGGGTGTGGATGTCACCATGGAGCAAATCCCGATTGCGGTGGCCACCTTATATTTGTTCGGCAAACAAACCGACCGTGATGCCCGCGCTGAGTTAGTGTTAGCAAATCTTGACGGCGAAGACGCTGCAACTAGTGTACTGCAAACCATCTGTGGAAATGAACTCGGCGAACTCGAAGATACCAGTGACATCACAGAAGTCCCTGTGCTAGCGGACGCACTTTCGTGGAATCCAGTTTTCCCCGAAGACACACCACAGGAATTGATGCAGCAACTGTCACTCACACAACGAGAAGACGGCTTCCGAGATATTTTTCCAACACTAAAACTACAAGCATTTGATGGACGCACCGCTGAGGAACTCGCTTTAGATTTCAACAATCGCGTAAAGGTCCAAGCCACGCTGTTGATTATAGAAACCAATTTGCAATGCCGTGACTACAAAACAGATCTGAACTATCTCCGTGATAAACTGGGGTTAACGCAACTCGAACCGATCGACCCCACTGATGTTGAATTGAGTCAAATCACAGACGTCCAGTTAGGACGATATGACGTTACTAAAATGACTACCGATCAACTCGCTCACTGCTATCAGCGCTGTCTTGTCATCACTTTCCGCAAAGCTATTGTCGCAATCGCAGAAGAAATAATCGCTCGCGACGACAAGCCGCAGCATCTCAATCTTGCGGATGTCTACGGATCACTGCTAGAAACTCGCAGCACAAATGAGGAACGAATCGATCTGATTGAAAAGGCCAAGCAAGCTGCCCTTGCTGCCAACCAATCCCCAGCCATTTGGCTGTTGCGTGAAATTCCATTACGCATCATGAGTGGTGACACGCAAACAGCATCCGATTTGATGCAAACCATTGAAGCGAATCATATCGAAGAGCCAGGTATTCGTGACCACTTCTACCAGTTGTTGATGCAATTAGGCATCATCAACCCAGATGGTTCACCTGCCGGCGGACAAGCTGCTCCACAACCCGGCATCATTGACCCTTCGGCTTCGGCTCCACAGGCTGGCGGAGTGTGGACACCTGGAAGCCAAGAACCGCAAGCCGATAATCCCAATGCTTCCGGTGACGAGAACCCCGGACTGTGGACCCCTGATTGATCTGCTGCCAACGGAAAGTAAGCAAATGACGACATTGGCAATCGACACTAACTGGATGCAACGTGCGATCGAAATCGCACAGCAAGGTCTTGGTAACGTTGAACCAAACCCCATGGTCGGTTGTGTAATCGCAAACCAGGAACAACTCTTAACGGAAGGCTACCATGCTCAGTTTGGCCAAGCTCATGCGGAAGTCAACGCCTTGGCCAGCATAACGCCAGACACGGATCTTTCACAAGCGTCGATGTACGTGACACTCGAGCCATGTTGTCATCATGGGAAAACGCCTCCCTGTACAACGGCGATTATTGACGCCGGGATTAAACGCGTTGTTGTCGCCACAACCGACCCGAACGAACAAGTAAGCGGCGGTGGAATTGCATTACTGAAGGCTGCTGGTATCGAAGTGCTACTGGGTATCTGTGAACCACAAGCAAACTCTTTAATCGCACCCTACGTCAATGTCACGCAAAACAAACGACCTTGGATTATTGCGAAGTGGGCGATGACCCTTGACGGTAAAATCGCGACCACAAACGGCTCTAGCCAATGGATCAGCAACTCAGAATCACGTGCAGTGGTACATCAATTGCGCGGACGGATGGATGCTATCCTCGTCGGGCATAAAACAGCGAGTTGCGATAATCCACAACTAACCGCTCGCCCCACAGAGACGAGCGTAAAGCGGCAGGCAATCCGTGTTGTTCTAGCACAAACTCCCGCACTTCAACTCGACAGCCACTTGGTCTGCTCAGCTGGTGAAATCCCTGTAATCGTGACTGCCGGGCCAGCTGCTGATTCTGAACATTGTCAACAATTAATCGATAAAGGGGTCGAAGTACTTACATTTGACGATGACCAAGAAATCATCGATGGACTATTAAGTGAACTGCATCAACGAAAAGTAACAAATCTCTTGGTTGAAGGGGGCAGTCAATTGCTCGGTAGCCTCTTTGATAACCAACTCATCGATGAAGTTCATGTTTTCATCGCACCAAGCTTAATCGGTGGGGCTGCAGCACCTCCGCCCATTGGCGGCAGCGGTATCGACCACATGGCAAATGCGCTAAATCTAATCAATCCACAATTCAAAACACTCGGCGATAATATCTACATCTCAGGGCAAACCAAACGTGATTAAACGCTGTGCAAATTCGATAAACAAATTTCTATAAATGACGCTGGAGAGGAATACCACTACCGTTTGTTTTTCCGTCGCGTAAATCTATAATACATCTATGGTATGCACACCAAACCACAAATTTGTATGGCAACTGTTGCTGATAGCTGCACTATCATG
>JAYZBF010000205.1:0-5557 GCA_036338835.1 Planctomycetota bacterium
TAACCGACTGAGAAGTCGCTCATATCGGCCCGCCCCGGCGGCGGCAGCCACACGGAGCCATAGCCTGCTGAGAATAGATCCGGCATGCGGTCTTCAATGACGTCATAATCGGCTTCGAACCACTGCAATATTGCAGGTGCCGAAGCATCGAGCAGGCGGCGTGGTTCAAGGCGGTCAAGTGTCAGTGGACGAGACCGTCGGCTTGCTTTAGGGCTTATTTTAGTTTTCCGAAATAGGTCAGAAAATGCCATAGGGCGCTCACTACAAACGATAGAAGACAATATGCCAATATAGCCTACGCTAATGCCAAATTGTAGTGTTAAACGGTCTTGCCACGCGACTCCTAGCAGGTCTGGATTTGCTTAGTAGATCGTTGAGTTTTGGGGTGGGGAAAGTCCGCGATGCGAAAGATGCCTAGTTTTTCGATGGCAGTCCTGATAATGTTATATGTACCGCATAATTATCACAAATGGGCTGACAGCAGAGAGCGTTAAATGAGCAACATTCCGCCCCATAATCCCTACCAACAACCTAGTACCTATGCCAACCCGCAGGCGCAATTGCAGCCTCAGAAAGATCAGACTCTGGCAATTATTGCACTCATTACAGGGATTTTGTCCCCTACCCTTGGTCTGTTGTGTTGCATGTTTCTACCATTGTCGCTCGTTGCTTTGATTACCGGATTGTTGGGAATGCAAAAAGTCTCTAAGGGTACAGGAGAAGGGTATGGCATGGCGCTAGCCGGAGTCATTTTAGGTGGCGGCACGTTGCTCTTATACGGCGCTTTTTTCGCGTACTTTTTTTTCACGGCGCAAAGCGACTTCAACGACTTCAATTTTTGATTTAGAGGCACTTGTTTGCCATGAAAATCCCGACGAACACTCGGCGCGAGGCGTTATCTATTATTGCCGGCGGGGCGACTTTGGCATTTTCTCCCACTTGCCTCGCCAAGTCTAAACGCCGGTTGCCAAAATTGAGCTTCCTGGTGGCTAGTGATACGCATTTAGGACACAAGGATTCGACTACAGCTGAAAAACGGTGGATTCAAACGGCGGCGGAATTGAAATCGGCAACAGGCGATCTTGTGCTGCACTTAGGAGATATTGTCGACGGCGGGCGTGAGGAACAGTATGAGGTTTATTTACGTGAGCGCGAAAAAATTGGTAAACCGATTTATGAAATTCCGGGTAATCACGACCCCTTAGATTTGTTTCGTAAACACATTCGCAAACAGGTTGATGTGGCAGTGGATCATGAGTGGTTGAAATTTGTGTTAATTAGCAATGCACACACAGATTCACACGACGGGTTTTTAACTGACGCACAGTTGCAATGGATTGAGTCGCAGTGTATTGCTGCGAGCAAGCAAGATCAGTATGTGATGATATGCTTACACGTACCGGTCCATTCCAACCGCCACCCAGACCGCGGTTGGTATGTGAAACCGGCGCACGGACAGACGAAATTGTATGAGATTATTAATCGCCACAAGCAACAGATTGTGGCGATGATGCATGGGCATTTCCATAACGGAATTCGTGGTTGGAAAGACGACGGCGGAATTCACGAGATTTGTATGCCTTCGGTGTTGTACAATTTAGATCGCGGCCTCGAAAAGCAGAAAGCAGCAGGTTACAATCCCTTAGAATTCAGGCCAGGTTATACAATGGTTACGATTGACGAAGGACTTATGACGCTCGACTACAAACCATTGGGCGCTGACGTGTCGATTCACAAAAAGTGTGAATTCGGCCGCACTTCATAAAATGTTTATTCTTCATAATCGCTTAAAAAATAGGGGATAGTTTTGAATACACGAACACTATCAATGGCATTGGTGTTGGGATTACTTCACAGCGGCGTAAGTGCGGCAGTGCCTACGTTGGAGCAGGCCCAACAGATATCGGCGAGGACTGGCCGACCTATCCTAGTCATGGCGGGCGCGGACACGTGACCGGCGTGTCGCGTGCTGGAGAAGCGATTGGCAACCGATCGTAGTCTCACAGGACTGGTGGCACAGTTTGTGCCGTTGAAAATCAATACGTCATCTCCAGACTGGCGAACGATCAGCAAAAAATACCCGACTCCGGGTAACACGATTCCGGTGGTCTACATAATACGCGCTGATGGTAAGAAGATATTTGCTGAGCGAAGTTCGTTGTCGGGCGATAAGTTACCGTTTGTGTTGCGGGGGTCGTTGCAGAACGCTGGTGGGATTCTGAGTGACGTGCAAGCAAGTTCGGTGATCAAGGCAGTGGCTGTTGCCAGACAAGCGTTAGCTAACTCTGACGTGCATTCCGCTGTGCAGGCAATACGTCCATTAACCAAGCTGGGCACGTTGGGAAATCTTCAAAGCTATGCTAAGCCAATCCAAGATGCTAACGTGGTTGTTGGGGATATTTTGAAGCAAGCGGGCGTAGACTTAAAGGAGATTGAATCAAACTTGCACTCCACAGAGACTGCGGTCCGAGCAACGGCGAGTTTATTTGCAGCCATGCGAACCTACTCGATCTTTCCGACGTTGAAGAGACAATTTGGTGTCATCCACCGCGGTGCCTCGGGAAATGACGATCTTCTGGTGGCGATGGCGCAGGGCAAGGCAATTGATAAAGCGATGGCTCTCAGCACATTGCGGGGTGGTACGAGCAAGGCAATCTTGGAGCTTGAGCGTTTGGCAGAAATGTACCAAGAGACGGCGACCCAAACTTTGATTGAGGAAAAGATTGCGCGGTTGAAGCAATAGGTATCCTACAGATCGTTGTCACGCACTGCAGCGAGCTTTGCTTTTAGCTGTTCTTTGAATCCCGTGACGATTTTGGCGTATTTTGCATCGCCGGCTAAGTTGGTGTACTGCAGTGGGTCTTTATGCATATCGAACAATTCAATTCCCTTCGATGCATCTTCCGCGTATTGTATGTACGCCCAATCTTGATCGCGTAACAAAAAGCCCCTGCCGTTGACCGTAAACGCCGTTTCACGCACCTTCATTGTTGGGTCACTAAGCATTCCGGAAATGTCCTTGCCTTGCAGGCGGCTTGGCACTTCTAAGCCACAGAGGCTCGATAGAGTTGGGTAGAGGTCCAGCAGTTCTGTGAAAGATTCGCAAACTGCCGGCTTCTTACCAGGGACGCTAATGATCAATGGCACACGAACCGATTCTTCATGCAAACTCACCTTGGCCCAGAAATCATGTTCACCGAGATGGTATCCATGGTCGCTGGTGAAAATGACAATTGTCCGATCCGCGATACCGGCGTTCTTTAAGGCGGTCATCACCTTACCGACTTGCGCATCCATATAGGCGACCGATGCGTAATACCCGCCGACTGCTTTACGTTGTTTAGGTACGTTCATTTGCATATTCTTACTGGTTTTGTAGTTGATACCTGCGGGGGGGATATCATCCCAGTCGCCGGGCACTTTTTCCGGCAATAGCATTTTAGAATAGGGAAATGGTTCGTAATATTTCTTAGGCGCCACGAAGGGAACATGGGGCCGCACAAAACCGACGCCCAAGAAAAATGGTTCGTCTTTATGTGCCGCGATAAGCTCGCACGCTTTGGCGGCCGTTCGACCGTCGGAGTGGGCAAGATCGTCGCCATCGGCTTCCACCACAACGAAGGTGTTGCCTCCCTTTACGGGTACCTTGTCGTTGGGATTTCCCTCTAATGTCCAACCCAGACCAGGGGCTTTCCACTCAGGGCCCTGGCTATTAAACCGTTCGCTCCAACAACGGGGATCATCGGCTCCGTCCGTTCCCGCTTCAATCCCACCTGGCACGCCCATATGGAAGATTTTCGAAACGCGTGCGGTGTAAAAACCATTGTCCTTGAAGTGCTCAGCCCACATCGCTCGGTCACCAATAGCCGGTCGCGGAGTTTTGTAACCCAACATCCCCGTAGCATGTGGATAATACCCAGACATGAATGAAGCGCGAGACGGTCCGCAATAGGTTCCCTGGCAGTAGGCTCTAGTAAAGCGAGTGCCGGTAGCGGCTATTGCATCGATATTGGGAGTATGACAAACATTGTTTCCATAACAGGAAAGCGCAGTATAGGTAAGGTCGTCAGAGATGATGAACAGTACGTTGTACGGTTTCTTTATCTCCGCCGCTGTGGTCTTGGGGCTGACGTTGGGAATGAAGGAGCCAACGAAAAACATAACTACAAACAAACACCAAGGGCGTTTAACGCGCAAACCATTTAACATTGATTTCATCCTTATCATTCCTTTGTTCTGGAAACAAATATCTAAGTCGATTGTAGCAAGTCTCAACTGTCGAAAGGCTTGCGGTGCGCAGCACGATCCTTGAGGGCGTACGATGAGCCTACTTGTCAGGGATATGTTGAAGTAATTCTTGTACGAGGGTCATGTTATCGACCGCCAGATTACGTACTGGATCAAAACCCGTCGTTTCATCAAATAACTCGAAATTGGCGTAGTTGCCATCAACCAAGGATGTAATCAACCTGTGCTGCTCCGTTCTTACACTGACCGCCTTGCCCCAGAAACTTAACGCTGCGTCCCGCACCGTCGCCTGAGGGTTCCTGAGAATCGGCGTCATGTCTTTCCCATCCAGTGGATACTGTGTTTGGTTGAAAGTTGGTTTAGCGAGTGCAACAAGAGTGGGATAAACGTCGATGGTCTCCACTAAGGATGTGCTTTTTTTGCCTGAGGTCAAACCCGGTACACGAATTATCAATGGGCTACGCACAGCGCGCTCAAACGGGGCGTGCTTAGCCCACATGTGACTGTCTCCCAAATTCCATCCATGATCACCCCACAGAACAACGATGGTGTTGTCGCTAAGTCGGTATTGCTTAAGTGCCAGAAGTACCTTGCCTACTTGGCGATCGGTATAACGGACGCAGGCGAGATATGCCCGACGTAAATCATGAATTTTCTGATCGGTGAGCGGTCGTGTTTTTGGGAAGGGAAACGTATATTTAAAAAATTCACCGCTACCGTGGTAGTATTTACTATCGGGTTTTTCCGGATAGGGTGGCGGAGGAATTGTTACGTCTGCAAATGCATCCCAGTCGCCTTTCGTGGCGACAAAGGGAAGGTGGGGCTTAAAGAACCCCAGACCCAAGAAAAACGGTTGTGGACTTTTACTATACTGGGCTAATCGAGCGATTGCAGTTTCCGCCAGCAAACCATCGGGCAAGTCGGTATCCTCAACTGCTTCGAACTGCAATACATCCTTGTGCCCTTGGCCATCCTCACGGTGTTTGCCATTGTTATACGCAAAGAAAATCCCCCAACCCCGTTTCCAAGAACCCAAGGGTGTGGGCAGGTCATCCCACGCATGCGGGACCTCCGGTCGCCCATCTCCAGTGCCGTTGTACTGGTATACGCGACCATCTGCGGTGTGAGATATCTTTCCGATGCAAGTTGTTTGGTAACCACTGCGGCGGAAAAGTTCCGGCAGAGTTTGAGCGGCGTCAAGTTTTATTTTAGAAATGGCCGAAGCTCCTCCATACAACGCGCCGTTGCTGCGAGTCACCCCGGAGTTTAGCGGGCTTCTACCCGTCAGCAGGGCATATCGTGATGCGCC
>JAYZBF010000206.1:0-11772 GCA_036338835.1 Planctomycetota bacterium
GATAGCTTTACTGAATTTCGAGAAATCAAAGATAAACTATTGCCCTTGGGATATGCCTGTGCCGGCCGACCGCTACCAGATGGCATGCCGATTTCCGCCTCCCCAAAAGGTACGCGATCCGTCAGCCAATAGGTTAGTTAACGCAATCTCATATTCGCGAAAATTTGCGTTCATTCGCGGCTTACATACGTGCCATGAGTTTACTCGCGGTGTCATCGAAGACGCCGCAAATGGCATGCTCGACGACTGTTGCGATCTTAGTGATCTCCGATTCCGATATACTCAGCGGTGGTATGATGACGATTGTGTCTCGTAGTGGTCGTAACCAAACGCCCTGCTCCAGTGCTGCCTTACACACAGCGGCGCCGGTAGCCCCAATGTTTTCAAAAGAAGTTTTATTGTCTTTGTCGGCCACAAGTTCGATGGCAACGATCAGTCCACGTTGTCGAATGTCACCGACGTGTAGGTGGTCTGTCAATGGTTTTAAAAGGTCAGCGAGTTGCCCGCTGCGTTCGCGGACGTTGACCATCGTTTGCTCGGTCTCGAAAATGTCTAGATTAGCAAGTGCTGCAGCGGCGGCTAACGGGTTCCCGCCGTAGGTATGGCCGTGATAAAACGTACGAGACGAGTCGCCCAGAAACGCATTCCAGATTTCCGTTGTTGCTAACGTCGCCGCCATAGTGATGTATCCGCCGGTGAGTCCTTTGGCCAAGCACATCAGATCAGGTTGAATGTCTTCATGATTGCAAGCAAACATTGCACCGGTGCGGCCAAAGCCAACCGCAATTTCGTCCGCGATCAGGAGCACGTCATGTTTTTGTGTGAGTTGCCGGACTCCTGCCAAGTATCCCGGTGGCTGCATGATCATCCCGGCAGCGCCTTGTACGATAGGTTCAATAATCATCGCAGCGATAGTTGAGTGATGTTGTTGTAGTAGGGATTCGAGTTGGTTTAGATAATACTGAGTCGCATCTTGAGACTCCGTAACGCCTTCAGGCAATCGGTATGTATCCGGACTGTCGAGGCGGAGGACATCAAACAACAATGGTTTAAACATTTCGTGGAATCGCTGTACGCCACCAACACTGACACTGCCAAGGGTATCACCGTGATAGGCGCTGCCGAGGGCGATGTATTTGGTCTTATTGGGTTGGGGGTCACTCCTTTGTTGCCAATATTGAAAGGCCATCTTCATTGCTACTTCAACACTGCTTGAGCCGTCGCCGGAGAAAAACAGATGGTTAAGATTTTCTGGAGTAATATCAACTAGACGTTTTGCTAAGTGAATCGTGGTGGGATTGGACATGCCTAATGAAGTCACATGTGCGACTTCGTCGAGTTGTTGACGAATAGCAGCGTTGATGACCGGATGTTGATGGCCGTGCACGTTACACCACAAGCTGCTAACCGCATCGATATATGTGTTGCCTTGAATGTCGGTGAGAACACAGCCGCTGGCACTGTCGATTACTAGTGGTTCATAGTTAGCCATTTGCGTGAAAGCGTGCCACACATGTTCGCTGTCCCACAGTTTCAGCTGGTCGATAGAGCTGTCGGTCATCGGGATGTAAGCACCTTTCTACTTGTCGCCGAACTGCTTAGAGTTTTTCGATGAGGGCCAGACAAATTTGACGCACTTGGCCAGGATCAACATTAGAGTTTTCATTACGTGCTTGGCCGATCAATGCACCAACTGCTTTTTGGTTGCCGCTTTGTACGTCCGCTACGATTTTAGGATTATTGTCGACTAAGCGTTGGCACAATTCTTCAAGTTGTGACGAATCTACTTTTTCAATTCCCAGTTCCGCCATGACATCTGTAGCAGATTGTCCCGATTCAATCATCACTGCAAAAACATCTTTGGCTTTGGAGTTATCGAGGTCGCCGCTTTGAATAAACTTCAACAGTTCGCCTGACTCCTCGGCGGATAGTTTAAACTGTTCGATGGTTTGTTCTTGTTCGTTGAGAATGCGCAGGACCTCGCCTTGCATCCAATTACCGGCTAGACGACTGTCGTCAATTGCTGTTGCGAGAGCGAGAAAATAGTCAGCAAAGCCTAGGCCTTGATTGACGATTACTGCAGTCGTGTGGGCGGTAAGCTTGTGGTCGTCGAGCAGTTGCTTACGCAAGTTGGCAGGCAAAGTAGCTATTTGTTGTTGCATCGCTTGGATTTCCTCATTTGTAACAACAACCGGCACTAAATCGGGACAAGGAAAATAACGGTAGTCACTTGATTCTTCTTTTTCACGCTGGGCTCGGGTAACTTGAGATCCCTCGTCCCAACCCCGTGTCTGTTTGGGCATGTCGCCCAAGACCTGTTTGTTTTCTTGCCATAATGCATATTGCCGCTCGACCTCGAATTCGATGCCTCGTTGGACCGCGCGAAAACTATTCATATTCTTGATTTCGACGATTGGCGTGGCAATGGTTCCGTTGGGCGTGTCGATGTGTAAGTTAACATTGGCATCACAACGCAATGAACCTTCTTGCATGTTGCAATCAGAGACCCCGAGGTATAACAAGATCAACCGCAGTTCTTGCAAGTAAGCTTTCGCTTCGGCGGCACTGCGCATGTCTGGTTCACTAACAATTTCGAGCAAGGGAGTACCTGTACGATTCAGGTCAATGCGGCTATCGGCAACTCCGCTGGCTTCGTCGTGCATGCTCTTGCCAGCATCTTCTTCTAGATGAGCACGCAGAATACGAATTTGTTTGTCGGCGAATTCATCATTCTCGGAAAAAATATCGAGGTGACCGTGTTCACTCATCGGTAAATCAAACTGACTCGTTTGGTACCCCTTGGGCAAATCTGGATAAAAATAATTCTTGCGGTCCCATTTGGTGAATTGGGGAATCGTACAGTTCAGCGCCAATGCTGTTTTCATGGAGAGTTCAAACGCACGGCGATTCATTACAGGTAACGAACCTGGCAAACCGAGGCAAACAGGACAAGTTTGGGTGTTAGGCGGTTGACCAAATGTGGTGGGGCAGCGGCAGAAGAGTTTGGTATTCGTTTTTAGTTGGACGTGAACTTCGAGTCCAACGACTACCGTGTAGGGCGCACCGTGAGTAGGTTCTATTATAGGTGAGGACATCAAAATTCCGGCCTCCGTTGATGCCAGTCCGTAGCATTTTGAAACATGTAAGCGGCACGCAACAGCTTGTCTTCGTGGAACGGCGCAGACTGTAATTGCACACCAATAGGCAGACCCGCGTCGGTGAATCCACAGGGAATTGAAATCCCGGCGACACCTGCTAGATTGGCCGTGACGGTAAATAGATCCTCCATGTACATCGCCATCGGATCCGATGTTTTTTCACCCTGTTTGAAGGCCGAGTTTGCAGTCACAGGCCCGATTAACAGGTCAACATCTTTAAACGCGTTGTCATAGTCTTGTCGGATCAACCGGCGGACTTTGAGTGCTTTTAAATAGAAGGCATCGTAATAACCTTCGCTCAAGGCATACGTGCCGAGCATTATACGTCGTTTTACTTCGTCGCCAAAACCGGCAGCGCGGCTCGAACGGTACATGCGAGTCAATGCGTCTTCGTTGGGCGACGTTGCATCGCTCGTAGAAGTATCTGCTCGATGACCGTAATGCGCTCCGTCGAATCTCGCTAAGTTACTGGATGCTTCACAGGGAGCGATTATATAGTACGTGGCGATACCGTAGCTCGCGTGGGGCATTTCGATATGTTTAATGGTAGCGCCGAGCGACTCGTATACTCGAATGGCCTCTTCAACACTGGATTTAATTTCTGTTTCAAGTCCATCACCATAATGTTCATCGACGACACCTAGTGTTAAACCGGTTAGTGGTTGAGTGACACTTTCGGCATAGTCATCTACCGTTACGTCAGCGGAGGTTGAGTCATGGGGATCGTGGCCGGCGAGGACTTGCAACAACAACGCAGCGTCTTCTACATTGCCAGTCATTGGGCCAATTTGATCGAGACTGCTGGCAAACGCGACAAGCCCGTAGCGACTGATACGACCGTAGCTTGGCTTGAGGCCGACGATACCACACAGGGCAGCGGGTTGTCGAATGGAACCGCCAGTGTCGGATCCGAGAGCCAACGGTGCTAAATCTGCGGCAATACAGGCCGCTGATCCACCACTACTGCCTCCCGGGATGCATTGTAGATTCCATGGGTTATTGGTGACTTGAATTGACGAGTTCTCGGTAGTGCTTCCCATGGCGAATTCGTCCATGTTGGTGCGACCGATGAGTACAGCATCGGCAGTTTTAAGTTTAGCAACGACGGTGGCATCATAGGGTGGTATAAAACCGCTGAGAATTTTAGAGGCACATGTTGTGGGTACGCCTTCGCTACAGAGATTGTCTTTAACTGCGACTGGGATACCTGCGAGGTCACCGAGCGGTTCTCCCGCGGCACGACGCGCGTCAATTTGGTCGGCGGCATCAAGTACTTGTTGTTCGTCGACATGTACAAACGCTTGGACTGCGGATTCACGCGTCTTGATTTGTTCGAGGTACGCTGTGGTTAATTCCACGCTAGTCAATTCTCCCGTACGCAGCATCTCGCGTTGTTGAGTCGCTGATTTTGAGATAATAGACATGACGGACCTGTGACTAACTAGCGAAAGCGAAGCTTATTTGATTTTCTGGGAGGGTGTTGTGGTAAAGATTCCAATGCAAACGATTTACCTTGTTTATCTTAGAGTACGGCCGGGACTCTAAAACATTCCTCATCCCGTTGCGGTGCGTTTTGTAGAGCTGCGTCTCGACTTAAACAGTCCTCGACAACATCGTCGGCTAGGACATTGGTAATGTCGAGCGTATGCGCTAACGGTGCGACGTCGTCGGTGTTGATTTCATCAAGTTGATGAACGTACTGGATGATCTGGCTGAGATGCTCCGTCATACTATTGAGTTCATCGTCGGTTAATTGCAGACGAGCGAGCAAAGAGACTTTTTCAACATCTTCGCGAGTTAGTGCCATGATACGTTGCCCTAATCTAGAAAGACGTTCAAGCAAGATGTCCCAGATGTTTTGATTCGAGCAGGGGTTGCTTAGCACCGATTACTTCTGGGTTTAAACAAATGGTTTGGTAACAACCGCTTTGCGTATGTTACCACTGCGAATACACTGTGTGCAAACTTTCATGCGACGACTGCTGCCATCTTCTTGGGCGACACGGATACGTTGCAGATTTGGTTTAAATTTTCGACGAGTGATTCCCGTGATTTTAGTACCAACACCACCAAGGTATTTAGCTTTACCACGGGTCTCGACAGAATTTCCAATCTGTGCTTGTTTGTTGCAAATTTCGCAAACTCGAGCCATCTTCGCGTTCCTCTTGAAAAACCATCGCACCCCTCGTTAAAAGATTCATAGGGGACTTGGGGATTTGTTGTTATTTGAAACCGTAAGTATAACTTGTCGTCGGTGGTCTGCAACGGGTGCTTTTATCTCATTAGTGCGTTTGTCAATTGTTTTTCTTAAGGAAAAACATGCTGGGGGCGATATGTAAGCTCGCAATTAGTGAAAATATATCGTCTGTGACTAATGTTTTTGTTGTAAACGATTCGCATCGACGCCCAAGAACGCCTAGAATAACTGACTTATTGTTTGTATATCCTAAAATTGATGCCAACGCCCGCGTTCTCGAGAAAGTTAATGATGTTTTCATTGAATCGATTTTCTTCACTAGCTGTGTCTACTTTCTTGGTTTGTGTTCTTTCGTTGAGTATCGTGTTACCAGATCCATCATTGTTGGCTGCTGAGCTACTTGTTTACCAAGGTAGGATGGTGCCCGATGACGGCGATGATAGGACTTTGACAAAAGAATTCAAAATCACTGTGTTACGGGACCGCGCGGGCGACGGTGGTGTATTGCATTGGACGGTAAGCGAGAATGGTCGTGGAGAGTTGTCGTGGATCTCACAGTTTGGCGTTTCCAAGTGGATTGACGGCAACGGTTTTAATCTACAGTCGTCGCGGACTTCACTCGCCAACCCGCTAATATTATTCAACTCAGAAAACCACTCGACGTTGGTTCCTTTGGCGCTATTTCAAATTGCTGATGGCGGAAAAATCAATATGGATACTGTCTGGAAGCAAGGGGCTTTAAGTTATCGCGTGATTGAGCGTAAGCAGGTGAACGGAAAGTCTTTTTGGCGAGTATTGGGTTTTAACAGTTTTGGCACCAAACGAACGGTGTGGGTTTCTACGGATGGCATAATCGATCGTCTGGAAGAACGAGTGACGGTAGGGCAAGGTGAACGACATACACTTGAATACCGACTTGTCAAACGAGAGGCTTTGAGCGATGAAGTTCGAGACAAGACGGTAGCGGCTTTTGCGGCGTTCACAAGCTTGCGTGATCAGCTTGAATTGGATTTGCCAAGCAAAGAAATTGTATGGGACGACGCACAACTGAAGTTATTGCGTACTCAAAGCGAGAACTTAATAGATATTGCCAAGACAACGACACTGGCGGACCTTTCATTGATTGCCAAGAAAGACGTGCAATCACAAAACGGGCGCCGTGGTGGCGTAGCAGCGTTGATGACGCGAGCGCTGGGGCAAGTTGTAACCGCTCCTGGGTTTGAGTTGTATCGAGGGACTGGTTTTGACGATGACGCGATTAAAGGAAAAGTGACGATATTGCATTTTTGGGATTATAAGGACAGTCCGTTGAGTCCACCGTACGGACAGGTTGGGTATCTAGATTTTCTGTCGCGGAAATATGCAGACAAGGATTTACAGGTTGTCGGCGTCGTGGTTCGGCCTGAACTTGAAGATCCCGCGCAGCGAACGCGAGTACGCGCGTCGACTAGGAAGTTCGCTAGCTTTATGAATTTGAGTTACCCAGTGGTGGCGGACGTGGAGGATTACATCAGCGAGTTGGGCGACCCGCGTCGCGCGGGAGCAAAGTTGCCTTTGTTTGTCGTGTTGGACAAATCTGGCAAAGTCGTTCATTACAAAGTTGGGTTTTATGAAGTCGACCGTGAAGTGGGACTACGAGCTCTACACGATCTTGTCAAAGAGCAATTGGAATAGCAGCTTTTGTGCTGAGACTACCTACGCGTTACGGGTGAATGCGAGAATCTCGTTGTGGCAGTAGCCGTTGGTGGCAATGCCCTCTTGGTTATGCACCGTCGTAACGCCTTTCCAGTCGGTGAAGGTGCCACCGGCTTCTTGAATCACAGGAAGAATTGCGGCCCCATCCCAGACGTTGAAAATCGGGTCAATCATCACTTCCGCACGGCCCGTAGCGACAAGTAGGTATCCGTAGGCATCGCCCCAAGTACGAGTTATAGACGCCTGTTGCTCGATGTCTCGGAACACTTGCCGGCGGTTACACTCGTCATAGGTGCTTATTTGGGTTGTCACAAAGCAGGCATCCGCAAGTGTCGCAACTTGGGAAACTTTGGGCTCGGTCATTTTTGCCGCGCCGCGACAATAACGAGCCCCTTTGCCAATTTCGGCAAAAATCAGTTCATCCAAAGCAGGTATATAGATCACGCCAACCTGACTGCTACCCTCCTGTTCGATACCTATCAACGTAGCGTAGAGTGGCACGCCTGAGATGAATGACTTGGTGCCATCGATCGGGTCGAGGATCCAGCGATAGCCAGTTGAGCCAGCGACATCGCTGAATTCTTCGCCAAGTATCGCGTCCTCGGGAAAATCGTCGGCAATGCATTTTCGTAGTAGCAACTCGGCCTCCGTGTCTGCCACCGTAACAGGTGATTGATCTGCTTTTTTGATAACCTCAAGTTGGTCATCTTGGAATCGAGTGAGCGTTTGTTGTCCCGCGGTAACGGCATATTTTACGGCAGCGAGCAACCGCGAACTGAATTGGGTATCGAGTTCGTTAAGCTGAATAGTTAGTCGTTCAAGGCGATTGTTCATGATGGTAATGCTGTTAGCTTGTTAGGTTGCTTTCGTTTCGTTCTTGGGTTGTTCAGATTTTACGATATCAAGACCCGTATACCCATCGGATTCTTTACTTGTCGCTTCTTGGCGAAAGGAGAAAATGCCAAGCATGATTGCACCGCAAACCAATAGACAATCGGCAATATTGAAATTTGGCCAGACGTGACCCTGATATGTGAATAGGATAAAATCGCGTACGCCATAGGCAAAATTGGAATAGTCATCTGCAAATGTATCAGTGGGATGCCATAGCCCCAAGCGGTCATAGAGATTTCCAAGAATACCGGCAGTAACGGCGGCTAGACAGACGGTGAGCCAGCGGCTTTTCCACCCATCACTCTTGATAAACCAAAACGTAATTGCTAGCAGAGCGACACCGGAGACCATTGCGAAAAACGAACTCCCCCCCTGCCCGATGCCAAACAATGCCCCTTGATTAACGGCTGTTTGAAAACCGAAAAAATCTTCAATGATCCACCACAGTTCCAAGGGACGTTTGCCAGGCAATCCAAGCTTGGAGAACATATAGGATTTCGACCAGAGGTCAAACGCAAGCCCAACAATGGCGATCGACGCGAAAAGTCCGCAGCGGCGACCAAATGAAGGGGACGAGTCATCGGTTTGCCCGATTGCGTCCTCGTTACTATTCATGCGGTTAGCCTGTTTGTATTTCGTTCGCACATTTTACGCAATGTGCGGTAAAGGGAAGGACGTTTAATCGTTGCTTGGGAATCTTGCGCTCACATTGCTCACATGCACCATAGACCCCGAGTTCGATGCGGTCGAGAGCATCGGCGATCCATTGGAGTGTTTCTTCATCGTTTTCCACGAGCGACAACGTAAATTCTTGCTCATACTGATCAGTTCCTTTGTCAGCCATATGGTTTGAAGGAGATGAACCACTACCGCCGGCAGTTTTGCCTTGACCCAACGCCAATTCAGCCATTGCCGATACATCGCCTCGCAAACGAGCGCGGAGTGACAGCAATATTTTTTTGAATGGTCTAGATTCCAGCTTTTTCATCGCGTTTTTAGGTCGAGTCATGATAGGTTTAGTGTGGAAATTAAAAGTGTATTGACGATTGGTATTATCGTGTTGTAGCAAGCCTTTCTAGTGATCATGAAGATTGGTGGGCTACCGACCGAAAACGGACAAGCGATCAAAAGTCCACTGAAATTATAGCAAGTATTTCACCAATCGACTTGAACTGCAAATTTTAAGAATCGGAAATCGTGCTGTCAATGATTTTAACCTCGTGGTGTCATTAAAAACGGCCAATAAATCGGCAAGCACCTCATCAACGCCAGAATGTATTAGGAGACTTGTTGCTGAAAATTGGTGGCTGATTTATACTTCCTCTACAGACAAAATACAAAACCCTCGTTTTTTATAAGGTTAGTGGGAAAAGGTTCAACCACTGTCACGGCCGTAGCAAGTGAATTTTCGCGAAATAGCGTACCAAGAATGCATTCATGTAGACTGTCGTAAAGTTTATGCTGTCGACGAAGTTTTGACGAGTTGTTTGGAATGCGGCAGTTTATTGGACGTCAAATATGATTGGGAATCTGGACCAGCCCCCGAGAGTTGGGCGATTTTTCAGGACAAATGGTCACAGCGATTCGACCCGTTAGCGCGGAGCGGTGTGTGGCGTTTCCATGAGTTGTTGCCGTTCGCTCTGCGTGAGCAAGTGGTTACGGTGGGTGAAGGTCAAACGATTCTGCAGCAAGCCGATACGGTTTCCCGTTACGTCGGCATGGAGAGTGGTAATCTGTTTTTGCAATATGAAGGAATGAATCCTTCCGGCAGTTTCAAAGACAACGGCATGACCGCTGCTTTTACCCACGCTCGCAGCGTGGGCTCCCAACGTGCGGCTTGTGCTTCCACGGGAAACACCTCCGCTTCGTTGGCGATGTATTGCGCGGTGTCCCAACAGATGAAATCCGTGATTTTTATTGGCTCTGGGAAGATTGCGTACGGTAAATTGTCTCAGGCACTCGAGTACGGAGCGTTGACTGTCCAAATTGCTGGGGACTTTGATGATGCGATGCTGAGGGTTTGCGAAGTCTGCAAAGAACTCGATATCTATTTGGTGAATAGTATCAATCCCTTTAGGCTCGAGGGTCAAAAGACAATCATGTACAGAGTGATTGAGGGTCTTGGCTGGGAAGTGCCCGATTGGATTGTCGTGCCGGGTGGAAATCTGGGGAATTCAAGTTCCTTTGGGAAAGCATTTATCGAACTGTTCGAGCTAGGATTAATCGACCGAATACCACGACTTGCAGTAATCAATGCTTGTGGAGCCAATACGTTACATGAGTTATACGAGAATCGATCGCTACGATGGAATGACGGTCGCATTGATCGCTCCATTCAGGAACAATATTATCACGAATTGGATGTGGAGCAGAAAAAAGCCTCGACGATTGCGAGTGCGATTGAAATCAACCGCCCTGTCAATCTCGATAAATGTTTGCGAGCGTTAGATTATTGCGACGGTGTTGTCCGCGAGGTTTCCGACCAAGATATGCTTGATGCCAAAGCCCAAGTGGGCGCGGGGGGCATCGGTTGCGAACCTGCAAGTGCGGCAAGTGTGGCTGGCGTGAAATTATTACGTGAACAAGGAATCATTGCAGCGAGTGATCGAGTTGTTTGTATTCTAACGGGCCACCAACTCAAAGATCCTACGGCAACGGTTGCATATCACACAACGGATCAGAACAAATTCAACGAAGTATTAGGCGTACGTGGCATGACACGCTCGAATTACGCAAATCGTGCAGTTGCTGTCTCTAATGACCTAGACGAAATTATTCGCGCTATTAAAATTTATGGCTAGGCTAACTTTCTGAATTGGATTCGAATGATAGACATAGCAAACCGATGTAACATCGGTGTTAACACGGACAAGGATATTAACAATGAGTAATTTAGGACTTGCCATACATGGTGCTGCCGGTCGCATGGGACAACGTTTAGTTGCTTTGTCCAGCGTCGACGAACAATTGAATTTAGTAGCTACTTTTGAATCCGCAGAACACCCGCGTGCTGGTGAGGATGCGGGAGCGGTTGCTGGTATTGGAACGATTGATGTTGCACTAAGTCCAGCTTGGAACAGCGATATCGATGTGGTTGTGGATTTTTCAGTACCCGCAGGTGCGGAGAGTATCACGCAACAATGTCTAGCCGAAGGCACGCCTTTGGTCGTTGCCACAACAGGTTTAAATTCGGAACAACAAGACTTAATTTGGTTGGCAAGTGAACAGATTCCGATAGTATGGGCGCCGAGTATGAGTACCGCTGTGAATCTGGTTATGAAGCTAGCTCAAACGACTGGCGCTGTACTCAAGGATGTACCTGGTGGCGCGGATGTAGAGATTTTAGAGCGTCACCATCGATTCAAAGAAGACGCACCTAGTGGAACGGCGCTGCGTTTTGGTGAATTGATTGGGGAAGCGATGGGGATCTCCGCAGCGGTTCACGGGCGGCAGGGTCAAGTGGGAGCTCGCGAGCACAACGAAATTGCCTATCACGCCATTCGCACTGGCGATAATCCGGGAGAACATACGATCGTATTTGGGATGCTTGGTGAGACGATCGAGCTAACTGTAAGAGCGTCAAATCGGGATAGTTATGCTTTGGGCGCGTTAACCGCAGCTAAATTTGTCGCCGCACAATCAGCGGGGCTGTATTCTATGAACGATGTTTTAGGCCTGTAGAACAATGGCGGAGTGTGACAAGCCATCCGAGTCGATTTTGGGGTAAAGGTTATAGATAGACTTTAAAATCTTATAGATTACAGGGGTTTGTCAACCGGATAGCAAGGAGTTTCTTACGTGTGGAGAAATGGCTCACCACCCAGTTCA
>JAYZBF010000207.1:0-5160 GCA_036338835.1 Planctomycetota bacterium
CTGGAAGAATTGGTGATGTAACGTACAGGGTCGATGTGTTGTCGCGTAGGGCCTGACGTGATAAGTATCTTGGACATGTAGTTACCAAAACCTGAGCGTTCCCAGTGTTACGTAGAAGGATAATGTAAATCGATTGCTGCCATAATAGCATCGTCTTCCTCGAGGCGACCGGCTCCGTCGCTGCGGCAACTAAGCCAACCGGTAGCGGGACCAATCACTATCGTGCCATCGCCATTAATGGACTTTATATTGCGCTGAGTAGCAGCTTTATTCCACATTTCGTCGTTCATGGACGGCGCCACCAGAATCGGGCCATCAAATGCCAGATAGATCGTACTTGCGATACAGTCACTTATCCCATGAGCAGCTTTAGCAATAAAGTTAGCAGTGGCGGGAGCGACCAGCAACAATTGACAGGTCCGAGCGACATTGATATGGGCACCAAACGGCGCGTTGTCACAGTCAAAAACCGACGTTATGACCGGATTGCCACTTAGTGCAAAGAAAGTGGCTTCGCCAACGAATCGCTGCGCGTGGGTTGTCAGGATTACCGTAACATTATCACCTTGTTGAACCAGGGTCGAAACAATACCAGCCATCTTGTAGGCTGAGATCCCACCCGTCACGCAAACGGCGATTGAACGTTGAGTCGTGTTAGCCGAAGGCGAATTCATAGTTCCAAAGGATTAATGTCTGGAACGTCCGTTACAGCAGTTTCCCCCTCCGCCGTGTGAACTTGATTTTCGGTATCAAGCGTAATCTTGTCCTGTAAAATTTCCTGCAAGACCAATTCCATCATATTGTCAGATTGCATATCAACAAGTGGACGCGAACCCTGTTTTAGTTGCACAATGCGTTTTTGAATCAAAGTTGACAGTTTGAATCGACCGCCAACCTTTTCAATGATTGCTTCTTCTTTAAGTTCTTCAAGCATAAAATTTATTCTCCGACTTTCTCTAAAATGGAACAGATTTCCGACATCGCTTGCATCGGATCCGTATTAGTGATTTGGTGCATGTATTGTTCACGGAATGACATTTCATCGCGAGCAACCTGTAGTCGCCGAGCGATAGACTTAGTCGAATCGCTACCGCGGCTCGTCAGTCGTCGTTCCAACTCTTCAAGGGTGCCAGCGTGGATGAAAATTGTAGTCGCATCAGGAATTGAATCTAAAACGCTAAAAGCGCCTTGGATATCAATCTCTAAGACTACCCATAAACCTTGATTTAGACCAGTGGTTACTGTTTCACGAAGGGTACCATACCAATATCCACTCGAAAATACGTCCTTATACTCAAGGAAAGCGCCTGCGTCGCGTAATTGCGCAAATGCTTGCTCATCGAGGAAATGATAGGCCTCACCGTCCACTTCCGTCTTGCGTGGGGGTCGAGTTGTAGCGGAAACACTGAGTTCTAAGGGTAGCGGGCAATTTTTAAGCAATAAATCTACAACGGTGGATTTACCGGCACCAGAGGGCCCGGAAATAATCACTAGTTTTCCGTTGGATTCTATTGCGTTCATGCCTATTCAATATTCTGAACTTGTTCTTTAATGCGTTCAATTGCAGCTTTGGTATCCACCACAAGCCCTGCTATTGTGACGTCGTTCGCCTTGGATCCAATAGTATTTACCTCACGCAACAACTCCTGGGTCATAAAATCAAGTTTTCGCCCGTTGTGTGTTGTCTCATTAAGAAGTTCATGCATATGGTGAAGGTGACTGCCAATCCGGACGATTTCCTCCGAGATATCACACTTGTCAGTATAGATCGCAATTTCACGAATAAGGTCCGTGTCGCTTAAAGTGATTTCGTGTTGCGACAGACGGGCATTTATTCTGTCTGTAATGCGATCGCAAAATTGTTCAATGACCAACGGAGCTTGTGCGGTAATCCCCTTCAGATTTTCCCCAATGACGCTTAAGTTAGCGAGGATGTCCTCGCACAGTCGCGTGCCCTCGCTTTGACGCATTTCCAATAGATTCTGGGTCGCTATACTACATGCCTGAAGAATCAAATCGCCAAGACCATCATCTGTGTTTAGTTCTGCGACTGTTTGACTGATGACCCCGGGAAGGCTTATCAACAACTCGGGAGATGGCAGCAGGTCAGGGACGTTTAAGACAGATCGTAGTTGTTCCACATATTCCGAAATTAATAATTCGTCAAGCTGAACGGTTCGAGCTCGTTGCAACGGTTGGATTTGGATGTGCGCCGATACGGATCCACGACTCAGATGCTTTCGCAACTGTGATTCAATCTGGTGATCGAATACGCTGATGGAATCCGGTAGCCGAATGCTAAACTTTAGATGACGATTATTGACCGAACGTAATTCAACTGTCACCGTGTAATCGGAGTTCGTTGCATCGCCCGTGCCTTGTCCGGTCATACTGTGGAGCATGCTATTATCCCGCTGGGAAGAGTGCCAATGTGCGGCATTACAACCAATCTATATTTTGCTGCAATGCTAGTGATACAACCAAATTACTTTTTGGAATTTATTTTTTGTCCGCGGCAGCTGCATCTTCATTCACTGGAACATCGGCTGAAGTGTCGTCCGACATCGGTTCATCTGTATTGGGTGGGGTTTCGGTCGACGTGTCGTCAACGCTCGTATCGGTGTCTGTTTCATCTGGTGGGTTTACCAGTGGGGACATATCTATTTGTGGATCTAGGCCGTCAAACTCAGGATTCAATCCGCTTGGCGAATCCGCTTCTGTTTTGATATCTGCGTCGTCGCTTCCCTCGGCTACAGGAGGTTGCGTACGACTATAAAAGAAAATTGTGAGACAACACAACAGTATCCAGATAATGGTCATGGTGAGTGTTAACCACATCAGTATATCACCGCCCCGCGCACCAAACGCACTTTGAGCGGTGCCGGTTAAACTCCCGGCAATGCCTCCACCTTTTCCACGTTGAATCAATATGATAAATATTAGAAATAGTGATAACAGGAACAGAATGACGCCCAACATACCCAGAAAGAATCCGGACGAATCGGCGATCAACAAGAATTCAAACATTGCGCTGCGACATCCAATGAAAAAACGAGGAATACTAGTGACAATCTACCAATTTGGCAGGAATGGTGGTTTTTGTAAATGGGCGAATGGCAAGATTAGCCTTGCAAGTGCCATTCCCTTACCGACACGAAAATTACAATATTAGGCGTTTTCGATAATACCGATAAAGGATTCCGTGCTGAGAGCGGCACCGCCGACTAAAGCACCATCAATATTAGGCTGTCTTAGTAATTCGCGAGCGTTTTCCGGCTTCACACTTCCCCCGTATTGAATTCGAGTGGCGTCTGCGACGACATCGTTAAATCGATTACTCAGCCAAACGCGGATACTGCCGTGAATTTCCTCAGCTTGAACCGGCGTGGCCACTTTACCGGTTCCAATGGCCCAAACTGGCTCATATGCAATCGTAACAATTTCCATGTCTTTTGATGTGACATCCGCCAAAGAATTGGTTAGTTGCTCTTCAATAACGGACGTGGTTCGTCCAGCTTCACGTTCTTCCAGAAGCTCACCAACACACAGGATTGGTTTAAGGCGATGTGTTAATGCCGACCTTATTTTTAGATTGATAAACCCGTTCGATTCAGCTAAGTCGGGAAGGTGTCGTCGTTCACTGTGACCTAGGATGACGTATTCGCAGCCTAAGTCCAACAGCATTTCTGCGTTAAGTTCACCAGTATATGCTCCGGCGTCGGCGGGGTATAGGTTTTGCGCGCCTAATGAGATATTTGATGAGGCGAGTTGCTCAGCGACTCCCGACAAGTAACCAACACTTGGACAAATGGCGACGTCGACCTCGGTGTTATCCGCCAATTTAGTAACAAGCCCCGCCGTAAGGTCTGCGGCCTTGGACTGGTTCAGATTCATTTTCCAGTTTCCTGCAATAAATGTTTTACGCATGGTCCTGTAATTCCTTGGATTATTGGAAGGTCCCGCCGAAGACGCGAGCGATTTCTTCGAGTTTCTTAAAAGTGGTTGCGAATTCCGAGGGAGACAACGCCTGTGGTCCGTCGGAAAATGCCTTTTCTGGATGATTGTGTACTTCAATATGGACGCCGTCAGCACCTGCGGCCAAACCCGCGTAGGCGCAAGCTGGGATGATATCGGGGCGGCCAGTGGCATGACTTGGATCCACGATAATCGGCAGATGTGTTAATGTCTTAATAGCTGCGACAGCCGCAACATCATATAGATTTCGCGTGGCGGAATCAAAACTTTTGATACCTCGTTCGCACAATACCACATTTGGGTTGCCCGCCGCCAATACATACTCAGCACTCATCAAGAGATCGGTAATCGTAGCGCTCATCCCCCGCTTAAGCAGGACCGGCTTACCACATTTACCCACCTCGGTTAGAAGCACGAAGTTCTGCATGTTCCGAGCGCCTACTTGTAACATATCTGCGTATTCACTTACTACCTCAACATTACGCGGGTCAGTTACCTCAGTGACGACCGGTACGGAGTAGCGATTACCGACCTCGCGAAGGATTTTTAATCCTTCAATTCCCATACCTTGAAACGCATAAGGACTGGTCCGTGGTTTGTAGGCACCGCCACGTAGAATGTTCGCACCACCCTGGACAACTGCAGATGCAATCGAATCAAGGCCTTCAGCCGATTCAATGGAACAGGGACCCGATATCATGCCGAGTTGACCGCCACCGATTTTTACGTTGCCGATCTCGACGACGCTCGACTGTGGGTGGGCGTCGAGGCTCGCCAATTTATAAGGAGGCAATATTGGAACGACTGATGATACGCCGGGGTACGCGCTAAGTTGATCCGCATCAATCTTCGATTCATCCCCAATCACACCGATGATCGTTCGGAATGTTCCGACACTCAAGTGGGGTGTCAACCCTAACGACTCAATGTGTTTTGTTAAATTGTCGATTTGTTGTTCCGTTGTTTCGGAACTAAGAATAATAATCAAAGTGTGGATACCTTAAGTGCGCTGGGGATTCTTATATGGAAATAGGGTCGCCGTTTGCTGTTTTTGACATGACTTTAGGATCGTTAGTCTGCTGATCGGTAAGACGATGTTCAAGTGTAACTTTACCACAGCCAATTCAATGCGGAAATACCCGCGCCCACGGTACAAAAAACGAGCGACATCGATGTGGGATATCC
>JAYZBF010000208.1:0-8152 GCA_036338835.1 Planctomycetota bacterium
ACGATTTCGTAGGGCATTTGGAAAGCTTGGTAATTAGCGTGGAACGGGCAACCTTCGCCACAAATTAACACAAATGTCTGTGAACAAGGCTACTAGTGCATTTGTAATTCTGCCATTGCTTGGAGCCGGTAAAAACTGTAATTAACCATGGGAGAAAAATAGTTTTTAGAGGTGGTAGGTCGTATGAATCGAGTGTTTTCAGCTTTGATTGTAATGTCGTTTTCGATCGTGCTAGGTAGTTTACAGCTCGTGGCTCAAGAGGGATCCTCTTTTCATCGTGCTCAAGTACAGGTACGTCGTGCCGCCGTCTATACTTCCCCTACCACGGATCAAACTATTTGCGATGAATTACCCGTTGGAACTGTCGTGGACATATACATGGAGACGTCTGATGGTTATGTAGCCATCCGTCCAACCCCTCGGTGTTTTAGTTGGGTCGAATCGCGATTTCTTCTTATCGATAGTGACGGTGTACAGGGGACAATCACAACGGCAGGTGTGCCGTCGTGGATCGGTCAACCCGAGCAGTCGGAACGTTCTCATTTGCGGATGGTGCAATTAGACCGTGGTGAGGTTGTACAAATTCTGGGATTTCGTGAAATGGCGTTGTCCAGCAATGGTCGAAAATTACAGTTAACGAGGATTGCTCCTCCGCGTGGCGAATTCAGATGGATGCTTAAACGCAATCTCCAACTGCAGGGCGATGCGGAGACACTAGTTGATTTGACCTCAACCTCACCTCTGGAAGCCAATTCAATCCCTGCCCAATTCAATCGCGTACAACCAGTGCAATACGAGCAATCTGTCGGTGAACCGACTGACACTGCAGGCCAGGTTAGTAATCGATTTGTACCGCGGTGGTTAAACCCTGCACGCAGTCGAGGTGCTCAATCAAGTCAAAGGTTCAATGTACAGCCTGCCTCTTTTACCTTGTTGGACAATACCAGCGATACCACTACCGTAGCGTTGCCGCGCGACCTTAGCGCCCTTGAAAACTACCTATCGCAAATGGTAGCTCGAAAAACGTCGGAATGGGAATTGGGTCCTATCCGCAATCAGGTGTTGCAAATGTTGAACACAGCGCCGGTTCAACAGCGATCCCAGTGGGAGAATTTGATGGGTAGAATCCAACAGTTTCAAGATATTTACCAACAGCGATTACGATTGACGAAGACATCCTTAGGAACCGTGCCGCGGAGATTAATGAACATCAATGGTGATGTATTGCCTCTGCGAACGTCGGATATCGCTAGGGATTTGGTAGACCCATCCACTCAGGGGAAACTAACCACGGAAGCCCAACGCACACCTTATGAAGAAACGGGCTACTTGATGGAAGTCCATTCATCGCGGCAGGGCGCACCAAAATATGCATTGGTGGATGAACAGGGTGATGTCAAAGTATTTGTGACTCCGGTGCCTGGCTTGAATCTGGCACACTATTTAACAAAACACATCGGCGTATTTGGTCGTCGCGGGTACCTTTATCGCTTAAAAACTCAACACGTAACCATTACACGTGTCGTTGATCTGGCACGACACACCACTTCTGATGAATAACGTCTGAGCTGAAAATTCACGAGCACATCGCATATGATGAATGCGAAAGTTGAGTAGCTGTTGGCACACCTACTAGATACGTTTAGGTTTATAGATCTCGATTGCTTCACCAAGGAAGACCTCTGCAGCTCCTGACAATGTTTCACTGAGAGTCGGATGTGGCGCGATTGAAGTGGTGAGTTGATGAACTGTCCATTGTTGATCGATAGCAGTCACGGCTGCTGAGATGAGTTCACCAGCGCCAGGGCCGACGATGCCACATCCTAGCACTTGCTGTGTTTCCGGTTCAATTAACCATTTGGTTCGACCAGCACTACGTCGGATTGCTTGTGCGCGACCACTAGCAGCCCACGGATAGATTGCGATTTGGTAATCAATGTCTTCTCGCTTGGCAGTTGTTTCTGTGAGGCCGGCCCAAGCTATTTCTGGGTCGGTAAAGATAACATTGGGTATGCATGGATTACATGTTGAACCTGCCCCACTTGCGGCATGCGCAGTCGTTGACTCTTCTGATTGAGCGAGCACGGCGGCGACCGCTTGCCGGGCATCAGCGGTTGCCTTGTGAGCGAGCATTGGATTTCCGCAGACATCCCCAATAGCAAGAATGTGAGAATCGTTCGTAAACTGACGTTCGTTGCAACAGATAAAACCAGCGTCGTCAGTTGTCGCTGACGTATTCTCTAATCCTAAGTTTTGTGAGTTAGGTTTTCGCCCCACAGCAATTAACACTTGTTCGTAGCTTTTATTGGTCATCCCGTCGGGGCCTTCCAATTGCACAGCAACACTAGTTGGACCAGGCGTTAACTCGCCAACTTTGGTACTAAGATGAATCCGTTCATCCAGAAGTTGCATAAGTTTTTTGTGCAGCGGTTTGACTAGGTCTTTATCCGCTTCAGGCAGCAAGTGATCGGCCATTTCTACAACAGAGACTTGTGCTCCGAGTTGTGCATATACGCTGCCGAGTTCCAGTCCGATATAGCCACCGCCAACAACTAGCAGTGATGACGGTATCTCTGACAACTGCAATGCTTCATCCGATGTCATGACACGTGTGGAATCTGTTTGCCAGACTGTTGGCACAGCAACCGAAGAACCGGTGGCCACAATGCAATAATCAAACGTCAAAGTACCATCATTGGCAATGGATGCGTCATCTCCTTCAAGTTGCAAAGTGGTGGAATCCACAAATGACCCTCGCGCTTGGATCACTTGGACCTTGCGGCGACTTGCAAGTTGTTTAAGCCCGCCGGCGAGCGCAGAAATTAAGCTATCCTTGCGTTGACGCAATGTTGCGAGGTCGATTACCGGTGCGTCAAATTGAACGCCCCAATTCGCGGATAGATCGTCCACTTGCGTAATAACGTGAGCTACGTGTAGCAACGCTTTGGACGGAATGCACCCTCGCAGCAAGCAAGTACCCCCAAGATGTGGATCTGCTTCGACAAGGGTTACGTCTAGACCTTGGTCAGCCGCCAAAAACGCAGCAGCATAGCCTCCAGGCCCTCCGCCAAGTATAACGACTCGAGAATGCATCGATTAACCTTAACGCGACATAAATTCAACAACCATGTTTCCATCAACGGGCAAGCTAACGTCCGCTGGTCCGGGGTTACCTTGAACCGTAATTCGCAACGTTTCTGTATCGGATGCGAGCCATTCAACTGGTTCACCTTCCGCCAAGGATGTTACGCCTTGGTAGAGTTTCAAGATGTTATTACGACGTCGTACGGTGACAATGTCACCGGGACGAACTTGGTAAGATGGTTTGTTGGTGCGAACACCGTTGACTAGGAAGTGCCCATGGACGACTCCTTGTCGTGCTTGCGGTCGAGTTTGAGCGAAGCCAGCGCGACGTACTACATTGTCCAAACGGCGTTCGCACATTTGTAGCAGTAGTTCACCGGTGTTGCCTGATTTGCGACTGACGCCTGCAAAGTAGCGGCGTAGTTGGCGTTCACCAAGCCCATAATAATGCTTGATCTTTTGTTTTTCTTGTAGTGCTAATCCATAGTTGGAAAGCCTACGCGGACGAGTGTGCATCCCCGGAGGGGCAGGTCGTCGGTCATATGCGCGGACAGCTCCGCTGTTTTCATAAACCAAAGTACCTAAACGGCGGTTAACTCTGGCTTTTGCACCTATATAGTGTGCCATGACGATGTCTCCTTAAAATTCTAATAAAAACAGAAGCCAGTCAATTGTCTGGTATCTGCTGGATGATTCCCGCATCGTTAATCTGGGAAATGGTTCATCCATGGAGGTCTTTAATAAATTGTTAAGCCCCCATCATGACGGCGATTTCAGACATCCTCAAGGGGCTGAATGGCGCAAAACAAGAGAATCTAGGTAAATATTACTGCGGTCTTTGCTTTAGCTGCGTTTTTTGTGATAATAGTATTAAGCAAGTTGACGTGCTATTGGTATTATTCACTGGCACCGATCAAATCGTCCTACCTCAAGAAAACCTTCCCATCACATAACTCAATCAAGCAATTCGTAACCACTAGACTTGTTTCTGAATTGTGATTTCGATTGCAGCGGCTGAGAATTCTTATGAGATTGTCTCAATCAATTATTTTGCTCGCACTTGGATTTGTGCCATTATCGATGGTTCAAGCAGAAACTCTGATCCAAGATGTCGTGGATTCGATGTTAGATGCGAAGATGCAGCAAGTGAATATTACAGCCGCTCCGATGGCAGACGATTACAACATACTGAGGCGGACCACATTAGATTTAATTGGCCGCATTCCAACATCAGCTGAAGTAGATCGATATGTTACGTCCCAGGACAGTAACAAGCGGGAGCAGATGGTTGATCAATTGTTGCAATCTCCGGCGTATCAAAAACACTTGGCCTATGATTTGAATTTGCTGCTATCCCCCGCAGGCAACAATGAATTGCAAAGTTATTTAGAACAGGCGGTCACGCAGCGTCGCGGTTGGGACCAAATGTTTAGAGCGATGTTGTTGGGCAATTACGAGGATGAATCGGAACGCCAAGCGATGAAGTTCGTGAAACTGCGAGTGAAAGATCTCGACAAACTTACCAATGAAACAAGCAGTTTGTTTTTCGGGGTTAATATTAGCTGTGCTAAGTGTCACGACCACCCATTGGTTATCGAGTGGACTCAAGCTCATTTTTATGGGATGAAATCGTTCTTCAATCGCTTGTTTGAAAATGGTGATTTCATCGGTGAACGTGAATACGGGGCGCTGAAGTATCAAACGACCGACGGTGAACAGTTAGATGCACAAATGATGTTTCTTTCGGGTGAGGCCATTGAAGAACCACAGTGGACATCACCTGATGCGGAAAAACAAAAAGCGGAGAAAAAGCAACTGGAACAATTAGCAAAAGACAAGCAGCCAGTTCCACTTCCGCAGTACAGTCGTCGTGCTCAATTATTGGATATTGCATTGCGTGGGGATGATAGCAGCTATTTTTCCAAGTCGATTGTTAACCGTCTTTGGTATCGCACGTTCGGATATGGGTTGGTGATGCCGCTCGATCAAATGCACCCAAGTAATCCTGCGAGCCATCCAAAGTTATTGGATTTTCTTGCACAGGACATGAGTGACCACGGATACGATTTAACTCGGTTAATTCGAGGCTTAGTTTTAACAAAAGCATATGCCCGCAGCAGTCGTTTTGATGGAGAAAATCGCCCTCCTCAAATGTGGTTCGCTGTGGCCAACGTTAAACCATTGACGCCGCAACAATATGCTGCAGCACTGTTGTTTGGCGCGCGCAATCCAAGTCAATTTGTAAGTGAGGATCTAGTAAAAACTCAGACGGAGATTGATTTGGTGCATGCCCAAGCGAGGACGTTGGCGGCAAAGTTTGATGTGCCCAATAATGAATTTCAAGTGAGTGTTGATGAAGCATTGTTGTTTAGCAATGACGCGGCCTTAGAAAAAGATTTATTAGCCAACCGAGCAGATCGTTTGATCGGCGAGTTGATGATTTTGACCACCGATGAGGAAGTTGTTGCGACGGCTTCCAAATCGATTATGAATAGGCCTGTGACGAAGCAAGAACAGCGGGCAATGATGAAGTATTTAAAACAACGCAAAGACCGCCGGGAAGCGGCAATTATTCAAGTCGTGTGGGCGTTATTGACGAGTAGTGAAGTTAGATTCAATTATTAGGTTTGGTATGATTGGATGGAGTGTTTTATGATTGGTCATTTATGCATTTTTGTTAGGTAGATATTCGTTATGACATTGCAAAATTCATTTTCAAGACGCCGTTTTTTGGGTCAATCTACGCTTGCTGGAGCTGGTGCCGCAGCCAGTGTTATGAGCTTGGATATTCTGAAATCGAAAGCGTTCTCCAAGCAACTGAAACAAAACGGTAAGCGAGTTCTGCTGTTGTGGCTCGCTGGCGGAGTAAGCCAGTTAGAAACATTTGACCCCAAACCTGGGCGATTGACTGGAGGGCCCTTTCAGGCGATTCAAACGTCGGTTCCGGGTGTTGAAATTTCAGAACTGATGCCCAAGATGGCCACACGTTTAAAACACACAGCGATCAGTCGCTCGCTGAACACAAAAATTGGAGACCACGGGGGCGGTTCACGGTTGATGCATTTGGGGCGGCGTGATGAGCCTAATTTGAGTTATCCAGATATGGGAAGTGTGATGGCGCGCGAGCTAGGGCGACAAGATAGCAAGGTGCCAGATTATGTGACCTTTTATACAGCGACGGAAGGTCGTGGAAATGCTGTTGGACACCCTGGCTTTTTAGGGTCCCGTTATGCCCCTATGTTTTTAACGACAGACAACAAACCTCAAAATCTCGGACGGCTCGAAAGTATCAGCGATTTAGATCATCGCGAGCGAGCAGACTTGCGGCGAGTGCTCAGTAATCGATTTGCCCAAGGCAGAGTGTCGCCAGTATTAGGCAGCCATAACGTTGCTTATGGTCGCGTGCGTGGGTTGATGAGCAGTGAAACGCTGTTTGATGTTACGCGGGAACCTAAAAGTATCCAAGATAAATATGGCCCTAGCTTGTTTGCACAACAAACGCTTGTCGCTCGCAGGTTGATTGAAGCAGGCACACCGTTTGTAAAAGTCTCGCGGGCTTGGTGGGATAGCCATGGGCAGAACTTTGAAACTCATCTCGAGATGGTTACGGAACTGGATCATGTCATGTCCACGTTGCTAGATGATTTACAGGAGCGGGGATTACTAGAAGATACATTGGTGATTACGCTTTCTGAGTTTGGCAGGACTCCGACGATTAACGGTAGCTTGGGTCGTGATCATTTTGCACGGGCTTGGAGTGCGTCGTTGTCGGGTTGCGGTATTCGAGGAGGTACTGTGTTTGGCAGTACGGATGAAGATGGACAACACGTGAAGGATGGTGAAGTCGGTGCGGCAGAATTATTTGCAACTATTTTTACCGCGGTCGGAATTGATCCGCATCACGAGTATTATGTGGGGTCGCGACCTGTGCCGTTAGTCGATATCGGAACGGAAGCGATTTCCGAGGTATTGGCGTAGGCTGATCGTGATCGAGTGTTATGCGACTATTGAATAATAAATAGGTGAAATGAGATGGCTGAAATTGGACCGAAGTTCTTCAAAGAAGTAAAACAGATTAATCGCGCTGACATTCTATTACGAATCAGTCATAAAACATCGATGCCGTCGGTATATGTCGGCAGTTCAGATGCGAAAATCTACTCGGTCGATCCTATGGCTGATAAGCCGGAGTTTCATGAATTTCAAGGTCATACCAGTTATGTCATGGGCTTGGTGGATACCGGAAAACACTTGGTTTCTGGGAGCTATGACCGTTGTTTGATTTGGTGGGATAAAGAGTCTCGCGAAATTGTGCGGCGAATTGAGGATGCCCATGACCGCTGGATTAGAAATATGTTCTTGTCACCAGATGGCCAAACCGTGTTAAGTGTCGGTGATGATATGGTCTGTAAATTGTGGGACGCTGAAACAGGTGAATTAGTGCGGGAACTAGTATCCCACCAGAAAATCACGCCAAATCATTTTCCGAATATGCTCTATGCGACGGCAGTGTCCCCTGATGGGAAGTTAATCGCCACGGTGGATCGCATCGCTAAGATTAAGATCTGGGATTTCAAGACGGGCGCAGAAGTGACAGAGTTTGACGCGCCGAAGTGCTATACGTGGGATCCCGAAAAACGGATCCACTCGATTGGTGGAATTCGCAGCGTTTGTTTCTCGCCAGATAGTAAATCGGTTGCCGTTGGTGGAATTGGTCCGATAGGTAATATTGATCATTTGGAATCACCGGGTCGAGTTGAGATATTTAATATAGCGTCGGGCGAAAAGACTCATGAATTTGAAGGCGACAAGAAAGTCATTGGCTTAGTGGAACAGATAGTGTTTCATCCGTCAGGAAAGTGGTTGATGGCTGTTGGCGGAAAGGATACTGGTTGGGTGCAGTTCCTTGACTTAGAAAAGAAGGAAGTCATTCGTCAAATTGATGCGCCGATGCACGTGCACCAAGTTGCTGTGACGGATGATTTTGGCACAGTGTATGGTGCCGGTCACGGCAAGTTGATCGTGTGGAGCATGCTCGAGTAGGGGTTCTTGAGGGAGTTTACCCGTA